>JBGTGS010000051.1:0-8354 GCA_041746615.1 Opitutaceae bacterium | reverse complement strand
GCGGGGTCGTCGATCTGCTGGAGGAGGTCCACGCGGCCGATGATCTCGTTGAGGGTGCGGGCACCGAGTTTGGCGAGGTAGTGGCGGACGTCTTCGGCGACGGCGTTGAAGAAGTTGATGACGTTCTCGGGCTTGCCGCGGAACTTGGCGCGCAGGTCTTCGCGTTGGGTGGCGACGCCGACGGGGCAGGTGTTGAGGTGGCAGACGCGGAACATGGCGCAGCCGGCCGCGATGAGGGCGGCGGTGCCGAAGTTGAACTCCTCGGCGCCGAGCAGGGCGGCGATGACGATGTCGCGCCCGGTCTTCATGCCGCCGTCGGTGCGGAGGACGACGCGGCCGCGGAGTCCATTCATCATGAGGACCTGGTGGGCCTCGGCGACGCCGATTTCCCAGGCGGAGCCGGCGTTCTTGATGGAGGCTATCGGCGAGGCGCCGGTGCCGCCATCATGGCCGGAGACGAGGACGACGTCGGCGTAGGCCTTGGCCACGCCGGCGGCGACGGTGCCGACGCCGGAGGACGAGACCAGTTTCACGCAGACCTTGGCACGCGGGTTGACCTCCTTGAGGTCGAAGATGAGCTGCGCGAGATCCTCGATGGAGTAGATGTCGTGGTGGGGTGGCGGTGAGATGAGGGTGACACCGGGCACGGAGAACCGCAGTTGCGCGATCAGCGGGGTGATTTTGGTGCCGGGCAGCTGGCCGCCCTCACCGGGCTTGGCGCCCTGGGCCATCTTGATCTCGATCTCCTTGGCGGAGGCGAGGTAGGCGGCGGTGACGCCGAAGCGGCCGGAGGCGATCTGCTTGATGGCGGAATTGGCGTTGTCGCCGTTGTCGCGCACGTTGAAGCGTTCGGGATCCTCGCCGCCCTCACCGGAGTTGGACTTGCCGCCGATGCGGTTCATGGCGATGGCGAGGGCCTCGTGCATCTCGGGGGAGAGGGCGCCGAGGGACATGCCCGCGGTGGTGAAGCGCTTGCGGATGTCCTCAATGCCTTCGACCTCGTCGATGGCGACGGGCTTGGCGGCGTCGAAGCGGATCTTGAGCAGGTCCTTGAGGGCGAGTGGCGGGTGTTCGTCGGACTGGTTTTTCCATTCCTGATAGCCATCGAAGGTACCGGCCTTCACGAACTTGTTCATGGAGGCGACGACCTTGGGATTCCAACCGTGGAACTCACCCTCGCCGCGCTTGTTCACGCGGTAGTAGCCCTCGGGCTGGAGGGCGGTAATCGCGGGCTCGGTGGCCTCGGGTGCGGGGAAGGCACGGGCGTGCCGGCGGAGGGTTTCTTCGGCGATCTGAACGTAGTCGATGCCGCCGATGGGTGTCGGTGTGCCGGTGAAGCACTCGTCGATGACCTTGTGGGAGATGCCGAGGGCCTCGAAGATCTGGGCGCCGCGGTAGCTGTGCAGGGTGGATATGCCCATCTTGGCCATGATCTTGAGCAGACCGGCGCCGATGGCGTTCTTGTAATTGATGCGGGCCTGGGCGGGCTCGACGGGTTTGGTGGTCTTGCCGGACGTGGCGATGTCGCCGACAACTTCCAGAGCGAGGTAGGGATTGATGGCGTTGGCACCGAATCCGAGGAGACAGGCCAGGTGGTGGACATCGCGGGCCTCGCCGGATTCGGCGACGAGGTCGCACTTCAGGCGTAGGCCGGCGCGGACCAGCTGCTGGTGCACCGCGCCGGTCGCGAGGAGCATGGGAATGGCGGCCTTGGTGGCGGTGACGCCGCGATCGGAGAGGATGAGGACCTTGGCGCTGCCGTTCTCGACGGCGTCCTGGGCGCGCTTGGCGAGATCCTTGACCGCGGCCTCGAGGCCGGCCGGGCCGGCGGCGGCGGCGTCAAAGAGGACGGAGAGGCGCACGACGCGGTTCTTGAGGAAGGGCACGTCGAAAAGGGCGTCGATTTCCGAGGACTGCAGCACGGGCGAGTCGAGTTCGGCGAATCCGCTCGTCTTGGGAAACTCCTCGAAGAGACCGAGACGTCCGCCGAGGTACATGGTCAGGGACATGACCGCCTTCTCACGGATCGAGTCGATCGGCGGGTTGGTGACCTGGGCGAAGAGCTGTTTGAAATAAGTATAGAGTAGACGCGGCCGGCGGGAGAGGACGGCGAGCGGGGTGTCGTCGCCCATGGAGCCGGTGGGCTCGAGGCCCTCGGCGAGCGGGGTGAGGACGAGTTCCTGCTCGTCGGACTCGTAGCCGAAGGCGAGCTGCACGGGCAGGCTGATTTCCTCGGATTTGAAATCCGGGGTTTCAGTTTTGGAATCGCCGGAGGACTTGGCCGCGAAGCGGTGCAGATTGACGAGGTGCTGGTCGCACCACTGCTGGAAGTGCGGGTCCTTGGTGAAGCGGGACTTGATCTCCTCGTCGTGGAAGAATTTCTGCTCGGCGAAATCGACGGCGATCATGCGGCCGGGGCCGAGGCGGCCTGCCTCGACGACCTTGCCGGGGAAGTCGTGGACGAGTCCGGCCTCGGAGGCGAGGATCACGTAGCCGTCATCGAAGATCTTGTAACGGGCGGGACGCAGGCCGTTGCGATCAAGGGCGGCGCCGATCACACGGCCATCGGTGAAGATGATGGCGGCGGGGCCGTCCCACGGCTCCATCATGCACGCATGATAGCGGAAGAAGGAGCGGGCCTCGGGGGACAGCTTATCGTCCTTTTCCCAGGCCGGGGGCATCATCAGCATGGAGGCATGCAGGGGGCTGCGTCCGCCGAGGGTGATGAGCTGGAGGGCGTTGTCGAAGGAGGCGGAGTCCGACATGCCGGGCTGAACGAGGGGCTTGAGATCGTGGAAGCGTTCGCCCCAGACCCCGTAGGCGGTGGACCGCTCGCGGGCGCGCATGAGGTTGCGGTTGCCGCGGATGGTGTTGATCTCGCCGTTGTGCGCCATCATCCGGAACGGATGGGCGAGGTGCCAGGTAGGGAAGGTGTTGGTGGAGTAGCGCTGGTGGAAGATCGCGAAGGCGCTGGTGAATTTGGGCGACTTGAGGTCGCTGAAGTACTTGCGGATCTGCGCGGGTGTGAGCAGCCCCTTGTAAACGATGGTCCGGGCGGAGAAGGAACAGATGTAGAAGCCCTCGATCTTGGCCTCGATGACCTGGCGCTCGAGGGAGTTCTGGGCGAGGAAGAGCTTGCGCTCGAATTCGTCGTCACTGATCGCGTCGTCGGGGCGGCCGACGAGGGCCTGGAGGATGAGCGGCTGGGTATCGAGAGCCTTGCGGCCGAGGCAGGAGGAGTCCGTGGGCACATCGCGCCAGCACAGGAAGGTGAGGCCTTCGTGTTTGACGGCCTTCTCGACGATTTTTTTGCAGGCGACCTGGGCGGATTCGTCCTCGCGAGGCAGGAAGAACATGCCGACGCCGAGGTCGGCGTCGCGGAGGAGGGTCTTCTTTTTCTTCGTGAGGGTTTCGCGGAAGAGCTCCACGGGAATCTGGGTCAGGAGGCCGGCGCCGTCGCCGGTGACGGCATCCGCGTCGATGGCGCCGCGGTGGGCCAGGGCCTTCAGGGCCGAGATCGCGCGGTTGACCACATCATAGGAACGTTCACCGGAGAGTTTCGCGATGAAGCCGACGCCGCAGGCGTCATGCTCCTGGTCAGGGTGGTACAGGGGGGACGGGATGATCTTGGCCATGGCGGGAAAGGAGGAGGGGACGATGTCGGAATGAAGGGAGGCGTGGGCGATAAAAAAGGCCGGGGTCTCGCACGCGAGAGCCGGCCCAAGGGAGTGGTGCGTGCCCTCCGAAATCAGAAGAAGCGGATCGTTTTAGTAGCCATTCGCTCGTGTTCCTCATCGGAACAGGCGGCGTTGGTGGGTACCTCGGGTTGGGCCTCATTGGGCTTCACGAGATCGTTGGATAACAGGTAGTTCTCCACTTCCTCCCCGGAGATGTCGGCGAGCATGACGCCGTCGATTTCGACGCAGGGCGAGAGAGGTTGGCCGGACTTGCGGACCATCTCCGCGTAGTTCTCGCGGTTGTTGATGATGTCGATGTCGTCGTAGGCGAGGTTGTACTTGCGCATGATGGCGCGAACGCCGTTGGACCAGCCACATTGCGGTTTCAGGTATGCGAGTATCTTCATGCGATAAGTGATATTAAGGACAAAAGCGTGGCAATCTATAGGAGTGGATTTGGCCCATTCAAGCGAAAGGTTGGACAAATTCCAGCATTCTGCGGGCCGGTTTGGGCCGCGCGGTTCGAAAAGAGTCGAATCTTGCGCGGTTCGGCAGATTTTGCGCGTCTATGCGAAACATTTTTGCGCTCGAGGCGGACCACGGTGCGCGGTTGTGACCCGGGCGTGACTCAAAGCGGGAGCAAGATGCTCCCGCTACTATGGTGGGGGGAGCTTCCAGCTCCCCCTTACTCCGATCGCCACCCTCAAACCCGGGAGCAGGTTGCATGCGCCCCTTTTCAGCGGGGCCGGCGTCGGCGATGCAGCAATGCCATGATGGCGAGACCGGTTCCCATCAGCGCGTAGGTCGAGGGCTCCGGGATGGCCTGAAGGGTGAAATTTGTCTCATTGCCCCACAACGCCGCACTGAAGACCAGGGGATTCTGGGTGTCCTGATCCACAAAGGTGGAGAAATTCGCAAAGCCGTAGTAGTCTTGGCCAGCCACGAGGGTGCCCGCAGCAATCGTCATCGTGGCGGAGTTGGTCAACTCGTTGGTGATGAAGCCGGACGGTGCAATCCGGGACAGATGGACGATGCTGTTCACGTCGTCCACGTTTAGGTTCACAAACCCCCCTATGCCTGCGGTGCTGTAATCCGAAAAAACGGTCGTTGCGATCGTCAGGGCTTGGTTGACATCAATGACGTATTTACCGCCGGACCAGAAACCGCCCGTCATCGTCACGGTCGGGACAACTCCCGGATAGATGTGGCCACTGTTGTCCAGCGAGTAGGTGCTGCCCTGCAGGTTGATGGAATGTGCTCCATCGGCGAAAAGGGTGTCCAGCGTGGCGGTCGAGGTGGCGTTCCATCCGAAACCGTCCGGAGCGCCGTAGCGCCAATCGCCGCCGCCGCTGTTGTAGATCAAGGTCCCGCCATTGTGGGCAGTGGGAATGGTGTCCGGCGCGGTGGAACCGGCGGCGAGGGAGACAACGGGCGGGGTGATGCCACTGACGTCGTCATCGTTGAAATTCAGGATGGAGACGTCGAAACGATAGGCGCCATCGTCGTAGCCGGTGTTCAGGACGGGGGCGGTGCCGGACGTCTGCTCGTAGCGGGTCAATTTCTCCAAGAAGATGACGTCCGCGATGACCTGGGCGTTGGCGGAGGCTCCGGCCAGCATGGCAAGCATGCCAGACAGGAAGACGAACCGACATGTTCTCATTCTCACAATGCGTAGGATTTTGTATGGATCGCTGAAAGCAACCTAACCGGATCGTATCCGTAGCTCAGGTTGATGCTTAGGCAAGCGGGATATGGCAAGGGGGACCCCTCCTCTTGCTGCCTCGTCTTGCATCAATCCCCTGCCCTGCTGCGCGAGGCGCTGCGACCGCGTGATGATTTGCCGGATGCGCGGTATTCTTCCCCGCCGGTTGGGCTGAGCGGGTCGAATGATTTATGATCGGAGTTAAATTTTGGGGCTAGCGGAGCACCGGGTGATCCCCTATGACCGCGACCATGAACGTCCTCGTCACCGGTGCCGCCGGTTTCATCGGTTACCATGTCTGCCGTCGCCTGGTGGCATCCGGCAAGTGCAAGGTGCTGGGGATCGATAACCTGGGGGACTACTATCCGGTGGAACTCAAGCGCGCGCGGCTGGATCAGCTCGCCGGCTTTGAGGATTTTCGCTTCGTGCAGGCGGATTTTGCCGATGCGACGGCCTTTGCCGGGCTTTATAACCATTTCCAGCCTGACTACGTCATCCATCTCGGGGCGCAAGCGGGAGTCCGCTACAGCGTGGAAAACCCCGCAGCCTACGTGCACAGCAACGTGGACGGATTTTTGAGTGTGATCGAGGCCTGCCGGGTCCGTCCACCCAAGCATCTGGTGTTCGCTTCATCCAGCAGTGTGTACGGGGCCGGGTCCACGGCACCCTATTCGGAGGACCAGCCCGCCGATCGGCCGGTGTCGTTTTATGGGGCCACCAAGCGCAGCAACGAGCTCATGGCTTACAGTTACGCCCATCTCTATGGCCTGAACATCACCGGGCTGCGCTTCTTCACCGTCTACGGGCCCTGGGGACGCCCGGACATGACCCCGATGATCTTCGCAAAGGCCATCTGCGAGGGCACCCCGCTCCAGCTCTTCAATCACGGACGCAACCGGCGAGACTTCACCCACGTTGATGATGTGGCAACCGGTCTGCTCAAGGTCCTCCTGCAACCGACCGCGCCCGGGGAGCCCAAGGATGGGGAGCCGCGCTATCGGATTTTTAATCTCGGCCATCACCGGCCGATCGAGATGCAGTTGTTCGTGCGCATGCTCGAGGAAGTCCTCGGCAAAAAAGCGGTGATTGAGCTGCTCCCGCCCCAACCCGGTGACATGGTTGAAACCTGCGCCAGCCTCGACCGCGTGAGTGCGGCCGTCGGCTATGCCCCGAAGGTCCCGCTCGAAGAGGGGCTCCGGGGGTTTGTCGAGTGGTTCCGAGCCCACTACGGTTACGCCTGAGCGGTTTTCGGCATCTATTGCATTTTCCTGCCAAGCCGGGCTTGCTTCCCGGGGGCCGGAGGATTCACGTTCGGACACTCAATCGCATTTTCCAACCCTAGACCACCCTCCTCCATGGCCAAAGCCTCACCCGCCAAAACCGCCTCCGCCGCTCCGGCCGTCGCCGACCGCAAGAACATCGACCTCGCCGTCAGCGCCATCACCAAGCAATTCGGCGAGGGCTCGATCATGCGTCTGGGTGACAACCACAAGATGACGGTTGAGACCGTCTCCACCGGTTCCCTCGCCATCGATCTCTGCCTCGGCGGCAAGGGCCTCCCGCGCGGCCGTATCATCGAGATCTATGGACCGGAATCCTCCGGCAAGACCACCTTTTGCCTGAGTGTCATCGCCGAGGCCCAGCGCCGCGGCGGCCTCGCCGCCTTCATCGACGTTGAGCATGCCCTCGACCCGAAGTACGCCCGCGTGGTCGGCGTCAACCTCGACGACCTGCTCGTTTCCCAACCTGACAGCGGTGAGGATGCCCTCAACATCACCGAGACCCTCATCCGCTCCAACGCCATCGACGTCATCATCATCGATTCCGTTGCCGCCCTCATCTCCCGGCAGGAACTCGACGGCCAGATGGGTGACGCCACCGTCGGCTCCCAGGCCCGGCTGATGAGTCAGGCCATGCGCCGTCTCACCGCCGTGGTCAGTAAGACCAAGTGCATCTGTATCTTCACCAATCAGATTCGCGAAAAGATCGGCGTCATGTTCGGCAGCCCCGAGACGACCCCCGGCGGCCGTGCGCTGAAGTTCTTTTCCTCGATCCGCATCGACATCCGTCGCAAGGAGCAGATCAAGACCCCCGACGGCAAGGTCATCGGCAACCGCACCAAGATCAAGGTCGTCAAGAACAAGGTCGCCCCTCCCTTCACCGAGTGCGAATTCGACATCATGTACGATGAGGGCATCTCCCGCACGGGCTCCCTCCTCGATCTCGGCCTTGAACACAAGATTCTGGAGAAAAAGGGCTCGTGGATCTCCTACGAAGGTGAACTCGTCGGCCAGGGCCGCGATGCCGCCAAACAGGCGATCAAGGAAAAGCCCGAACTCGCCGCCAAACTTTCAGAGGCCATCATGGAGAAGGTCACCGTCACCGGCGGCGCCACCGTTACCGGCGGCGAGCCGGTGGACTGAACCGTACTGACGCGGCTTCTCCTGCCGGAGTCGCGGGTCCGCCATGAACGCAGCCGAACTCGCCACCCACACCACGCCCCGCGCCGCAGGCGAGCCGTCGTTTCATGTGCGTGGGCTCTGCAAGACCTATGGTACCGGGTACGCCGCAGTGCATGCCCTCGACGGCATTGATCTCGACCTCCACCCCGGTGAATTGGTCGTCCTGCTGGGCGCCTCGGGATCGGGCAAGTCCACCCTGCTGAACCTGCTCGGCGGACTCGACACCCCCACGGCAGGTACCCTGCATTATCGGGGCTGGAACCTCGGGACTGCAGACGAGGCCGGCCTGACCCGATTCCGGCGCAATGCCGTCGGTTTTGTCTTCCAGTTCTACAACCTCATCCCGAGCCTCACCGCCCGGGAGAACGTCGCCCTCATCACCGAGGTGGCCCGCAACCCCATGACGCCGGCGGAAGCACTCGCGATGGTCGACCTCACCCCGCGCATGGACCACGTCCCGGCCCAGCTCTCGGGCGGGGAGCAGCAGCGCGTGGCCATCGCCCGCGCCATCGC
>JBGTGS010000050.1:0-37888 GCA_041746615.1 Opitutaceae bacterium | reverse complement strand
CCCGCGGGCCGCGTCTCGCTGCGTGGCGGGAACCGCGCGCAGCGCATCGTCGCAGAGCGTCACGACCGTCGGCAGAATCATCGCCGCGACGAGCACGCCGGCGGTCAGCAACGTGTCTCCGCTCAACGGATCCCACGGCGTCAGCAGGCGGTAGATCCAATCGCGAAGAAACGCCACGCCGAGCAAACCATAGACGACGGACGGAACCGCCGCGAGCAGCTCGACTGAGGTCTTGGCGACGAGTCGCAGACCGCGCGGCAGGTACTCCGAAAAAAAGACCGCCGCACCGACGCCCACGGGCATCGCGAGGAGCAAGGCCACGCCGGCAACGACGACCGACCCGTGGATCATGGCGAGAGCCCCGAAGCGATGTGACCGATAAAACCAATCCGCATCGGTGAAAAAAGCCGCACCCGTGTGCCTCCACGCCGACCACGCCTCCACCGCGATCAGTCCGAGCGCCACCAAAAGCGCGGCAAGCAGCGAGCCCACTCCCAGGCCCGAGAACCTGCGCCAGCCATCGAAGGTACGGACGCTAGCCACGGCGGAAAGGAAGGTTAGCGGCGCCCGTTGTCATTGAGGTCCTCCAAGGCGAGGTAACCATGTTTCCTCACCAGCGCCTGGCCGGGAGGAGAGAGTAAATAATCGACCAGTGTTTTCGCCGCGCCTGCGGGCTCACCATCAGTGACGACGTAAAGCGGCCGGCTCAACGGATACGTTCCGTCGCGGATTGTGCCTGCCGACGGAAAGACCGGTTCGCCGCCGCCCGCCGGCACGATGCCGAGCGCAAAGATCGTCCGTCCGTCCACCCACGAGAACGACAGCTGGGACAGCGCTCCACGCGTGCCGGCGACTTTCGAACGCGCTTCTTCGTTTGCCCCCACTTCGGGATGCGCCACCTCGGGCGCTTTCGCCGTGCTGCCATAAAGCCAGTGCACAAATACTTCCCAGGTGCCGCGTCCCGGCTCCTTGTTGAAAAACACGATGCGGCGATCCGGCCCGCCGGCGTCCCGCCAATTGACAAGGCGGCGTTCGTAGATGGCCCGCACGTGTTCCGCCGTCATCGCGCGTACACCTCCCTCCCACACGTCACGCGAGACGATCAATGCCACGGCGTCCTCGCCCACTCGATGCGGCCGAAAGTCCGCGTTGGGATGACGCGCGCGGTCCGCCGCGGTGACCGGCTTCGACGACATCGCCACCTGCACCCGCCCTTCCCCAAGCGCAGTCAGTCCGCCGGAACTCCCGCCCAAGGTGTCCACATGAATGACGAGTTCGTTCTCCGCCTTGAGGATCTCGGCCGCCTCGACCACGACAGGATTCACCGTGGTGGAACCTTGGACGCGAAGAGGCGAGGCTTCGAGGACGCCTGACAGCGCAAGTATCCAGACAAAGGGTTTTAAGACACTCATGCCACAATTAGTCAGTCCGTGGATCGCCCCGCGTCAGCAGACTCTCGGAAGCAGTTGCGCCAAACGCTTTGCAGGGCCACGAGGCAGAGAATCGCTACCCGAGCTCTCCGCCATGCGAGCCACAACCGCTGGAATCTCGCGGTCCATCTGCCGTGCCAACAAGGGCAGAAGCACGACCGCCATCCAACGGTTTCGCGGCGTCAATTCCCACCACACTGTAACCTCGCTGCCCTCCTTGCCTGCGTCGGACACGATCCATCCGCCTCTCATCTCGACCGCAGGGAACGGAAATCCAGGTTCGTTGCACAGAAACTCGAGGGTGACCTGGCGGGCGCTTACATCAAATTCAACGCAACGCTCCGCCCAAGTGCGGCCCCCGATGTCCGTGCACACACGCACTGCGTCGACCCCAGGCCTCGCATCATCGCGAAGCATCGAGCTTCTTAGCGTCGGCATGAAGCGGGCAATCCCGCCCAGATCCGAGACGACCTGCCAGAGGAGGTCCGGTGGAACTGCGGCGCGGACGACGAGGCAATGGCGCAAGCGGTGCCCACTCCCGTCCTCCGCCTTATGCGCATGCAGGACACCCGCGGCCTGCCAAAGGGAGAAGCCAAGAACAGCCATGGCGACACCCGCGACCAGGGTCAGCCCTAAGGAGGTCAGATGATGGCCAAACAAAACCAACCCTGCGACCGTGGCCAGCACCCACATGAGATCTCCTGCGATTGCGTAGAGAGCCCGCCACGTCTCCACACGCGGACGGGTCGCTTGGTGGACCAGATCGGCAGCGAACAGTAAGAGGCCGGCCGCGATCACGCCAATTGGCCACGTCGGGCCGACGATTCCAAGCCACTCCATGATTCGGTCAGGCATAATCAGCATCGCGGTCCCTGAGAAGGTGGAGAAGACGGCATTGCCGAACAATGCGACCCGCAACGGACGGGCTTTCGAAGCGGCGAGGGTATCGGATGGCGAGGACATAGAGAAAAGAATGAGAGGGGGAAAATCGGGGTTCGGCAGGCGTGAGATTTAGCAGCAGTTCGCTCCATTCGGCGTCCGGGAACCCGGCTCGCAACAGGCGATTGATTGAGTTGTCGCAACGTAGTCCGCCCCTTTGGTCTCGCGGGGATCGCGCACCGCCTGTTTGCACGCACTGTAGGCGGCCGCGGTGTCGATCGGGACCGGCACGCGTGGCTCCACGAGTTCGAAGGACGCGCCGTAGTGTCCGGCCTTGATCAGTTGAAAGGTCTTGTCGCACACCGCCTCGCGCACGCCCCGGCGGAAACGATGCCCGTCGTCGTCCATAAACTCGCGGCCCGGGCCACGGTAAATGACCGCCTGGCGTCGATCGAGGCACGGCCCCTTTTTGCCTTTAAAGGCCCTAACGGTAACCGAGCGGAACTCGATCCCCTGGACGGTGCGCCAAGGTTGGGCGTCGTATTTGACCAGTTCGATCCCATGAAACCCGGCGTCCTCGAACGCGGCGAGAAACTCCCGTTCCGTCATCGCGCCGGAGATGCATCCACTCCACAGCTCGGGATCACGTTGCAGGTCCAACGGCACCGCTTCGTCCGCTACGATGTCCGAAATCACCGCGCGGCCGCCGCGCCGCAGCACGCGGAACAACTCGGCAAACATCCGGGCCTTCAACGCGGGCTCCACCAGATTGAGCACGCAGTTGGACACCACCACGTCCACGGACTCGTCCTGAACGAGCGGACGTGATGCCCGCAGTTCGGCCGCCGCCGCCTCGGCCGCCATCCAGCCGTTCGCCGTCGTCACCGGTGCGGCGCGCAGCCGCTGTTCAAGCGCGTCGAGATCGAGGGCCAGGTCTTGAATGCGCCCTTTGCGAAACTCGACGTTCGCATGACCGATGCGTTCCGCGACGATCGGCGCGTTGCGTCGCGCGACCTCCAGCATGTCGTCGGTCATATCGATCCCGATGACCTTCCCGGTGGGTCCGACGACCTGCGAGGCGATGAAGCAGATCTTGCCCGTCCCCGATCCGAGATCGAGCGCCGTCTCGCCCTCGCAAACCCAGCGCGAGGGATCCCCGCACCCGTAGTCGCGCTCGATGACCTCGGAGGGAATCGCCTTCAGGTACTTCGGATCGTAATCGACCGGGCAGCACAAGGCGGCTTCGGAGGCGCGCGCGGCGCCGGCGTAGCGTTCCCGGACGGAATCCTCGACGATGACGGTGGCGTTCTTCATGGTGTATCAACTTTTTAAATACGACTCGATTACGGTGCCCGCGGCGGCCGGCGCACCCAGCACATAAGCGCTCCGTCCGTCCTGCCAGGACGCGAGCAACCAGTCGTTCTCCCGCGAGAAGGACGGTGCATTCATCGACGGGAGGTCACCGCGGCTTTGGGCGCCCTCGAAGATGTAGAGGTGGGCGACCTGCTGACCTTCGCCCATGAAACAGATGAGCGAGACGCGGCCGCGGGTGGTTTTCCATGTTTCGCACCCGATCAGCGTCAGTTGCGCGAGGCCGGGCGGCAGCTTGCCCGGAACCGGCCCCTCGCGGGATTCAAGCCAGCTCCGCACACGGGCAAGGTCGTCCGACATGAGGCCCAGGGAACTCTGGTGCTCCGTCAGGTAGAGGGATATCTGCGTCAGCGTGGCGGTTTCCGGCAGCTGCAGGGTGCGATCCCCGAGAAGGGCCCAGACGCCCAGGGAAAGCATCAGGATGACACTGGCCGCAAGGGCTAACGGCCGGAAGGCGAAGCGCCAGCGCCTCGGTTCGATGGCGAGGCCCGCGATCAGCCGGCCATCCGACGGCACGGGGAACCCCGCCAGCGCGTCCATCATCTGTTCATCAAGACGACGCTGTTCCTCGAACCACACAGCCATCGCGGGATCACGGCGAACCTGATCCAGCGCCTTGTCGAAGGTCGGATCAATCGCGTCTTGTCCACCCGGACGATAGACACTCAACACTAGCTTTGCTTTTTCATTGTTCACGGCTTGCTCCTTTCGAGGCGCGCTTCCCCTCGATCACTTTGAAACGTCGCTCCTGGTTGATTTTAAGTATTCCCCTGAGCTGTTCTTTGCCACGGGACATGCGGGACATGACAGTGCCGATCGGGACATCGAGAATTTCGGCTATCTCACGGTAAGAATTGTTCTCCAAATAGAATAGGGCCAAGGGAGCACGGTGGATTTCGTCCACACTCTGGAGGGCTTGCATCGCTGCATGACCGTCAATGATGTCGTAGGAGGAACGCCCTTCAGCTTCGATCCGGTCGAATGAATCGGCGTCATCGGCCGTCGGTTCCCGTCGGCGCATCCGTTCGTTCCGCAGGAATTCGCGGTAAAGCACGGTAAACAGCCATGCCTTTGCCTTTGATGTGTCCCGCAACGCCCCGCCTTTTTCCGCCCAACACGCGAAAGTATGTTGTGTTAGATCAAGCGCCGAGTCGCGATTGCGCGACAAACTGAGTGCGAAGCGATAGAGCGGATCATACCAAAGATCGAGCAAACGCTGAAATAGGTCGGCCTCCATACCGCTTAGATCGCAAGCAGCTCCATTTATTCCCGTTTCATGAATGCGAGTTTTTTACACGAGCGGAGTCTTTGACTACCAAGGTTTTCTGCCGATCCCTTCATGCACCAGTCGCATCAGGGGCAATCTAAGGAATTCATCCACCGGCACGGTCCTGGGTATGGGTCAGTATGTGTAGAGAGCCTCTCCCCTTGGCCCAAATCGCGACTCCTGGTGGAGTGAGCTTCATGATTCGCATCAGGAAGACCAGCCAGTTTTCCCTTCCGCCCGGCATGGCCGGGCTTTAGGGTTCGCTCTCCACCCGTGGACACACCCGCAAACATTCAACTCATCGGCCTACCTGCGAAATCTGGCCGAATAATCCTGACCAGCCCTGCAGCCGGTGGTGAAAGTTCGCAGTCGGTTGTGCTTCCTGCCCAAAAGGCACCCAATCTTGAAGTGTTCAGGGTGATACAGGTTTGACCCGGTTACCGAACCTGATCCCATCCCCGCTTTGAACCCCCGGGGTATCCCTCAATCAACGAATGAAAAAACACCCAAACTGACCATGGCTTCTTTTCCTCAATCTGTATTACTTGGAATGCTTGTTACTATTTTCCTCGGAGGATGTGCAGCCGGGACACAAAATCCATCCGTGCCTCCCGCTGACCCCATCGTATACCGGGCGATTTCCGATTTCGGTGATGTCGAGGCAGGCGATGTTCCTTATTACAAGGACATGCCCAGAGCCGCCTTGGCGATCAATGCGGCAATTGTATCCTACCGGGATAAATTTGCCCGTGCCCTCACCCCCTTCCAAGGCCCAGGCGGCACCTACGACGTCACCCTCACCACCCTGGCGGAATTTGATGGTGAGAGCACCTACCGGGTTCTGGTCAACGGCAGGGTGATAGGGACGGTTCAAAACACCCCTGTTCCCGTGGCCGAAGATTACAAGCCTCTGCGCACGGTTTTCAGGTCCGTGAAGCTTTCCCCCAATGATGTCATCGGGGTCGAGTCCAATTCTCATACGAACGGACTCATACCAGAAGGTGACGGCACGGCCTGGGCGCGGGGAAGGTGGTCGGAAATTTCATTTGTGCGGACCGGACAGTAATAAGCGAAACCGGCATCCCCTGCCGCCGTAGGGATGAATCACGTATAAGATGGGCCGCGTCGCTGGGGGAACAAGGGTTGCCAGCGGCCCAAGGCAAGCCAGTCTGGGTCCATGATGGGTGCCATTCTGGATTTTATCCGATATCCGTTCGAGATCGGTAGTCTGCGGATCTCGGTGCTCTCGGTGCTCCTCGGGCTGGCCCTGCTGGTCGCCCTTTCGCTGGTGGTGAAGCTCCTTCGCCATACGCTGCGCGACCGGGTGCTGCCGCGCGCAGGTCTGACCCCGTCCGTAGCCATCTCTGTTTCCACGCTGATCAGCTATGTCCTCCTGCTGATCGGGCTGCTGGTCATTCTTCCCGTGATGCTGCCCGGGTTCAACCTGGACACGCTCTCGCTCATGCTTGGGGCCATCTCCCTCGGCGTGGGTTTCGGCCTGCGTAACATCGCGGACAACTTTGTCAGCGGTCTCATTTTGCTCATCGAGCGACCAATCAAGGTCAACGACCGCATCCAGGTCGGTGAGCTCGAAGGCCAGGTGGTGGAGGTCCGCGCCCGCAGCACCACGGTGCGCACCAACGACAACATCGACATCATTGTACCCAATTCAGAGTTCGTCTCCACCCGGGTCACCAACCTGAGTCACAACGACAACCTGGTGCGCTTCCGCATTCCCGTCGGTGTGCATTACAAGAGCGACGTGCAAAAGGTGGAGGCGGCATTGCTGGCCGCTGCGACGTCCTGCCCCGACGTGCTGCCAACCCCCGAGCCGCAGGTGCGCTTCATGGGCTTCGGGGATTCTTCACTGGACTTCGAACTGCGGGTCTGGAGCGAGTCACTCTACAACCGGCCCAATAAACTTCGCAGCCAGGTTAACTTCAAAATCTGGGAGGAGTTCAAACGCCGGGGCGTCGAGATTCCCTATCCGCAGCGCGATCTCTATGTGAAGGAGCTGCCGGCGTTCGTCAGCGACGCGAAATCCGCCGCCAGCCCGGCTACGCCGAAGCCGGACGCAAACTGACCGCGTAGCCGGAACGCCACCCGCCAGGCCCGTCAGAACGGGAAGCCGACCGAAAAATGCAGCGCCCCCCCGGGGTCATGCGGGCGGGGATTGAGGTTGCGGCCGTATTCGAGCCGGAGGGGCCCGATGATGGTCTGGTAACGCACCCCCACTCCCAGGCTGTAGAGCTGCTCAGCGAAGGGATAGTCACTCAGCCGTGCCGCCATGCCCAAGGCGTCGAAGAAAACCACTGCTGACCAGTTGCCCCGAATGCTCTGCTCCCAATCCACGTTTAGCAACAGATAGGTTTTGGCACCGAGGAAGCGGCCATCGGCACCAAGCGGAGAGGCCTCGCCCGACTTGTAACCGCGGATACTGGCATCCCCACCGGGATAAAACCGCTTGTTCACCGGCAGATCGCGATCCGAGGGGGAGCCGAGCGTCGCGATGACCCCATGGGTGAGGCCCGCGTGGATCCATTGGTTGCGACCGATGGACTTGTGAAGGGTGAGTCCCAGTTCCAGCAGTTGGTAATCGACCTCACCTCCGAAGGCCTTGCTCGCGTGCTCCAGATGCACAAACCAGCGATACCCGCGTCGGGGCCGCAGCGGATTGTCCCGCGTGTCGCGGGTCAGACCGAGATCCACACTCGCCACCGTCACCTGGCGCTCATCGATTTCCCGGGTCTCCAGTTCATTGTCCTCACTCCGCAGGGCCTGGTAGGTGAATCCTGCGCTGGCATCTGCGCGCAGGGGCCGGATGGGCCGGCGAAGACTCACACTGCCACCGTATTCCTTGCGCAAAAACGCCCGTTCCTGCCGGTGCAGGCCGAACAAACTCGCGCTGCCGTCGATCTGCTCGCCGAAAATCTCCGGCACCGAATAGGTGTAGTCACCACGCGTACTTTTCATCGACTGCACCAGCAGCAACCGGCTTTGGTGGGCGCGCCCAAACAGATTGATTTGCCGGAGCTCCACCCCGCCCCGCAGCTGCTCGTAACTGCCATAGCCCGCCAGCAGGCTCGCCTCCCACCGCGGCGACTCGACCATCACAAATACCGGATTACGGATTTCACCAAGCGCAGGTTCGTAGCGCAGATCCACCGAATCAAAAATCCCCAGCTGCCCCAGCCGGTAGCGAATGCGCTCCAGCTCCAGCGGATTCAGGAGATCACCGGATTGAACCTCCACCCGACGATCCAGCACCTGGGGACGCGTGTGCTCATTACCTTCGTAGCGGATGTCACCCACGTGCACCTGCTGGCCCGCTGTGATCCCCGCCTCAACCGCCACGCTGCGCTCGCCCCGCTGCCCGGCCGCGGGTTCTCCCGAAACCTGCACGCGCACATCGGGATACCCCCCGATATAATGGGCCTGACGAACCGACTGCGCTAGATTCTGCTGCAAGGGAAACGTCCAGGGTTCGCCCACTTGGGCGTCAACGTCCGGGAGATCCACCGCGGCTCCTGCAGGGTTCACGGTCCCCACCCGCCACAGCGGACCCTCGCTTATCTCGATCCCCAGGTCGACCGAGCCGGTCTCGTGATCCAGATCCAGCCGGCCCACCGTCACGACCGCCTCCGCATGACCGAGCAGGGACAGCTCCTCCTCCAATATATCTATCGCGCGCCTCAGGCGGCCGGGGGAGTAGAGGCGCTCGGTGATGCCCGGCAACAACCCGCGGGTGGGCCTGAAAATCCGGCGCACCTCATCCAGAGGCAAAGCGGTCAGCCCGCTGATCTCCACATCCTCGACCCGATAGCGCACCCCCTGCTCTATCTCGAAACGAGCGATGGAAATGGCCATGGGTCGAGGCAGAAGCGTGGTGAGCGACACGTCGAAGTCGTGACGGGTAACGGTACCGTCGGCGCGAGTCAGCACCGCGGTGATGTGCGGACGCAGATAGCCGTCGTCCTCCAGCGCGGACATCAGCAGGAAAACCGCATCCTCGACCGCGTTCGCGTTCAGCACCGGTCCACGATCATCACCCAGCAGGCGGTCCAGCGTCGTGCGCTTCCCCCGGTTGTCCCACCAGCCGAGTCCGGCAATTTCCAACTGCGCCGGAGCCTCATCCGTATCAGCGGCGGACACTGCGACGGGCGAAAGCACGAGCAGCAGAACGACCATCCCCAGCCATCGGGTGCTAGTTGCCATCGGAAGCCTCCCGGGCCCGCAGGCGCCATTTCACCCCGGCATTGAACTCATCAAACTCATCATACTCGCCAACCAGCGACCAGCGTGGATCCAGCTGGTACTCGATCCCGTAGGTTTCCCGGCCCTGCCGTGAAACCTTCTCGCCCAGCGTCAGATTCAGGCGCTCGGCCCGCTCGGGATCGCCACCGAAACTGGTGATCAGGCTCCGGCCCAGATAGGCGCCAAGCCGGACGGCCCGCTGACCTCCACTGTGAGTGGCCTCATCCCCCGGCGGTTCCCCCGCCATCACCATGAGCAGAATCTGCTCGGATTCGAGCGGGGGACTGGAGGTGAATACGAGGGCGGGATTCGAGGCTGTACCGCTGAGTTCCAGACGCACATCATGGCCGTAGCGGCGGGCAGTGCCGTTGAGAAAAAGCTGGGGTTCATAGGGGTCGGCCTCGGTCAGGCGCACCCAGCCCTGCTGAACCCGGAAAGTCGCAAAGGGGAGCAGCACCTGACCTTCGTTGATCGTCGCCTCTCCGATGGCGCGGGGATCGCCCAGCGTGCCACCCAGCCGGAACCGGGCTGAGACCGTCCCGTTGAACACCGCCGTGCGCAGCCGAAGAAAGCGTTCCCCCTGCACATCGACATCCAGGAGCCAGCGGTTGAATGGGGCAACCCCGACCGCAAAATACGGCGGACGCCGCGCTGGCGCTGCTGCCCGACCGCCACTCGGAATGAGCGCGCGCAGATCCGAAAGGAACAGGCTGTCGCGCAACCGGGTGATCCCGCTGATCTGCGTCTCGCCGCCATCCAACGTCACCAGTTTCAAATCAAGGTCGCCACGGATCAGGAGGCCTGACTGTCGGACAAAGGGGAGGTTGTTCCCCCGCAAGGCCAGGTCGATCTGCGGTCCGCCCTCGCGGGGCAATGCCACCGTGCCGCTGAGCGTGACCAGCCGCCCGCCTGCTCTCGCCGTCACCGCCTGAAACTCCACCTGACGGTCATTCAACCGGATGTCGGCACCGATCTCCTGAAGGATCCCCAGCGGGCCAAGCGGCCGGGACGTGGCATCCTGCAGACGGATGAATCCTTCCAGCGAGCCTCCGGGCCTCACGGCCACATCCACCTGGAGCCGGCCGGTCGGGGCGAGATAGTCGGGCATGTGCCTGGACAACACCGCCAGATCTGCATCCGGAATTTCGATACGCAAATCCGCCACCTGCTCCAGAAAGG
This sequence comes from Opitutaceae bacterium, assembly GCA_041746615.1. Lineage (GTDB taxonomy): Bacteria > Verrucomicrobiota > Verrucomicrobiia > Opitutales > Opitutaceae > CAMAXB01. Next base: position 27,508 of record JBGTGS010000050.1, on the reverse strand, counting down.
CCAGCGGGTCGTCCCGCACCTCGGCCCACTGCGAGAGCACAAAAGGCAGGCGGCCGCTGGCGCGTACGGCCTGGCCGGCCACGCTGACCTGAAATTCCTCCAGGCTGATGCCTTCGCCATCGCCGATCAGGCGCAAATCGAGTCCGCTCACCTCCGGAAACGTCCGCACCCAGCGTCCGTCAACCGGGCTCAGGTGCCGGGCACCGAGGTTCAGGCTGCCCCGCGGTTGGCTCCAGGTCCCCTCGATGGTTGCCGACACCTGCGGGTCTTCCAGACGGATTCCCGTGAGCTCAGCGAATTGGTGCCAGAAGGAAGGATTGGGTTCGCTGGACAATGTGAGGGCGACCGCTCCCCCGTCATCAATGCGCAGGAGCGGGGTGGTTCCGGGCCATACGGTCACGGGCACGCGGCCGGTCGCACCAATGATGGCGATCTCCCCCTCCACGGCACGCAGCGCATCGATGCGGATGCCTTCACCATCGCCCTTTGCCGCGAGGGTGATCCGGGCGGCACGCTCCTCCCCAAGTTCCAGCATCACGTCCGTATCCAATGCAAAAACCATCGCGCCATCATTCCAGGTACCATCCAGATCAAGGCTGTCCACCTGCCAGCCCGGTCCGGGCAGGAGATACCAGTCCTGAACCCAGGCAGAAACCATGCCTTGCGCCTGCAAGGCGATCCGGCCCTCCCGGCCAGCCTGCAAGCTCAACTCAAGCCGGGCATCATCTCCGGCCAGCATCAATCCTTCCACCAAGGGTGACGGCGTCCAGCGGATCAGCGCGGGAGCTTCCAGTTCCATCAGCCGATCCGTGCCCCCTTGCAGCGTCAGTTGGGTCAAGCGCACTTCCCCGGGTGCAAAAGCACCCAAGGCGGTCAGCGAGGCCTCACCGGACCGTGCCGTCAGCTCCAGGGTGTCGATCATCTGCCCCCAACCGTGCCAGGTACCTGCCACCACCAGCGGTTTGACTTCCGCGACCTGAAGTTCGTCCACTTCCAACCCGCCCTCATGCAAGAGCTCCGGCCAGACTCCCGAGGCCTGTGCGGTCAGGCCGACCGCCTCGAACTGGATCCCGTCAGGCAGCCATCGGGCCACATCCGCCCGCATAAGCCGGCCCGACAGGGTCGCATCCAGGAGTTGTCGCTCCGGAAAATTCCATGCTCCCATCAACTCCAAGTGGCCATCCTCCGACGTCGTCAGATTCGCATCCGTGAGGTGAATCCAGGGCCACTCAAAGCGCACCCGCACCGCCGCGGAGGTGAGCTCCCAATCATCCCGACCGGCCTCCTCCAGGTTGAGAGACGCCTCGACGACCGGCCATGTGCCCTCCGCCGGCAACACGTCGGCCACACCTTCAACCTGCCCCCGCAAGCCGCCCCAGGGCAATTCCGCCAGATTCGCAGAAATGATGAACTGTGACCGCACCGGTTGCAGCCCTTCCGAAGGATTTACCTCCACGGGTGCATCCAGGCTGGCCTGCACACCGGGCATCTGGACATCGAACTCTGCGATGGTGAAGGCCTCGGCCGTGCCGCTTCCACGAACGCCGACCGTCAACGGTGGAACCTCCAGACCGGGCACGGGCTCTCCATTCGCCAAGGCCGTGATCTCCAACCGGCCGTCCCTCCAGGATACTTCCGCATCACCCGCTATGATGTGGTACTGCTCTCCAAGACGCAGACGTTCACCGTCGATGCGCCAGTCAGTCGCCGTCAACCCGGCCTCGGCCGGCAACCAGCCCTCGGGATCGAAGCGTGCCTCTAGCCGGGCCGGCTGGTCCCACCAGGTTAGATCACCTTCCACGACCGCGCCGTTGCTGAACACCTCACCGCGCCATTGGCCATCCGTCGATGTCACGATCAGGGAAACCCCGGCGTCATTCGCCGGCCAGTTCAACACCGCGTCGGCGTGAGCCCCAAAGAGGGCGAGGTCGGATACATCAAGTCTGCGCTCCCGCCACTCCACCGGACCTGTCTGCAATCCGCCCTCAGGCCAGCGCACCACCCCCGGTCCCGTGCGCGCGGCAGGCAACCACTTCTCAAGCGTATCCATGATGCGGGCGAGCTGCGTCCGCAAGGGCACCCAACCCGAGGGATCGTCCGCGGGCTCCGATTCACTGCCCACCACGTCCACCGACCACTCCCCGGCCACAATCTCCCCCTGGCTGCCGCGCCAATGCCGCCACCCCCAGAGGAATGGGGTCGGAGCCTCCACCCGCACGACCTCCACCCGCACCGACGGATGGACAAACCGGACCCCCTCAAGGGCGAAGCGGGCGTATCCAATTCTTTCATATCGCTCGACGGTCACACCCGCTATGCCTGCGGACCGCGTGACCACGATGCCCAGCCACCAAGGCACCGCCACCAACACCAGAAGGGTGCCGGCCAGCAGGCCACCGAGAATGAATAGAAGACGTCGTCGCATGCGTGAAAGCGGCAGTTAAGTGCCAAACCCGGAACGGCGCGAGACCTTGCCCACATCGTCACCGTGCCACGGGCACCATCAGTTGGACCGCAGATCAGGCCGCTGGTGCCAGCCCGCTTCGTTCCAACAGCGCATTGAGGTCCGGATCGCGGCCCATGAAACCCCGGAAGAGCTCGGCCGGATCCGCGGAATTTCCCCGGCTCAGGATATTTTTGACGAAGGCCGCCCCCACCTCCGGATTGAAGATGCCCTCGCGCCGGAAGCGCGTGAAGGCGTCAGCATCGAGCACCTCCGCCCACTTGTAGGAATAATAGCCGGCAGCATAACCCACGGGATCGCCGAAGATGTGCGTAAAGCGCTTGAGGATGAGCCGTGCCGGCGGCTCCGTCGGGATCATCGTCTCCGCCACCTCCACCCTGACCTTTGCCTCCAGATCCCCCTCCAGAAACTCAGCAGTGCGCTGGTGCAGGATCAAATCCATCTTCGCAAACTGAACCTGGCGCATCATCGCACAGGCCGAGCGGAAATTTTTCGCGGCGATCATCTTCGTGAAAATGTCCTCCGGAATGGGTTCGCCGGTCTCGTGATGGCGTGCGAACAGATCGAGGCTTTCGCGTTCCCAACACCAGTTCTCCATGATTTGCGAGGGCAGCTCGACAAAATCCCAGGCGACGTTGACGCCGTTGAGCGACTTGATCTCGACCTCGCCTAGCAGGTGGTGGAGCAGATGGCCGAACTCGTGGAAGATCGTCTCGACCTCGCGGTGCGTCAGCAACGCCGGCCGGTCGCCCGCCGGTGGAGTCATGTTCCCACAGATCAGCCCGAGGTGCGGACGACGCCCGCCGTCGGGTGTCGGACCTCCCGTGACCAGATAGCCCATCCAGGCCCCGCCGCGCTTGGACTCACGCGGGTGCCAGTCGGCATAGAACGAACCCAGATGGCGCCCGGAGGCATCATGCAGGTCGTAGAATTTCACCTCGGGATGCCAGATCTCGACGCTCCCTGACTTCCGCTCTTCAATGCGAAGACCAAATACACGGCCCGCGAGTTCAAACAGGCCGGCGATGACCCGGTTCACCGGAAAATAGGGACGCAGCAGCTCCTCATCGAAATCGTAACGCGAGCGTCGCAACTTCTCAGACCAGTAACCGACTTCCCAGGCCTTGAGCGGCCCCACCGGTCCGCTGCTCGCCCGGGCCTTGAACTCCTCCAGTTCGCGACACTCCCGGGCAAATGCCTCCCGGGTGCGCAGCAGAAGGTTTTCGATGAATGCCAGGGCCGCCGCGCCGTTGCGCGCCATCCGGCGCTCGAGTACGAGATCCGCGAAACTTTGCTTCCCCAACAAAGCGGCCTTCTCGCTGCGCAGGGCGAGGATGCGGCCGATCAGCGGCGAGTTGTCATGCGGAGCCTGGCCACCTAACGCGAGCGAGGCGGCCCACATTTCACGCCGCATGGCCTCATCGTCCGCATAAGTCATGACCGGTTCCAGCGATGGCATCTGCAAGGTGAAGCGCCAAACGGGCTTGTCCGGTGTGCCCAGTCCCTTGGACCCCGCGCTGCGCAGCGCCGCAGCCTTCGCATGCTCGGGGAGGCCGGCGAGTCGGCTTTCGTCCTCGATGACCAGCTGCCAGGCATTCGTGGCGTCAAGCACGTGTTCACAGTACTGCTGGGTGATCTGCGCAAGTTCGGCCTGAATGGCCTCGAGCCGGGCCCGGGCGTCATCCGGCAGATCGGCGCCGGCCTGACGGAAATCGATCATCGTCTCTTCAAGAAAACGGCGGTGGATGCCGGTGAGTTCGTTCGCGGCCGGGGATCCAGCGACGGCCTTGAGTCGGGCCCAGAGGGCTGTGTTGAGCGGGATCTTCGCGTAAAAGGCGGAGACCTTGGGCAGCATCGCATTGTGCGCTTCACGGAGCACCGGATTGTCAGAAACCGATTGCAGATGAGTGACCCTGCCCCAGGCCCGCCCAAGTTCCTCGGTGGCCTCCTCCAGCGCCAGCAAGGTATTGGGGTAGGTCACTGCCGTGAGATCACGCGTGGCAATGACATCAATCGCCGCCTGGGCCCGCATCAGGGCCTCCTCAATGGCAGGCCCGATGTGCTCCGGCGTGTGAAGGGACCAACGAATTTCAAAGGCAGGATCAAGAAAGGGATTGGACGGCATCGGCCGAAAAGCAGGCCGGCAAAGGCAAAACGTCAACCGTCAACGGTCGCTGGCCCGCATACGAGCCCCGCACCACTAGCCGCAGGGAGGAGCGGCTTTACGTCGCGATGGATGGGTGAATTCGCGGCATAAAGCCGCTCCTACCATTATTCACCAAAAGCAAGTAACACCGACCGCGACCTGACGGCGCGAGGCCGGGACGGCGGGGACCGCCTGGAAATCACTGTCCCAGAGGTTGTCGACCTGTAGTGATAGGCGCAGGCTGCGTGCGAGTGGTGGACGCCAGAACAGGGCCAGCGAGGAGAGGATCGCCTCGTCACCTCCCCGCACCCTCAGCAGATTGTCCTCCTGGATGCGAAGGTCGTTGTCCATCCGCAGCTCGAAACCATAACCCAACCGGGCGATGATCGCGGCGGTCAGGCGGTGCTTCGGAAAGTTCAAGGCATAGAAACTGGCATCGACCGCCGCCGTGCCGTAATCCGAGTTCTTGTGGAGCCAGGCATAGCCGAGGACCAAGTCCACGGGGCCGAAAGTGCGGCGGCCGAAGAACTCCACGCCGGTCGTGTCCATATCCACGGCGTTGGCGGTGCGTGCGGTGACGCCACGCGCAAAGGTCCAGTCCACCAGGCGGTCGTCGCGGCGGAAAAACACCGCGGCCTCGGCGTCCCAGCCGGCCCAGGTCCCGGATGCGCCGACCTCCAGTTCGTGGCTGGCGGAGCGTCCGAGGTTGGGATTGCCGCGAAAGAGGCCTGCGGCGGTTGCGGAGTTGAGCGCGGTGTAGGTGGGCACCTGCGTGGATTTCGCATAACCCGCCCGCACGCGGCGCAGTGCACCGGAGGTATAGTCACCCGTGACCGACAGCGTGGGCGAAACGGACGAGCCGTCGCGGTTCGTGTCATCGAAGGCCGCCCCGGCGGTCACGGTCCAGACCGGGCCGGCCGCGTCCCGCCACCGCCATTCGGGAAAGACCCCGGCGCTCACATGGGAGCGCGTGCGGAAGCGCCCGAAGGTGAGCGCCGTTGAGGTGAGTTCATCGGCAATGTAACCGGCACGGTAGGTCACGGCCAGCTGGTCACCGAAAGGGGCCCGACCCTCGATCGAGGCGCCGTAAACCCAGGTCGTGTGGGCGAAGAACGGATCCTTGCCGGCCTCGGTGTAGCGGTTGAAATCATAATCATCGCGGTTGCGGCGGTAGTAGGCACCGGCCTGAAAGTGGCCGCCGTCCGCCTGACGCACGTGATGGTTGAACGCGAGCAGGGTGGTCTTGAGGTTCTCGCTCTCGGGTGAGTTGAACGGCGTGTACAGGTTGGGCCAACCAAAGAACTTCGACTGGTAGCCGGCGACGAAATCCGTCTGCGACGTGGCATCCGCCAGCTGAACGCGGGCGTTGTAGCGGGTGAACTCGTGATCACCGAGCGGGATGGTGCCGTCCGATGACGAATGGGCGACGGAGACATCGGCGGAGACCCGGCGGCCGGCCATTTCCAGGAGCCCGGCATGGGCGGCATAAAATTCCCCGCGCTGAAAATCATTCCCGCCGAATCCGGCTGAGGCGTACCCGCCGCTGCGCACGGGCAGCCAGGCATAGGCAATGGAGCCCGCCGTGGCGTTCCAGCCGGAGGCGGCATGCTCAGCACCGGTGTGTACGCGGGGGGAACCCAGCATGGTGGCCGCCACCGGGATCTCGGCGAAGTAATGCCCGGTCTGCGGATCATAAAGCTGGAGCGCACCGGCCTTGAACCCCGTGTTCTCAAACGTGCCGCCACGGATGGCGATGTCCGCCTGGGCCTCGGCCAGATTTCGGGCCTGCACATCGACCCGCGGCTCGTAGCGAAGGACCGTCACCGGCATGGCAAACGTGCCGGCAGGATCCTGCAACGCCACGCGCGGTGAAGACACCTGCACTTCAGGCAGGGCCAGCGGAGCGGACTGAGCCGCGGCGCCAACCACAGGAACGATCAATCCAAGAATCAGACGGGTCGGAGACATGCGCATGCACCTCAAACAAACCCGGGCGCCAAAACAAGCCTTTGTTAATCCGTTTATTATTTTAATTAACCATTAACGGATCCGTTGTGCAAAAAACCCCGCGGAGTGACCGCGGGGTTTCTCAACATCGGCTGAAATCCGGGTAAATGCGCTTATTCGTCGCCGTCGTTACCGATGGCCTCCACCGGACAGCCCTCGAGGGCCTCCATGCATAGGGCGATCTCTTCCTCACTCGTCGGCTGCTTGTGCACGTACGAATAACCGCCATCATCGTGACGGGTGAAGAAGGCGGGCGCGGTTTCGCGGCAAAGGTCACAGTCGATGCATTGCTGATCGACGAAGAATTTGCCGGCGGCGTTGGTTTCCCACTTGTCTGCTTTGTTAGCCATAGCTGTCGGTGCAACAAAGAGGAATCCACCACCCTGTCAAGCGGCCCGCTAGTGCACGGCACCCAAATTCACCGTTCAAATCGTGCGCTCGTCCCTTTTCAGGATAGAGTCGATCCGAGGAACGATTACAGGAAAGAGAACGATTCAAGCACCTTACCCCCGCTGCCAGCGAGTAACCCAGGCAGAATTTAGGGCAGGCGGGACCGATCATCCTTCTGTGAAAAAGCACGGGACGCAGCTTGAGTTTAACCGGTGCAGTTCCTAGGTTGAACAGGAAATGCTTTCCGAACGGTCCTATATGCGCGACAGCGGCTACGGACACCGATCCACCTCGGTGCTGACTTGGCTCATCTGTGCGATTGCGGCCACCTTCATATTGCAACACGTTTTCTGGCGTTGGTTCGGACTACGCCTCGACCTGCTTTTCGAATTGAGCATCCCGGCCGTCAAATCCGGCCAGGTCTGGACCTTCATCACCTACGGCTTCCTGCACAGCCCGGCCAATTTTTTCCATATCCTCGGAAACCTGCTGGGACTCTTCTTTCTCGGGCGTGAACTCCTGCCCCACCTGGGTTCGCGGCGCTTCCTCGGCCTGTTTTTCGGCGCTGTCGCTGCGGGTGGACTCCTGTGGACCGCAACCAACTGGAGTCATGGAGGGGCCGTTATTGGGGCCTCGGCCGGCGTCATCGCGCTGCTGGTGGTCTTCGCCTGCATGAACCCCAACCAGCCGATCACCCTGCTGTTGTTCTTTGTTCTGCCCGTCACCCTTAAACCAAAGTGGATCGCCATCAGCGTGCTGGTCATCGACCTGTGCGGCTTCCTCTTCTATGAGGCCATGGGGGGGATTTCACCCATGGGCTTCGCCCACTCCGCCCATCTGGGCGGCATGGCCGTCGGCTGGCTGTTCTACCGCTACGTGCATGAACGGGAGTGGCAAAACCCCGACCGGTCCACGGCGGTGGAATTGCCCCGATGGTTCCAGCGCAAACGTCAGGCCGCCACCCCGCCGCCGGCCTACAAGGTCAATGTGGAACCCCAACCCGTAACCCGCGCGGATATCCGTGCCGAGGTGGACCGCATTCTCGATAAAATTAACAGCGACGGCTTCGGTTCACTGACCCCTGCCGAAAAACGGTTGCTCGACGATGCCAAGGACGCCCTCAGCCGCCACTAAAGTCCGCCCCTTGCTTAACCGCCCGTTTGAGCCATCCTTAACCAGACCTCGTTCAACACCACCAGGCACCTTATCCTTGATGAATTTCCGCTCCCTCCGCGCGCTGCCTCTTGCCCTTCTCCTGCTCGCCCTCCCGGCGACATTCCTGTCTGCCCAGTCCATCCCGACGGACCGGACTTTTGCCACGTCACCCGGGTTAAACACGGAGATCAAACTGCTCATCCGCCTGCTGGAAGAGGCCCATTACAATCGCGAGGCCGTCAAGCCGGTGGATTACAGCGAGGTCATCCCCAATTATATGTCCGATTGGGATGCCCAGCGCATCTTCTTTCTCGATGCCGACCGGGTTGAGTTCGAGCGGCGTTTCTCCGAAGGGCTCTATTGGAACGTGGCCTCACTGGGCCGGATCGACGCCGCCTACGAGATCTTCGAAACCTACGAGAAGCGGGTCCATGCGCGTATCAACTGGATATTCAACGAGCTGGAGCGTGAGTTCGATTACGAAACCCAGCAAACCTATACCGTCGACCGCAGCAAGGCGGACTGGCCCACCACCGCCGACGAGGCCGACGACCTCTGGCGCCGGCGCCTGAAATTCGAACTGGTCCAGGAAAAGCTGGCCGACACCTCCCCGGAAGAGGCTGTGACCAACGTGCGCAAACGCTACGAGCGCCTCCTGAAGAATCTCGCCGACATCGAGACCACCGATCTGGCCGAGATGTTCCTGTCCAACGTGACCAAGCTCTTCGACCCTCATTCCACCTACTTCTCGGCGGCCACTTTTGAGGATTTCAGCATCCAGATGCGCCTGCAGCTGGTCGGCATCGGTGCCCTGCTCGGGCTCGAAGAGGACTACTGCGTGGTCAAGGACATCATCGCCGGCGGTCCCGCCGACCTCGACTCACGTCTCAAACCCAACGACCGGATCATCGCCGTCGGCCAGATGGATGCGGAGCCGATCGAGGTCATCGGCATGAAGCTGCGCAAGATCGTGGAAATGATCCGCGGCAACAAGGGCAGCCAGGTACGGCTGATCGTCCAACCCGCCGATGCCGTGGATCGTTCCGTGCGCCGCGAGATCGTCATCACCCGCAATATCGTGAACCTTGACTCCGCCCGTGCCCGCGCTGCCGTCTTTGATGTTCCGGACCACGAGGGTATCATCCGCCCCATGGGTGTCATCTCCCTGCCCACCTTCTATGCGACGGACGAGCACAGCGCCACCAAAGATGTGAAGGCCCTGATCAGCCAATTGAAGGAAAAGAACGTGCAGAGCCTCGTGCTCGATCTGCGCAATAACGGCGGTGGCCTGCTTTCCGAGGCGATCGAACTGACCGGACTCTTCATCAGCAAGGGACCGGTCGTGCAGGTGCGTGATTATTTCGGTGAGGTGAAGGTGGACAGCGACCGGGACGAGGGCATTGCCTATTCCGGCCCCCTCGCCGTCCTGGTTTCCCGGTACAGCGCCTCGGCGTCCGAGATCGTCGCCGGCGCCCTGCAAAACTACGGGCGCGCCATCGTCATCGGCGACAGCTCCACCCACGGCAAGGGCACGGTGCAGACGGTCGTGGAAATGGCCAATGTCATGGGCCGCCAGCGGATTGCCAGCGAGCCAACCGGTGCAGTAAAGCTCACCATCCAGAAGTTTTACCTGCCCAATGGAGCCTCCACCCAGCTCAAGGGCGTGGTTCCCGACATCATCCTTCCCTCGCCTGATGATTACCTGCCCATCGGGGAAAGGGACCTCCCTCACGCCCTCGTCTGGGACGAGATCCCCAGCACCTTCTTCGACGGTGAACCTCTGGACTCCGACCTCCTCTCGAATCTGCGGGAAGCCAGCCTCGCGCGCCAGCAGTCACTCGATGAATTCGACTACCTCAAGCGCAATATCGACTGGTTCCGCATCAGGCAGGAAGAGAAGACCTATTCCCTGAATCTGGAGGAGCGGCTCAACCAGAAAAAGGCGGATCTGGCCTTCAAGGACGAAATGGACGCCGAACGCGAACGGCTGTCGGAAAACAGTTTTGACTACCGTGAGTTTCTGCTGGGAACCCCGCCCATTCCGAAGATTGCCGCCAAGCCACCGGCAGATCCCGCCGATTCCGCAGAACCGGCGGACGGGGAGGTCGTGGAGGAGGAGGAAGAGGAACCCGAGGGTTATGCGCGCTTCGATATCCAGCTGCGGGAGGCCTTGCGCGTTCTCAGCGACGCCCTCGAACTTGCCCGCAACCCTCAATTTGCCGCAGAGCAGGCTCCCCTGACCGCCCAATCCAGCAAACGCGGCTAAGCGTTCGCGTTGCGCGACAAGCGCGCAATTTACCGTCGAGCCATGAGCGATTTCTCCGTAGGTGGCGGGCTTGCACGCCACTCCGTCGCTGCCTGCCGGCCGGCGAATGGGTTTATGTCACCCGTGTTGCCCTTGGGCTACGATTGCTTCGCGACGCGTGAAGACATAGCGATCACGCCCCGTAAGGTCGGGCCGTGATTCCGTGGCGACATAACCTTCCGATGCGGCGAGCGTGAGCAGGGCCCCATGATGGGCAATGCCGGTTTCCAGAGCCAGCAATCCACCCGCAGCCAGCCGGGTGCAGGCTTCACGCAGGATGATTTTAAGGGCCGCCATCCCCTCCTCCTCCGCCATCAGCGCCGAGACCGGTTCATAACGGCTTACTTCCGGGGCGGCTGATGCGGTTTCCTCCGCTGAGAGATAGGGCGGATTGGCCACGATGAGATCGTAACGCGCACCATCCGGCAGCGCGGAAAACCAATCCGAAGCTAGAAAAACAACCCGCTCAGTCAGTCCCGCGGCCACCGCGTTCTCGGTCGCAAGCGCCAGGGCGTCCGGGCTAAGATCAACGGCGGTGACCTTCGCCTGGGGCTGTCGCGCCGCCAGCGCCAGCGCAATCGCCCCGCTGCCCGTACCCAGATCGAGGATACTGGTCGGCGGCACGGTGAGCCTTGCCGACACGAGTTCGATCAGGTACTCGGTCTCCGGACGTGGGATCAGCGCCCGGCGGTCCACCTTCAGCCTCAGGCCTCCGAACTCGACTTCACCCGTGATATACTGGAGCGGTTCGCGTTGACCACGACGGCGGACCAGCGAACGAATGCGCTCGAGTTCCGGTTCGTCCAGGCCCCTCTCGAATTGCAGGTAAAGCTGCATGCGCTTCAAGCCGAGCGCATGCCCGATGAGCAACTCCGCATTGAGACGGGGCCCCTCCACGCCCCGCGCTGCAAGGAAATCGGTGGTTTTCTGGATGATGTCGAGAACCGTGGGCATGCGCTGTAGGCAGGAAGGGCGGAGCGGATGGGCTATTCCTCGTCAGCCGGGCGCGGGGTCAGCACCGGAGGCGGAGCCCGACCGGTGAGCGCGGCGAGTCGCGTTTCAAAATCGGCCCGCTGCAGGGCGGTGATCACCGGCTCAATTTCGCCTTCAATCACCTGCGGCAGGCTGTGGAGGGTGAGACCGATGCGATGGTCCGTCAGGCGGTTCTGGGGAAAATTATAGGTGCGGATGCGCTCGCTCCGGTCGCCGGTGCCGATCTGGCTCTTTCGCTGGGCGGCATACTTGGCGCGTTCCGAATCCTGCTTCAGCTGGAGCAGCCTCGAGCGCAGCACCGCCATGGCACTGGCCTTGTTCTTCTGCTGGGAACGCCCGTCCGCACAATAAACCAACATCCCGGTCGGCCGGTGGATGATGCGGACGGCGGAATCCGTGGTATTAACCCCCTGCCCACCCGGACCACTGGCCCGCTGCACGGTGATCTCGAGATCCTGCGGATCGATGTGCAGGTCCACCTCCTCCGCCTCGGGCAGCACCGCCACGGTCACGGTGGAGGTGTGTATGCGACCGTTCGCCTCGGTCAGGGGCACACGTTGCACGCGATGGACACCGCTTTCAAATTTGAGCTGTTTGTAAACATCCCGGCCCGTGATGAGAAAGCTCACTTCCCGCAGCCCCCCGCGTTCGCTGGGGCTGCTGCCCATGGGTTCTATCTTCCAGCCCTGATTGTCCGCATACCTTGAATACATCCGGAAGAGTTCGGCGGCAAACAGTGCGGCCTCCTCTCCGCCGGTGCCGGCCCGGATTTCCATGACGGTGTTGCGCGAGTCATCCGGATCGGGCGGAATCATCGCGGCGAGCACGGCCAGCCTCAGGGCCTCGCGCCGCGCCTCGAGCTCAGGGCGTTCCGCCAGGGCCAGTTCACGGAGGTCGGCATCGGCGGAGGGATCGCGCCCCATGGCCTCGGCCTCAGCCAGTTCACGGCCGAGCTTTTCCCAGTCTCCATGATCGGCGACGAGATGGGACAGCTTTTGCTGCTCACGGGTGATCTCGGAAGCCTGGCGGGCGTTCGCATAGAACGAGGGTTCCGCCATCTGGGAACTGAGTTCCTCGAGCCGGCGGCGACAGGAGGTGATGTCAGGAAGCTGATCCATGGTGGGGGGGCGGAGGGCCGCGGCGAAGGGCGGCAGGATGGAAAGGTGGACGTGGGCGGAACGGAGATTTGCGCATTGCGAAAGCCGCGCACGGCGGCTTGGTTGGGGTCGATCAACGACCGGGGGCGATCCCGCCTACCGGTGTTGTTCAGCAATGGCCACGACGCTTTTCACTCAGAACATCATCGCCTGCATCTGGGACTTCGACAAGACCTTAATCCCCGACTATATGCAGGCACCGCTCTTCCGGCGGTATGGCATCAATGAGCCCGCGTTCTGGGCAGAGACCAACAGCCTGGGCGAGCACTATCACCAGCGGGGCTACCACATCTCCGGGGAGATCGCCTACCTCAACCATATCCTGACCTACGTCCTTTCCGGGCACATGCCCAGCCTCAACAACCGCGTCCTGCGCGAGTGCGGGGGCGAGATCCAATTCTACCCCGGTCTGCCCGGTTTCCTCGACCAGTGCCGCGCTTACGCCCGTGAAAAGCCTGAGTACGCCAAGCATGAGATCCAGCTGGAACACTACATCGTTAGCACCGGCTTGGCCGAGATGATCCGGGGAAGCCCCATTGCACCGAAGGTGGACGGCATCTGGGGCTGCGAGTTTGTGGAAAACCCGCTTCAGCCCGGCTTTCTCAACCAAAAGGAGTTCGCCTTGTCCGCCGAGGCGGAGATCGCCCAGATCGGCATGGTCATCGACAACACCACCAAGACGCGGGCCATCTTCGAAATCAACAAAGGCACGAACAAGAACCCGGCCATCGATGTTAACGCGAATATCAAGCCGGAGGACCGGCGCATTCCGCTGATGAACATGATTTACATCGCAGACGGCCCGAGTGACATCCCCAGCTTCTCCGTGGTCAAGAGCGGTGGGGGCAAGGCCTACGCCGTTTATAATCCGGATTCGACGGCCGAATTCGAGCAGAACGACCGCCTGCGCCAGGTGGGGCGCATCGACCATTACGGCCCCGCCGACTATCGCGAGAGCAGCCCCACCGCCAAATGGCTGCGTTTGCAGATCCACAAGATCTGTGATCGCATCATCGCCGACCGCGAGGTCGCCCTGTCCCAGCGTGTGTCCCGGCCGCCTCGTCACTTGGGATCGACTCCGGAAGAGGAAAAGGCCCGCCTCGCCGCCAAGGAACCCCGGCAGGACACCTTCCTCGAGGACGGGAGGTAAGCTTCTCGTCCCGTAGAAGCGGCTTTACGCCGCGATCACTTGTCCCATACCCCTTGTCCCGATCGCCTCGCCGCCGTGAGGAGGCGTCATCGCGGCATAAAGCCGCTCCTACAGGACGGGCCGGTTTGGGGTATCGCAGACCCATCGCGCAAAAAAAAGCGCGGTCCTTTTCAGGAACCGCGCGTAATCAACAAGTGGGTACGCCTCAGCGGCTGCTCGCCAGCTGACGGTTCTTCAAATCCATCACCAGATTGTTGACCCGGCTCGCATAGTCACGCGTCCTCGCCGGTGCCCGGCCGTTGATCACGGCGCTCAGACCGGCATTCCAAGCCATCGCAATACTGTAAGACGTTGGCTCAATTCCGTTCCGGATCAATCCCGCCTTGATCCATTCATAATGAGCCACGGCAACCTGATCGGCGACTGCACGATTGTTCGCCAAGTGGAACGGCTGCTTCGTGTGCATTTTCCAGGTCGCCTGGCGGAACTGATAGGGTCCAAGTTCCCCATGTGCACCCAGGCGCGTGGAGTTGTTCGGGTTTTCGACCCAATGAATGGCCTGCAAGGTTTGCCAACGGTCCGCGGCGGAGGCCACGGAGGCGAGCAGACACAGGGCAATGGTTATGATCGATACCTTCATAGAATGGACTTACCATTCCAGCAGGGCCGATAGCCGGGGCAAGGGCGGTATGTACGTATTTTTTACGCCATCCAATGGCGTTTATTACGGCTCGGACTGCTCACCACCCCCTCACCACCCGTAACAGAGGGGGTTGAATCTAACTCCGAACAGCTAGTTGGATTAAAGGATTTCCTTCAGAGCATCCAATCCGGCCCGACTCACAATCACATAGACATGCTCGTTGTCCACCCAGGTACAGGAAGCGAGGATTCCTTGCTCCCGGAACATGGGTTCGTACTCGGCTTCCTGACAGCCGAAGTCCTTTCGCTTCGCCATATAGATATGGTACCACATGTTTCCCCGGCGAAAACAAATTTCAAAGACTTCACGGCCAGCTACTTTCACACTTCTGCAGTTGCTTTTTCGCAGGTCATCAAGATTGACGGGCAGCCCGGCCCCCATGCGATTGGAGGTGTTGACGAGCCACTGGCCAAAGACACCGAGTTCATCCATGGGTTGGCCGCGAGGATGCGGCCCGGCCAGTTCACTGAGAGCAAAGCGGGCGAGCTCATCCACGCTGATCCTGTCGGAGGACTCTGCCGTCGGTACAAAAAGGAAGGCACCCAGCAAGACTGTGATGGAAGCGGCAATTGCCACCCAGGAAGCCGTGCGACGCAGCGTGGAAGTGGGCCGGCTGGCCCGGGCCCCGGCAAGAATCGCCTCACGCAAAGCCATCGGAGCGGACACCATCCTCAGCTTTTCACCAAAGGCCGCATCAAACCTTTGTTCCCGATCAAACCAAGCACGCAACGTCGGGTCTGAGGAAGCTTGGTTCAACGCTTCCGCAAATGCGGGATCCCCGGCGTCCCGTCCACCGGCCCGGTAAGCCCGGAGTATGAATTTTGCCTGGTCGTTGGTCATGGTGCTGAACCTTTTCGCAAATCCTTGAAGGGCAGCAGTTGGCCCGGCGCTTCGGCGGACGTCTTGTCCAAGGCCGTGCGCAACTGGGCTTTGCCCCGAGAAAGCCTCGACATCACCGTGCCAATCGGCACTTCGAGCGTCTCGGCGATTTCCTGATAAGAAAGATCCTCAAGATAAAAGAGGGTGAGCGGAGCCCGGAAAACCTCATCCACTTGATGCAACATATCCACCACCCGCGCGCCGTCCAGACGCCGAACATGATCGATGCTTTCCGCGGGCAGATCCTGCTCGGACGGAGGCAGATCCTCCAACGCGGTTAGCCGGCCATCGCGGCGGCGACCACGCAGGAATTCACGGTAAAGCGTCGTGAACAGCCAGGTCTTGGCCTTGGCCGCGTCACGCAGGCTGCTGCCCTTGGTCGCCCAGATGTAAAAGGTTTGCTGCACGAGATCGCACGCATCCGCCTCGCGTCGCGCCAGACTCAGCGCAAAGCGATACAACGCCTGATAGTGGGCGTCCACGAGGTGCATGAAAACCGCGTTGGTCATGTGACTAAGGTGAGATGCATGAGAATGCCTGTTTATTCCTCCATTTTCGCCTCGCGTCGAGCCTGCTCGTAACCCGAGCGTTTGGTTTGATGCTCCGCCTATTGCTTCCACCCAATCTCGCCGCCGCGGCACCTCGCGACGCCATTGCGATCCGGGTGGAATGGGATCCCACCGTCCCGCCGTCACCCGAAATTCTCCCGGGGCTGGCCGCCCTCCAGCGTTTTGGAGCTCAGCCCGCCCCGGTGCTTTTCCTTCAATTGACTCGTGCCCAATTGCACGAACTCATCACAGCCCTGCGCGGCCAGCCGGTTTTCTTCCGCCTCAACGAGCCTGCCAAGCCCCTCCTGTGGGTCGGCCCCATCCTGCGCGGAGTCAGCGAACACCTGCCCCCTCCACCGGCTAAAGCCATGGCCGCACCTGCGGGTCCCGTCGGTGGACGTCCGCCGGCATCTCCGCCGTCATTCCGCCCGAATCCGGCCACCCCCATGACCGTCGATGGGAGCGAGCACTTTCTCGCCATCACCTTGCCCTCCCGTGAATCCGCCGGCTACCCCGCCGCCCTCGATCTCCTCAAGTCCCATGGTTTCATGCTCGAGCCCTCCAATCGGCGCTGGTGGCTGCGGGACCGCCACAAGGTGCTCAACTTCCTGGCCGTGCACGGTGATTCGCTCCACACCGGCTTCCATGCCGAGTTCACCGCCAATTTCGAGAAGAACACCGCCCACCTTCGCAGCGCCGAGGTCACCGCCGGGGTTGCCGCCACCGGCGGCGGCTTCGATGTGACGCTCGGATTCGAAGCCGGCGGCGCGGATGAGTCGCGGATCATGGCGGCGGTCGCCTCCGGCCGCAGCTACATTGAGAATGAAGGAGCAATCTATCTCATCGACCGGAACCGGCTGGAAAAATTGACCGAGGCCCAGCGCGCCCTCGCCGGTGAACCCATGGCCGGTGCGGTCGTCCGGCGCCGTCACCACATCCCGGCCTCCCGCCTGGCCGAGGTTGAGGAAATTCTCGAATCTGTCGCCCCGCACTTTCAGGCCCCGGACGCCTGGCGCACCCGGAGCGAAGCTCTCCGCAATGTCACCCAACTCGCCCCCGCACCCATCCCGGCAGCGCTCGATACCCACCTCCGCCCCTACCAACGCCTGGGCGTAGCGTGGCTCTGGCACTTGCACCACCATGGATTGGGCGGCATTTTGGCCGACGAGATGGGCCTCGGCAAAACGCTTCAGGCCCTCGGTCTCATTGCGGCCATCCAGGCCAACGCCTCCGCGCCCGGCGTCGCCCTCGTGGTCTGTCCCGCCTCCCTCGTGGAAAACTGGCGGCGCGAGGCCCTGCGCTTCACCCCCCACCTGCGGGTCTTTGTCCACCACGGTGACCGCCGCCTGACCGGGGAGGCGGATTTTGCCGGGCACGACATCGTGATCACCTCCTACGGCACCCTCGCCCGGGATCATGAGCGGTTTGAAGCCGTAACCTTTGCCTGCGTGATCGGCGACGAGGCCCAGCACATCAAAAACCGCCGAAGCCAGAATGCCCGGGCCCTGCGCTCGCTGCGCGCCCATGGGCGCTTTCTTCTCACCGGTACGCCGCTGGAAAACTCACTGGACGACCTGCGCTCACTCTTCGCCTTCCTCATGCCGGGCCTGGTCGCCACCGTGCCCACCGGCCTGCGTGGGGACGAGCGCGCCTGGTATGACGAACGCCTCCGCGCCCAGACCGCGCCCTACCTGCTGCGCCGAACCAAAGTGGCCGTCGCGCCCGAACTGCCACCGAAGATCGAGCAGATCATCCCCTGCGAACCAACCGGCCCGCAGGCCGCGCTCTACCGGCAGGTGCAGGAACAATCCGAGCGCGCGCTCCTCGACCTCGCCGCCGGCGGCGCCAACGAGGGGTCCCTCCGCTTTGCCACCCTTACCCAGCTCCTCCGCCTGCGTCAGGTCTGCTGTGATCCACGCCTGCTCACCCCCGAAGCCCCCGCAGCCCACTCGTCGAAGCTGGAGGCCTTCCGCGAACTCCTCGACGAAGCCCTCGACGAAGGCCGGAAGCTTCTGGTGTTCTCCCAATTCACCTCCCTGCTCGCCTTGGTGCGCGCGGAGTTGGACGCCGATGGCATCCCCTCCTGCTACCTGGACGGCTCCCTGACACCCAAAGCCCGCCAGGCGGAAGTGGACCGGTTCCAGCAGGACGACGGCCCGCCGGTTTTTCTGCTCTCCCTGAAGGCAGGCGGCACCGGCCTCAACCTCACCGCCGCCGACGTCGTGGTCCACCTCGACCCTTGGTGGAACCCCGCCGTCGAAGCCCAGGCAACGGACCGGGCCCACCGCATCGGCCAGACCCGCGTCGTCACGAGCTACAAATTGATCTGCACCGGCACGGTCGAGGAAAAGGTCCTGGCCCTCCAGGACAGTAAGCGCGCCCTCCTCGCCGACGTATTCGAAGCCAGCGACGCCGCCAGCGCCCGGCTCAGCCTTGGCGATCTCCGGGAACTTTTGCAGACCAAGCCAGGCTGAGAGTTCGATACAGTATTTTAATTCAAGCTGTACATGGATCGTTATTTCTTGGTTTGGATTTAACGTCCCGTCCTACTTTCAGGGCCACCTCAAGGTTGTTTTGGCAAGAACGGCTCTTTCAAACCTCGGCCACGGTTGTTTTGATGAAAACTTACGGTTTCACGATTGGAAGTATCGTGTGATCCCGAATGTCCTTCATGATGGTCTCGGAAAGCCCCCGCATCATCTCCACTTTTTCAGGGAACTTCGCACTAAGATCGTATATTTCACCGACATCTTCTTTCAAGTTGAAGAGGAAAGGCGGATTTGGCCCATCAGTCCTAAGCGCCTCGCGGTAAGGGGCAAGTATCGCAGCCTGCTCAGGCGTTTCTTCCGCCTCAGTTCCCAGCCCACCCAACCCATCGAGTGCATGTTGGCGGTCGAAGAACAATTTCCACTCCCCGACTCGGATCGCCTGCGGCTCGGGACTCATGCCGTGCCAGAAAAGAAGCTCGTTGCGTGGTGATTTTTCGGTTTTTCCGACCAACGCGTCCCATACGTCAACGCCATCGATTTTCGGCGTGTCGCGAGATTGGGCCTGCCAGTTGATACCGCAAGCCTGACTGAGTGTCGGCAGTAGATCGATCGCACTCACCAAACCATCGAACGTATGCCCTGCCGGCACCACGCCGGGCCAATTGATAATGAAAGGCACCCGCGTCCCCCCCTCCAGCGCGCTCCATTTTTGGCCACGATAAGGCAGGGCACTGGCACGTTGCCGAGCTTGCGGTCCGTTGTCGGAAAAAAAGATCACCATCGTGTGCTCTCGGATTTCCAATTCATCGAGCAGCGCCACGATTTCCCCGATGCAGTGATCGAGTTCCTCCACCACGTCGCCATACGCACCGAACCCGGAGTGACCATACCAATCCGGATGTGCCTGCACCGGAAAATGGGGTGCGGTGTAGGGCAGATACAGGAAAAAAGGATCATCCCGTTTTTCCCGAATAAACCTGATCGCCTGATCGGTGAATTGCCGGGTGAGCAACCGGTTATCAAAAGGTTGCTCAACGATTTGGTCGCCGCTGAGGATCAAATCCGTCTGATTGTTGCTTGAAGGAATGTAATATGACCAATCAAACCCTTGGCTGTGCGGGCGGGTCTCCGGCAGATCGCCGATGTGCCATTTTCCGGAAATCCCGGTCGCATAACCCGCCGACTTGAAGACATCAGCAATCGTTAGAGCTTCCGCACTCATGCCATCGCGCATGCCCATCGGGTATCCCTGCACGCCTTTTTCCCAGCCTACGCGAACTGCGTATGCACCGGTAAGCATCGCCATTCGGGACGGTGTACAAACGGACGCTCCGGAATGGAAATCCGTGAGACGCGCACCCTCAGCTGCCAACCGGTCCAGCACCGGCGTGCGAATCACCGGGTGGCCGTAGCACCCAAGGTCCTGATACCCGAGGTCGTCCACCATGATGAGCACCACGCTCGGTTTCCGTGCTGCGGCATCGCATAAAAACAATACGGCAATCGTAATAAACTTAAATAACCGAAGAAGGCTCATGGCATTCGAAACTTGTGACATGTAAGCAAACTCTGAATCTGGGGATTGAACCCCCTGAAACCAGCAATCCGCGTGAGAAGGTATGATCCGGGGAGATAGGTAACAGCTAGTCCGGGCAGGCCGAACCAAAAAATATTAACCCGGCTTCACGGTCCGAGGAATCGAGGCAAGCCACATTGACTCCTTAGCCCCCTCCGTGCCCCGCGCAACCGAGGTCAGGGTTTACGAGCAAGGTAACCCCAGCTTTCGATCTCGCTACCCGTCGCGCCGTATTTGTAAACGACGAGTATTTCCAAGCCGGTGGCGCGCAGCACAGCCTCGACTTCCTGTCGAGGGATGGCGTGCATCTCCATGAAAGGTTCAAAGGCAAACCAGAGGTTGAGCCAGCGCCGCATCCGGCGTTTGAAACGCTTCCAAAAGGTGGGGAACCAAAGCGTAAGCAGGGTCCGATCGGGCGGATCCTGATAACTCTCGCTCGGAATCTGAAACAAGATGACGCCCCCTGGAGCCGCCACGCGCGCGAATTCGTTAATATATCGGCGCGCATAGACGGGTTCCATGTGCTGCAATGTGATCAGGCTGTAGACAAAATCGAACTGGTTGCTCGCCAAAAGGCGCAGATCGGAATGGGAATTGTGCAGATAGCGCACGCGATGTCCGTGGGTGTTGTAGCGGCGGGCGTGAGCAAGCATCTCCTCGGAGATGTCGACGCCGGTGACGGTGTCGAAATGCCCCGCGAGTGCCTGGCTCAATCGACCGACCCCGCAGCCAAAATCCAATGCGGCACCATATCGGAGTGCCGGGTGGTGCGCACGGACGCCGGCCAACTCGTCGTCGACGATGCGGCGGCCATTGGCAAAGAACTCGTCGATCTGCCAGCCGTTGTTCTCTTTCCCTTTTTCAGTCAGCACCACCCAGAGTGGATCAGCCTGGGCCAGGCGGTTCCAGTGGCGACGCGTTTGTGACAGTCTCATACGGAATTCTGTAGGCGCACAGGGATGACGGCAACGGGCAGCGGCATCACATCTCTTTTTCCGCAGGCGAAAAATTGGGTTTAGAAGCAGCACGCAACAGATCCCAAACCGAAGCGGCGACCAGCAGCCTGGGCAACAAAACAGTGACGACTATCCTGTGGATTAACATGACCATTTCCAGCGTTATGAGCAGCGAAAAGTATGCGAGATGATTCATTCAGCCTGGATATCAGCCGGGTTCGCTACGACGTATGGTGTGAGCGTTTAACATTGAGCCCTTCCGCATTTCCCCCACGTTCGCGCGATGCATCGCCCCTCATGCATGGGTCTGCTCGTCCTCTGTCCGGTCCTGGTGTTTGGCCTCTCGGGGTGCGCGAGTCACGTTCTCGCCAAGCTGGCGGTCGATGCGCCCAACCAGCGTCAGCAGCCGCGAATCGTGAGAGACGCGGATTTCGCCACCCGGGTGAATGCCGTGTATCAAGACACGTGGCGCGTGAGGGTCGGACCGCCCGCCGCCGAGCTTGCTGTGGCCATCATCGAGCCCGGTCACTATAATCTCCAGCACCGGATTGAACGCCAGGAACGGGATGGGCGTGTGCGCCTCATTCCCCGCCTCGGGTGGACCCCGCCCGATCGCTCGAAGCCCGGCCTTGCCGAGCCAAGGGGCACCATCCTCCTCCTGCACGGCTATCGCGATGCCAAGGAGGACATGCTTCACTGGGGACTGTACCTGGCCGAGTGCGGTTTCCGCTCCGTGCTGGTGGACTTTCGCGGTCACGGACAATCCAGCGGCGACAAGATAGGCTTCGGAGCGTTCGAAGCCGCCGACCTCTCACAGGTCCTGGACGATCTGGACTCCCGCAGCATGGTTCACGGAAAGCTCGGTGTGCTTGGCATCTCCTATGGTGCCAGCACCGCCCTCCTGCTGGCGAGTCGTGATACCCGGGTCGCAACCGTGGTCGCACTCGAACCCTACAGCGACGGCGCAAAGGCGGTCGTGGAATTCGCGCACGGCGTCGCCCCACAACAGGCGGCACGCTTCAGTCCGGCGACGTTCTCCGCCGCCGTGACGCGGGCCTCCCGGATCGGACGGTTCTCCTGGTCAGATACCAATGTTATCACCGCAATGAGTCGCGTGTCCCAACCCGTCCTTTTCTATCATGGCGCCAAGGACACCTGGCTGTCTCCGGAGAATAGCCGTGCCCTGAGCGCCAAGGCGGCGGCAGGCAGCCGCCTGGTGGTGCTCGAACACGACAACCACCTCATACTTTCCTTCCGGCTTCAGCCCATCGCGGAGGAAGTGGAGGCATGGCTCATCCAGCAGCTTATCCACACACCCGAGCACGTCGAGGCGACGACCGGCTCGCCACCGGAAGTACCCGAGCCCAGACCCCAAAAGGGCTGAGCGGTCTAACGGTCGAGGTCGTTCCTCGGTTCGCGAAAAACAGCTTCCCACACCCACTTTAGCCGCTTATCCCGCCGTCAGTTCAGTGACCGGTGTAGTTGAATACTTGAGTTGAAGGGGGCAGAAAGGCGTTTCTCTCGACCGCACGGGCCTGCCAGCATTCGCGAAGGCAAAGAGCGGCAAGAGCCCATCAATTCGCAACTTCCTCGCTATTAAAATGGGGCGGCCAACGGGACTCGAACCCGCGACCCCTAGAATCACAATCTAGTGCTCTAACCAACTGAGCTATGGCCGCCGTGTGAAGAGCCGCGAAAGTTCACGGGCGTTGACGATACTGTCAATCCCTTCCTTGCATCGAATCCCAAAGACGGCTTTCCCTGCTCCAATTGCCTCCCGCTTGGGAATCCCGATGAGTCGAATAATTACCCCAATCGGAGCCCTTTTCCCCCGCCAAATCATGCAAGTCCAAGACCATGCCCATGGTTGCCAAATCCAACTTCTTGGCCACGTTCTCTTCGAACGGACCCGATCCACGACCGGGCCTGGTTCGTGATCCCTTTTTGTTGCAACCGCTCGTGGGCTTTTCGCGTCACGCATCAACCAGGCATGCCCCTCCCCCGCGTTTCCACCACCCGGTGTATTTCCAGTGCCCTGCTCCTGACCGTTCTGACCCTGACCGGTCCTGAGCATGGCTATGCCCAGGAATCCGAGGATTCCCCCATACCCGCTGAATCGCAACAAACCCGGGAGGCGGGCAATGAGCGAATGCCCTCTCCTCCACCAGCGCGGGTCAACCAGGCACGAGACAACCGCGCGCTGATCTTCTTTCCCCCCACCCCACCCCGCCTGCGGGCTCAAATCCCTCCCTTCAGCGCGGAATCCCTGCGCAGGCCGGCCCCCCGGGAGCTGGCCCCCTTTATCAACGAGCCCTTTTACGCCCCGCTGGGAACCAGGCTCTCCGGCGACAGCCTCCCCGTGGAACTGGAAGCAAGGATTGCAGCCTATCATGAGAATAAACTGGCCCGTCAGCGCGAGTTGCTCGCCCGCTACGAAAGCGTCGCCCAGGCCGATCCGATCACCCGTGAACGCACCTTGTCGGCCTTCGCCCAGGAGCAAACCCCCGCGCTCATTGAACTCGAGGCCGAAGCCGAGGAAATTCGCCGTAAACTTATCCGCTGGCGTGACGACTGGAATGCATTGCGCCAGTGGAAACTCGGTCAGACGGGATTTCCCACCAGTCAGATGGCCCTCAACGCTCAATATCAGGTTCTCCGCGCCGCAGCCTATTATGAGAAAGTCCTATCCCCCGCCCAGCGCCGGTTGGTGCGGGAAGTCGCAATGGATCTCGGCTCCATCGATGTCACCCCGGTCCTCCCCGTCGATTATACCAACGACTTCAACCCGCTCCTTTCCTTCCTCCCCGAGACCTCCCGTATTTTCCTGCCACCCCAGCTGCCCAACGAGCTCGCGGACATGATTGCCGCTTTCGAGGCGGAGAAATCCACCCTGAAACAGCAGTTGCGCGATGCCATTTATGAAGAAGACAAAGCCAGGCTCACTCTTTTGAAGAACCACCGCCTCAAGCAACTGGCCGACAGGCAGGCTCCCGTCTTTACCCACCTCGAAGTCCGCGCCGAAGAGATCAGGAAAGCGCTCGCCACCCTTCCGAATCAACCCACCCCTCCCGAGCTCCCATACCTTCCCCCCACCCTGGCCGACCGCCTGATTGATTATCTGGAGCAGCGCGTGACCATGCGGAAGGACACCGTTGCCATGGTCCGCGATCTCCAGGATATCACCCCTATCGAACGCATTGCCTTCACCCGCAACGAGGAAGGGCAGAATGTCATGCGCATCATGCTCAGTCCGGGCCGCCGGGATGAAGAGGCCCTCGCCGCCGTCAATGTCAGAATGGCTGACTTCACCACCAATCATGAACGCCTGCAGGTCAAACGGGCGGAGGAACTGGCCTCGATCCGAGAGAATTTGCTCTGGTTGAACGGCGGTACGGAGGACGAGACTGCCCAGCGCAACGTGGACCGGCTGATCGAGGAATTCACCGAAGCCTACAACGAAAGACGGCTTTGGGAACAATACCGCGAATACCACCTTGCCGTACTGGAACCCGGCCTCTCCCCGGAACAACGCCGGTTGATTTACGATGCCTCCTTGGTGAAGCTGGACATGCCCCTGCCGGGCGGGCTCCTCCAGCCCAGACAGGCGCCCCGTCGGCAAAACCTGCAGATCGGACAGGCAGGCACGCAGACATCACCGGGTGCCAATCGATCCCTCAATGACAATCCCAGCCGTTAGCAGCGCTTCGCGCGGGATAAGAATAAATAAAGTTCGATTGGTTTCCGGCACAAAGTGCCGGCTTAGCAGCCTGTCGGGCAGAAATCCACGACTGCGGAACAACCCTCAACCCAAGATGCGAGCTCCATAGCAGGTCCGACAGGCTGCTGGTCATTCACCTGAATCGGATTTCTTCAATTCCTCGCTGTGGCGGATATCTCGCGCCTGGGCCAGAAAGACCATTTCCTCCGCAATATTGGTGGCGTGATCTGCAATGCGCTCAATCGACTTGGAGATGAACATCAGCTCCAGCGCCCGGGAAATCGACTGCGGGCGCTCGATCATATAGCTGCTGAGTTCCCGGTAGAGCTGCTTGTTGATCGCATCCACCTCGCTGTCGCGCCTGACCACGGAGACGGCTTTCTCCGTGTCTCCGTTGAGAAAGCAGTCCAGGGCATCCTGCAGCATCTCCAGGGCGATGCTGGCCATGCGGGGAATGTCCACGTAGGGCTTGAGCGGGGGCTCGGCCGCGAGCTTCACCGCCCGCTTGGCGATGCTGGTCGCCTCATCGCCCACCCGCTCCAGATCGTGCGAGGCCTTCATGCCCACGATCACCAGCCGGAGCTCGGTCGCGATGGGCGAACGCAGGTTCATGTACCGGATGGCCTCGTTGTCGATCTGGATCTCCAGCTGGTCCAGTTCGTCGTCGGCCGCGATGACGCGGTCGGCCAGGGCCACATCCGCCTCAACCAAGGCCTTGAGTGCATCGCGCACCTGGCGGATGGACGTCTGCCCCATGAGCATGAGGTTGGAGCGGAAGGATTCCAGTTCGGAGTCAAAGAAGCGTTTCATGGTGTAAAATGCCAAACGACAAAGGTCCAAACGCCAAAAAATTCAGGCGCGTCTGCGACGCTTATTTTCGGCTTTGGATTTGGCAGGTTTATTTGGAGTTTGGCGCTTTGGCGTTTGGAGTTTTCGTCAACCAACGAACAAAATCCCAAAGGAGTGCGCACCGTGGATGAATTCGGGTTTCAGGATTGGGATTTGGAAAGTTGGGATTTGGGATTTTTCGGGGCGCTTTGGCTCACCCAAAGCGTCCCGAGACATAGGCCTCGGTCTGGGCGTTGGAGGGATTTGAAAAAATGCGTTGCGTCTGGTCGTACTCGATCAGCTTGCCCAGGTAGAAGAAGGCGGTGCGGTCGGAGACCCGTCCGGCCTGCTGCATGTTGTGCGTCACAATCACGATGGTGAACTCCTTCTTCAATTCATGGATGAGTTCCTCGACCTTGGCCGTGGCGATGGGATCGAGCGCGGAACACGGCTCATCCATCAGGAGGATCTCGGGCCGGTTGGCAATCGCCCGGGCGATGCAGAGGCGCTGCATCTGTCCACCCGAGAGACTGAAGGCGCTTTCGTTCAGGCGATCCTTGACCTCGTCCCAGAGGGCGGCGCCGCGCAGCGAGCGCTCCACCACCTCGTCCAGCTCCGCCTTGCCGTTCCGGCCCGCGACCCGCAGCGAGTAAATGACGTTCTCGTAAATCGACTTGGGGAAGGGGTTGGATTTCTGGAAGACCATGCCGATGCGCTTGCGCAGGGCGATGACCTCGATGAGGGGATCGTAGATGGAGTGACCCTTGACAAGAATGTCGCCCTTGTGGTGCACGCCATCCACCAGATCGTTCATGCGGTTCAGGTTCCGCAGGAGCGTCGATTTGCCGCAGCCGGAGGGACCGATGAAGGCCGTGACCTGCTGCTCGGGGATATCAAAGGTCAAGTCGTGCAACACCTGGGTCGGACCGTATGAAAAACTGAAATTCCTGACCTGGATGTAGGCGGCATCAAGGGCACCGGCGGCAGTAACGGACTTGGCGGGCGGATTCGTCATGGCAGGGACGGCGGGTTTTGAAAGGGTGGCGACACTCATAGTTCGAAGGATCAGAAGGTGGCGACCTTGTATTTCTTGCGAAGATGGTTGCGGATCAGGATGGCCCCGAGATTCAGACAGACCACCAGCAAAATCAGCAGGAAGGTGGTGGCGAAGACCATGGGCTTCGCAGCTTCGGAATCCGGCGACTGGAAACCGAGGTCGAAGATGTGGAAACCGAGGTGCATGAACTTCCGCTCCAGATGAACGAAGGGATAGATCGTGTCCAGCGGCAGCGTTGGCGCCAGCTTGACCACCCCGACCAGCATGAGCGGAGCCACCTCGCCGGCCCCGCGGGCCATGGCCAGGATCAGGCCGGTGAGGATGCCCGGCAGCGAGGCAGGCAGTACGATGCGCTGAATGGTCTGCCACTTGGAGGCCCCGCATGCCAGCGAACCTTCGCGCGTGCCCCGTGAAACCGCGGCCAGCGCCTCTTCCGTGGCCACGATGACCACGGGTACGGTCATGAGTGCCAGGGTCAGCGACGCCCAGAGCACGCCGCCCGTGCCGAAGGTCGGTGTCGGCAGGCTCAGGCTGTAGAACAGGCGGTCGACCGATCCGCCGACAAAGTACACGAAGAACCCCAGCCCGAACACCCCGAAGACAATGGACGGCACGCCGGCCAGGTTATTGACCGCGATGCGCACGGAGCGGACAAACAACCCCTGCTTGGCATACTCGCGCAGATAGATCGCCGCCAGTACACCGAAAGGCGTCACCGCCACGCTCATGAGCAGGGTCATCACAAAGGTGCCAAAAATCGCCGGGAAGATGCCTCCCTCCATGTTGGCCTCGCGCGGCTCGTCACTGAGGAAGGTCCAGAACCGGTGCACAAAAATTCCAGCCTTGTCGAAAATAGACAGGTCATTGGGCCGGTAGACCTCAATCAGGTCCCCCAGAGCGTAACGGCGCTCCTGTCCGTCGGGCGTGACCACCTGCAGATGGTCCGCCACCTGGAGCGCGCGCAGAGCGCGGGCCTCGGCCGCCAGC
>JBGTGS010000049.1:0-25644 GCA_041746615.1 Opitutaceae bacterium | reverse complement strand
CGCCGCGACCCGCGGGCACCGAGGGCGAGGGCATCGGCGAGTTCGCCGGTGCGCGCCTCGATCATCTCGGCGAGCCGGTAGAGGATCTGCCCGCGATTGTAGCCGGTGCGCTTCGCCCATCCGGGCCCCGCCTTGGCGGCGGCCTCGACGGCGTTGCGGAGATCCTTCCGCGTGCACTGTGGGATGTGGCCGACGAACCGGCCGGCGTCATCCACCAGCGGACGCACCCGCCCGCTCTCGGAGCGAATGAACGCCCCCCCAACAAAAACCTTGGGCGTCTTGGAAATAGGCAGGCGGGTCATGGGATAGGGAAAAGAGGTTTTTTTAAAAGTCCTCACTCAAGCTTCACGTAGTCGGCCAGGCCCTGTTTGCCGCCTTCGCGGCCGAAGCCGCTTTCCTTGTATCCGCCAAACGGTGACGCGGGGTCGAACTGGTTGAAGGTGTTGGCCCAGACCACGCCGGCCTTGAGCTCCGTGCTCAGCTTGAGGATCCGCGAGCCCTTGTCCGTCCAGACCCCCGCACTCAGGCCGTAGGGGGTGTTGTTGGCCTTCTCCACCGCTTCATCCACCGTGCGGAAGGTGAGGATGGACAGCACCGGCCCGAAAATCTCCTCACGGGCGATGCGGTGGCTCTGCTGCACGCCGCTGAACAGGGTCGGCGGATAATACCAGCCCCGCTCCGGCAGGCGACAGGGCGGCTGGTAACGTTTTGCGCCTTCCTTCACCCCGCTGGCCACCAGCCGGCGGATCTTGTCGAGCTGGGCCTTCGAGTTGATCGCCCCGATATCCGTGTTCTTGTCGAGCGGATCCCCCACCCGCAGCACCTGGATGCGCTGACGAAGCCGGCTGAGCACGGCATCAGCCACCCCCTCCTGCACTAACAGGCGCGAGCCGGCGCAGCAGACATGCCCCTGGTTGAAGAAGATCCCGTTGACGACGCCCTCGACCGCCTGGTCAAGCGGCGCATCGTCGAAGATGATGTTGGCCGCTTTGCCACCCAGCTCCATCGTCATCTTTTTCCCGCTGCCGGCCAGCGCACGCAGGATGGCCTTGCCGACCGCGGTCGAGCCGGTGAAGGCAACCTTGGCCGCGAGTGGATGCGCCATGACGGCCGCGCCGGTCTCCCCTGCCCCGGTGACAATGTTGACCACCCCCGGCGGGAGTCCCGCCTCCAAAATAATTTCGGCGAACTTCAGCGCGGTGATCGAGGTGGTCTCAGCCGGCTTGAGCACGACGGTGTTTCCCGCGGCGAGCGCGGGCGCGAGTTTCCACGCCAGCATGAGCAGTGGGAAGTTCCAGGGGATCACCTGCCCGACCACACCGTGTGGGGAAACCTTCGCGCCCGGGAAGGCCCAGGCCAGCTTGTCAGCCCAGCCCGCATGGTGGAAAAAATGGGCGACGGCCATCGGCACGTCAAAGTCGCGTGACTCCTTGATCGGCTTGCCACCGTCAAGGGTCTCGGCCACGGCGAATTCGCGGGCACGGTCCTGCAGCAGACGGGCGAGTCGGTAGAGGTACTTGCCGCGCTCTGCACCGGGGAGCTTCGACCAGGCGGGGAAGGCCTTGGCGGCTGCCCGGTAGGCGGCATCCACCTCGGCGGCTCCACACAGGCCGATCTCGGCCAGCTTCCGCTCGTTGGCCGGATTGATGGAATCAAAGACCGCCCCGGATTTCGGCACGACAAAGCGCCCGTTGATGAACGGTTCGTAACGGGAAAGCAGCTGAGGATCCGCCGTCTCCGGTGCCGGATCAAAAGCCCACAGATCCCCGAAAATCAGTTCAGGTCGGGAACGTGCGGCGCGTTTCTCAGGTTTCATGGCAGGCATATCAATAACTCTCGGCGGCTTCGCTGAAATAATACGGTGCCTGGTAGGCCCCCGTGCGTTCCTTTTCCAGCTGGCGGAGGAGGTCGTTGAGGAGGGACGATGCGCCGAAACGGTAGCGGGTGTTGGTCAGCCAGGCGTCTCCGAGGGTTTCCTTCACCGCGACCAGAAAGGTCAGCGCCTGCTTCGCCGTGCGGATACCCCCGGCGGGCTTCATGCCCACGGCGATGCTCGTATCGAGATAATGATCACGGATGGCATCCAGCATGACCTGGTTGTTGCCAAGCGTGGCGTTGGATCCGGTCTTGCCCGTGCTGGTCTTGATGAAATCGCCCTCGCGGATCACGCGCAGGGCCAGGAAGGAGGCGACCCGGATGTTGTCGTAGGTCTCCAGCTCACCCGTCTCGAGGATGACCTTGAGGGCGGTCCGGCCGCAGGCGGAGACCACGGAGGCAATCTCGTCCTGCACACGGTCGAACTCCCCGGACAGGAAGGCACCACGATTGATGACCATGTCGATTTCATCAGCTCCATCCGCCACGGCCGCCTTCACCTCGGCGAGCCGTGTGCGCAGCGGTGCCTGGCCGGACGGGAAGGCCGTGGCCACGGAGGCGATCCTTACTTTCGTATCCCGGCCGAGCGCGCGGCGGGCGTGACGCACCATTGCTGGATAGACGCACACCGCCGCGACCGGGGGAATCGAGGGATCGTCGTGCGGATGCTCCGCCTTCACGCAGAGCGAGGCGACCTTGCCCGGGGTGTCCTTGCCCTCGAGGGTGGTCAGGTCAACCATGGTGACGGCGGTGCGGAGACCCCAGACCTTGGCGGATTTCTTGATCGACCTCGTGCCATACTTGGCGACGCGCCCGGCAATCCCCACCGCGTCCACCGGACCGACATCATCAAGAAGACGGCGAAAAGCCGCGGGAGAGGAACTGCCCATATTGCCCGCCATTATTCCCCGCCCCGATATGAAGCCAAGCAATCTCAGCGAATCCGATCCCCAGACCCTCGCAATCAACGTGCGCCCGGCTCGCCGTGAGCAGGCCTCACGGGACCCGGCGGTCTCCAACCCGATCAGACTTTCCAGTCGTTGCGATAACGGTCGCGCGTCAACCACCGGCGGTTCCCACCGCGCGTGAACCGGTTTCGCTGCGGATCCCAGCTGACGTTGGCCCCATAGCGGTAGCCCAGATTCATCAGGTGGCAGGCAATCACCGAACGCGCCCCGATTTCCACGTCGCAAATCGGCCGGTTCCGCGTCTGCACGCAGTCCATGAAATCCTGGAAGTGGCTCGAGCTCTCGTAGAGCCTGACCTTCGCATCCTTGAGATACTCGCGCTGGGTAAGGATAACTTCCCGGTCCATCGAAGTGCCAGGATCCGCCGCCCGGTCCCAGAACCTGTGAACCGTCTTGCCATCCATGATCAGCTCAAACTTGCCCCGGTTGACGTGCACCTCACCCTCGGTGCCATAAAAAGACACCCCCTTGCCACGCACGTGGGTGATCGCCACATCATTGGGATATATGAGTTGGGCGCCACGCTTGGCCGTCTCCCAATTCTCCGGCGCACGCACCGCGATGGGACCGCTGGCATCCGCATCGAGCGCCCACTGTACAATATCAATGTGATGCGCGCCCCAATCCGTGATCATGCCGCCGCCAAACTCCCAGGTCTTGCGCCAGTCGGGAAAGTGCGTGTGCATGCCACGCGGGCTGAGAAAGGGGCTGTAATTCACCAACGGCCCCGGACCGCACCAGAAATCCCAGTCGAGCCCCGGCTCAAGTTCCTCCGCCGGCTCCTCGTAAGGCGCCGCCGGATCGCCAAAGGAAACATGGACGCCGGTAATCCGGCCGAGGACACCGTTGCGCACAAGCTCGGCTGCGGTGCGAAACTCCTTCAATGAACGTTGCTGCGAGCCGGTCTGCAAAACCCGGTTGGTCCGGCGCACGGCCTGCATGAGCTTGACCGCCTCATGGATGTTATAAGTGAGCGGTTTCTCGCAATAGACATCCTTGCCCGCGTTGACCGCGGCAATCGCCATGTAGGCATGCCAATGATCGGGTGTGGCGATAACGACGGCGTCGATATCCGGGCGTGCCAAGATTTCGCGGAAATCGTTGTGAACCGTGACCCCCCGGTAGGTGGTCCCGGCAGCCTCGCTGTAGGTCTTGTTCACACGATCGCGCGCATGCTCACGACGGGTGGTGTCGACATCGCACACCGCGAGCACCTCAACGTCATCCCGGTGGAGAAAGTTGTTGAAATGATTGGTCATCATCCTGCCTGTCCCGATGCAACCCAAGGTAAGCCGCCCGCTAGGGGCGGAGTTCTGCGCCCAAACCCGCCGGGGCAGAATCAGGGGCGCGGCCAGGACCAGCGCAGAATTCTTGAGAAACCGACGGCGGGAGGAATCGGAGGAGGATGGGATCATGGGTAGGGAAAGCTGCGCTATAAACTCAACCAAGGCTGTGACTTGGTGCCGGCGAAAGCCATTCAATCTTTAGCGAAAGACAAGCGTCAGGGGGAAGCAACTCTCTTCCCCGAAAAACTCTTAAACCATGATTATTCGTCCCACGGGGGCGGGGGCATGTCCAGGGACACTTCGTCAGCCCACCCAGCAGGGTCTGAGGTCGCGTCACTCAGCGGCGTCCCGACTCCAGCGTCTTGAGTTTGATGTCGCGAAAGTGAATCTCCATCGGGGGACCGGTATGGAGTTGGAATGCGATCACGCCCGAGGAGCGGGCCTTGTCGCTTTCGTCAATCAACTCGTGCATCAACGCTCCGTTGATTTTCGTGCGAAGCGTATTCCCCTTGGCGGTCACCTGGTAATCGGTCCAGGCGTCATGCGGAGCGATATGCTGGAAAAGGTCCGCCTCCTCGGCAAAGCGCTCCACATGCTTCTCGCCTTGGGAATCGATGCGGATGCGCTGCCCCCGCCGCGCCAGGATTCCCCGGCCCTTCTCCTCGTAGAGGATGCCGGTGATCCAGTCGACGGTCGCGATGTCCGGCTGATAACCGGCGACCACGCCGCCGTCCAATACCTGCGACCGCACCTGTACCCCCGAATTGGCCGATTCTGAAACGATGCGATACTGGAAGCGGAGCTCGAAATCCGCCGGCTCGCCCTCGCTCCAGATCAGGAACGTATTCGACTTTAGAGGAGCATCCGCGGTGGTTTTCCCAACGATCATGCCGTCCTCAACCCGCCAGAGCCCCCGGTCGCCTTTCCAGCCATCGAGGTTCTTACCGTTGAAGATCGGCTTGAACCCAACGTCGGGCAGCGGGAGCCAGTCATCGAGCCGGTCCTGCAGGCGCCTCACGCGCCCGGGCTGCTCTTTCGCAAGATTGTTCATCTCATGCGGATCCTCCTTCAGATTGTAGAGCTCAATGCCTTCATGCCTGGCCACAATCGAATCACCGACGAAAACTTCAGGAGCAAGATCGGGATTGGGTGCAATCAGCTTCCAGTCCCGCGCAATCACCCACCGATAATAAATCCCCTTGAGCGGTTCCTCGATCGGCGCGGGCATGTCGTGCCCGTAGATGTCCCCGAACACCGCGTCTCTCGCCTCCACCGCCCCGCGATTCAGCAAATTGATGCCCGGTAAATCCGCGGAGGGCTCCAGCCCAACGGCACGCAGGATGGTCGGCATCAAATCGATGCTGCTGGCCAGATTCTGATCGTCCCTCAGGGGCTCCACCTGGCCGGTCCAACGAACCATGATGGGCGTGCGTATGCCCCCCTCATGCGGGCTCCGCTTTGACCGGGGTCCATAGCCTTCCTTCCGCCAGGTCCCCGGCACCTCCATGTCGGGCGTGAGCTGGATCCAGCCATTGTCGGTCACATAAAGGATGATGGTATTATCACCCAGCCCTTTTCCATCGATGTAGTTGAGGAGTTCGCCACACGTTTCATCGAACCAGTCAACCATGGCGTAATAACGCGCCAGTTCAATCGGCCGACCGGCGGCGGTGTATTTCTCAAGCAAGCGATCCGGCGGGTTGTGGGGCGTGTGCGGCAAAAAGGGGGCATACCAGACAAAGAAGGGTTTTTCCTCATCCACCGCATGTTCGATGAACTCAAAAACCGGTTCCATGCCACTCCGCCCAATGGCCAGTCCCACATCCCCGTGACGACCTCCACGAGTTGGATCTCCGTGGGTCATGGCGTGCGTAAACCCGCCAACACTTGGATGCCCTTCCCACCATTTGCCTGACTGATGCGAGAGATACCCCACCTCACCCAGCAGCCGTGCGATCGTCGGCAGCTCGGCCATGCGGTCAACGTAGGGCTGATCCGCCGCCGGCCGCCCTCCGGCCGCATCACGTGCTGCCGGATTGGGATCATTGCCCGTGATCCAGTGCTGATGAGGATAAAGCCCTGTCGCCATCGATGCCAGCGACGGGCGGCACAGGCTGACCGGAACATACCCCCTCGTCATCAACAGACTCTGCTCCGCCAAACGATCCAAGTGCGGGGTTTTGATGTGCTCATGACCCATGAAACCATAATCACCCCAGGCGTGATCGTCGGAGATGATCAGCACCACATTGGGCCGGTTCTGCGCGGCGGCTTCGTCCGCAAAAAGGAAGCCAACCAGGAACGCCAAGAGGATGATCGGGCTAAAAAGATTTTTCAGGAAGACAGGGTTTTTCATAGAGTCAGGGTTAGGGATGGAAACACCCATTGGGGACAGGACCGGGGTGAAAAGGGAACGCGACTGTGAATCGATTCTTATAACAGTCAATCCTTGTCAAAAAGGGGCCGGGGGGAAGATTGCAATAGCCAGATCACGAGTCGGTCGCGGGCAACCTGGCGCGCCAGCAGTTGCATCAAACCCAATCGGCACCTCCACCCGAAAAGGCTCCAAGGAAAGTCGGTCAGGCAATCGTGGTTTCTCAAGGGTCGCACGCATGATCCGAATCATGCTGGCTTAGTGACATACGGTCCAATATATTCCACCATTCCATCATGCACCACCCACTACCCTCTCTTCTCCTCGCGTTAGTGTTCACAATGGCCGGCCTTGCGGCCTCAGCCCAACCGGCTGAACCGCCGCTCTCCTGGTACGATGTCACCGACTGGGGAGTGGAAGGCCGGGCCTTCGATGAGTTGGAAAGAAAACGCTGGTTTGACCGCTTTCCCGCGTCGGCGGAGGGCAAGGTCACCGACGCGGTCTGGAACTTGAGCCGGGACCCCACCGGGATGATGGTCCGCTTCCGCACGGATGCACCAGCCATCTGGGCGCACTATGCGCTGCTGAAGAGCCAGCTCACCAACCCCAATATGACCGCAATCGGCTCAAGCGGCCTGGACCTTTATGCGCGCGATCACGAGGATCGTTGGCGCTGGGTGGGGGTCACCCGCCCCAACAGTCAGGAGGTTCGCCAGCTGATCATCAACGGGCTCACCCCGGGCCTGCGCGAATACGCCGTCTACCTTCCCTTGCGCAACGGCATCGAGTCACTGTCGCTCGGGGTGCCTCCCACCGCACGCTTCGAAATGCTGCCTCCCCGCAAGGAGAAGCCCATCGTCTTCTACGGCACCTCGATCAACCACGGTGCCAGCGCCTCGCGCCCGGGCATGGTGCACACCGCAATTCTTGGCCGGCGTTTCGACCGTCCCACCATCAATTTCGGCTTCGGCGGCAACGGACGCATGGACGCCGCCGTCGGCGAATATCTTATCCTGATTGACGCCGCCGTGTACGTGATCGACTGCCTGCCCAACATGAACGCCGCCCTGATCCGGGAACGGTGCATCCCCCTGGTAAAGCAACTGCGGGCGGCGCGGCCCGACACACCCATTGTCCTCGTGGAGGACCGCCGAAACACCAACGCCTGGATCCTTCCCGAACGCAACCAGCACCACACCGACAACCATGCCGCCCTGCGGGAATGCTACGACGCGCTGGTGAACGAGGGAATGAAGAACCTCCATTATATTCCCGGGGACGACTTGCTCGGACACGACAGTGAGGCGACCACCGATGGTTCCCACCCGAGCGATCTCGGTTTCATGCGCCAGGCCGGCGTCTTCGAGCCCGTGCTGCGCAAGGCGCTGGGGCTTTGAAGCATTTGGAATTCGGTCCGGCTACGGGGTGATTCTGTGGCGGGCCAGTTGGTCCTGCTGCACCCGTACGGCCCGTTTCGCGAATTCATTGTAAGGCATGCCTGACATTTCGGAAATGATTCCCCGCATCATTTCCATGCCCTCGATTTTTTGACGCGTGCTCTTTTGAGCCAATAACTGCGCCCGGATCTGATCAACCAAACCGTCACCAAACCGCTGATAGGCGTCGATCAGCACGTAGCGAAACCCCCGCAGGTTGCCGGCGCCCAGTTGCATCACGGACTCCGGCACATCCCTGGCCTGGCGTTTCTCACCCGGGCTCCAATTGAGAAGGTCGAGCTTGACGCCCAGCCAGCGGGGCGATTCCCCCAGTCGCTTTTGCAGCATCTGCAGGGAATAAATTTCCTCGGCACCCTGGGTCTTGATCGTCACCACGTCGGAAAGGAATTGGGCCAGGACCCCGTCGAATTCCTTCCGGTCGTTCACGTAGAGATTTTGTCTCTCAATGTGCTCTCTGATCTCGCGCAGGAAGCCGCCCCGAAACCGGGTGTCCCGGCGCGCCACCCAGCTGAAGGGGTCATAAATGAAATAGAGATTGGCGATGAGTCTTTCCTGCAGATGCCGGAGCATCTCCGCGCCTGATTCCGCTTCGCTGTAAAAGATCGGGTAGGTCAACTTGACGTCCCGGAAAGCGTGGGGCGGCACATCGGCCGGCAATCCGGTTTCGATGAAGTGAAACCCCGCCAGGGTGTCGAGATTGAGCCCCTGCTGCTTGCTTGTCTGGAACACTCCGTTGATCCGGTTGGGATTGCGGACAAAGGAAACCGACCAGTCCGTCAGGATCCGCCGTTCCCAGGTCTTGCTCTCTTCGCGGTAGCGTATGTCTGCGGCGAATTTGTTCCGGGGTTTTTCCGGCGCCATCGTGTTGAGCTTGTCGAGGTTCCACACGACCAGTGCCTCGATGCGAAAAAACGGCTCCTTGATCAACCGCCCCACGATGGACCGCTCGCGCGTCAACCAGCTCGACCGATCCAGCTCGAAACGGCGAAACTCGAACTGGCGGCACAGCACGTTCATCTCGGCCTCAAACCGGCTTCCCAGTTCCAGGCGGAAATTCATGTGTTCGACCTCGTCGAGGACGAGCCGCTTGTGGAAACCGATTAGGATCGGATTGAACGACCGCGCGAAATTGAAAATCAGATCGTTGTTGCCGCGGTATTCCTTGCCCGTGAACCCATCCACGATCTTTATCTGACCGCCATACGCGGTCACATTAAAAGCGTCCATCATCACAACTTCACCACCGGGTGGCGGCACCTCCTGAGCGCGAAGGGTGGCCGATCCGGGAAGGATCAGACAGCCAGGCATCAAACCGGCGGCGATGAGGCGGAGACGCATCGTGGAAGCAGGGTTGGGGTCAGAGGCACGCAGCAAAAATAAGCGGCGCAACCGGGGAGGAGAATTTCACCGGAGCAGGGCGATTAGCGGCGATTCGAGCCCGGCAGCGGGAAGCGATCCGTGAGGTGGTCGGGCATGGCGCTGGGGACGTAGGGTTTACCGGATCCGCGATCGCCTTGGGGTTTGTAGTGCGGGCTGGTCTGGGTGGATATCGGCTCATAGCCGGGGGATTGGTTTTCGGTTCGCCACCAGTCGAGCCAGCGCGCCGCGAGCGTGGCGACGACCTCAGGGTGGTGCGCGGCGAGATTGTGGTTTTCGAAGGCATCAGTGCGGGTGGAGAAGAGCTCCCAGCCCGCACCATCGACCTCGACCAGCGTCCATTCCTCGGTGCGGATGGCGCGGTTATCCCTGAATTGGAAATAGAGAGGCCCGGTGCGGTGCCAGTCGGTTCCCTGGAGGAGGGGGACAAAGGACTCGCCGGCCACCGCGGGTCGGTTCTGATCGGTCTTCGCAATTTCGAGAAGGGTGGGCAACACGTCGACCACGTGCACCGGCGTAGCGGAAATGCGGCCAGGCTGGCCGGTGTGTCCGGGCCACCACGCGATGGCCCCGGTGGTGGTGCCGCCCGCGTGCTGGCTGATCTTGTAGAGGCGCAAGGGGGTCACGCTCGCGTAGGCCCAACCGGTGCCGGGTTGGTAATTGGAATCGGGTTCGCCGGGGAGTTTCCCACGTCCCAGCATGACTGCGTCCATCACGGAAAACGAATCGGGCCCATTATCGCTCATGAAGAGCACGAGGGTGCGGTCGAGTTCCCCGCGAGCATCCAGTGCGTCGAGGACGCGGCCAATGCCCTGGTCCATGCGGTCGACCATCGCTGCGTAGGTTGCCATGCGCAGATCCTCAAGGTCGCGTTGTGCGGCCGTGAGCGTATCCCAGTCCGGCAGATTCTGCGGGTAATCGGGCAGCCTGGCTTCAGGTGAAACCAGCCCCAGTTGTTTCTGGCGGGCGAAGCGCGCTTCGCGAATCGCCTGCCAGCCCTCGAGGTAGCGACCGCGGTATTTCATGATATCTTCGCGCGGGGCCTGAAGCGGGTTGTGCGGGGCCTGGTAGCTGAGATAGAGGAAGAATGGCTGGTCCGGCGTGGCCGGGACAGCCGCTTCGCCATTGATGAAGGCAATCGCGCGATCGCTGAAAGCGTCGCTGCTGTAGTAGTCCGGGGCAGAATCCGTGACTGGCTGGCGGTCCAACAGGTTCTCGTCCTTGAAGTGATTGGCGAAGCCTTTGAGAAAGCCGTAGAAGTGGTCGAAGCCACGGTCGAGCGGATGCCCGGGGAGGTGCCACTTCCCGATGAGAGCGGTGCGGTATCCCTCACGCTGAAGGTGTTCAGATACGAGCGGGGCTTCGCGGAATCCCGGCAAGGCACGCGGCCACCACTGGCCGGTGAGCAACGAGGCACGCGTGACGACGCACATGCCGCCGTTGTAGAACCGCGGCAGACGCAGGCCCTCGCGAGCGAGGCGGTCCAGGTTTGGCGTACTGACTTCTCCACCGTAGCAACCGAGGTCGCTGTAACCCAGGTCATCCGCGACGATCACGAGGATATTCGGCGGATGCGGGGTGGACGCGGACAACGAGAGTGCCGTAATGCTGCAAAGGAGGAGGAAGGGTAAAGGACGCATGGACGCAGAGGGTTGCTGTCATTTTCATGACGGTTGACCTTAAAGACGGCTGGCAAGGTCGAACTATCGAATCCCACCCCCGAGTCCGCAAGTTCCACATGCACTCAGCTGGAAGTCCTCCGCCCACTCTTGTAGCACTCGATACCCCACGGATACTTATTCAGCTGCAAGTCCTGCTCCGCAATCGTCTGATTTCCTTACGAAATACGTCACAAAAAACCTACCTGTTTTTAGGTAGTTTTGCACATATCCAACGGTATTAATGAGTTATGAAATCGCACAGATCTGTGGCATAAAGCATGCTGTATGATTTGGTTCTGTAATTTTTGGCCTTACCCTCCCTCCCCCGGTGCCACCTGTAAGGTTTTCCAACTTTAATACTATGAAGTCCCTCGTCCCTCTCCTCATGGCAGCATTTGCTGCCAGTTCAGTGTCGGCCAACACGATCCTCTACGATCAGGATTTCGAAAACCCCAATGGCTTCGTCAATGACGGCGGCGACATAAACATCTTCCGCACCGTCAATCAGCTCTACGGAAACCAGCCGACAGGATTCCAGTTTGCCCAGACCTTTACCTCGGAAACGCTGCTGATCGGAGGGACGCAAGCGTTTGGTCAGGGATACAAGGATCCGCAGGGAATCGCCGGGAATTACGCCTTGGCTCAGTTGTCTTCCGTGCAGAACGACATCCTGGGGCTTTCCTTCAATGTTGGCTCGTATGATTTCCTTAATTTCCAGCTCAACATTTCCTCCATCGACCTCGACCGCTTTGGCGGTCCGTTCGTTCCTTATACCAGCCTTGGCAGCGCGGTGCCTGAATTCCGTCTGTCGCTCCACGACAATCCCGGAGGTGCGGTCGGCTTTGGCTCCCCGATCATCCTCGACTATGCCGACATCACCGGAGTCAGTGCCCTGAACCGCTATACGTTCAACTGGACCGAGCATATCGTCGCGCTCGACGCCTCCGGTAGTACGGATGGCAACGTCACTTTGCGCATCGACCTTCTAGCCGGCGGATATGCCGCCATGGATAATTTTCTGATCGTGGCCAGCAACATCGAGGGTGATGTCGGAAACTCCGTGCCGGACAAGACCTCCGGATCGATCTTCGCCCTGATGGTGCTCGTGATGTTCCTCGGCGGCCGCTTCCGCCGCCCGACGGCCTGAGGGACCCTGTCAGCCGTGGATTGAGCAGGCCGCTTTTGCTGCCTGTAGTCAGGCATGGAGCACATGCCGAAAGGCTGGGTTCGAGCTTGTCTCGCAACGTGCGCACAAGCGCACCCGGGAGGTTCCCGGCCGAACATGATCAGCCCTTCAAATCCAGCGATGCTTATTGTGGCCATGACGGGAGCATCGAGCCCGGTCTTGCGACCTGCCAAAAACCGCTTACTTGTGCCAACAACCCAAAACCCACAACCACCGATAAATACCCTGTATCCCATGTATTCCCGTCTATCCGTCCTGTCCCTGCTCGCCTTCGCTTACCTTCCCCTTAACGCCCAAGAGTTCGCCGCCGGCCTGCCGCTGGGCGCGATCAACGAGGCAGGGGAACGCGTCGAGATGTCATCCAACGTCAAAGTCTTCGGCAGCTTCCATTTCGCGGAAAGCTGCACCTTCGACCCCGAACGGAATCTCATCATCGCCATGAACGCCGGCGACCGGAGTTCAGCGACGCTGAACGATGGCTACGCCTCCCTGATCAACCCGGACGGCAGCGTGCACACCGCCAAATGGATCGGTGCCACCCGCGACGGCCTGGAGCTGTACAATCCACTCGGCAGCGTCATCAGCAAGGGAGTTCTCTACACCGCGGACATGGATCATGTGCGCCTGTTCGACCTGGCGACCGGCCGGCCACTGCGGTCCATCCACGTGCCGGGCGCGACCCTGCTCAACGGCATCGCAGTCGGGGAGGACGGCACAATCTACGTCTCCAACACCCGCCCCGAGCAGCGCGTCTACAAGGTGAACCCCAATGGCACGTCCTCGATCTTCGCCGAGGGCGGATCGATCTCCGAGCCCAACGGGGTGGCGATGGATCAGGACGGCAACATCGTTGTCGTGAATGTCGGCAACACCGCCGTCATCACCTACAGCCCTGATGGCAAAGTCGTGCGCATCGAGCACGCCGCGGAAAAGGGCAGCGACGGGGTCGTCGTTCTGAAGGACGGCACCAAGTACGTGTGCAGCGTTCGACATGGCAGCGTCTCACGCATCCGACCCGGCGGGAAAGCCGAGGTCATTGCCTGGGGCATCCCGAGCGCCGCATCCATGTGTTATGACTCCGTGCAGCATCAGCTCGTCATCCCCATGAACACCAATAACGCGCTCGGCTTCCTCAAACTTTGAGAAAGCAGGATGGGGCAACCCGCCTCCCCGCCATGAAATCGCCACTCCCTACGCTCGCGATCCTCGTGATCCTGGCGGCAGCCCTCCCCCTCCGCGCCGCTCCCTCCCCGGACCCCGGGGTCGAAGTTGCGATGCAAGCGACGCTCGCCGAGATCAACGCCCAGTTCCGCCACATGCGCGTTCAAACCATGGACTGGCCGGATGAACTTCTGGGAAAGCTCGGCGAGCTGAAGCGAACCGCCTTCCTGGCCCGGCCGCGTAGCAAGCCCACGGGCCAGCTGCCACTGCTCATCTCCCTGCACGGCGGGGGCGGTAAGAACTGGAATCTCAACGAGCAGCTGGAACGATCCGCCCAGGTAAAAGGCCTCTACCTGGCCGAACGTGCAGGGAGGGATCTGTTCCTGTTCGAGCCCAACTCCTCAGGCGACTGGGATCCCGTCACCCTGAACATCGCGCTGGACCACCTGCTCGCGCAGTATCCTCAAATCGACCGCAACCGCATCTACGTGATGGGCCATAGCATGGGTGGACGCGGAACGTGGGACTGGATCCTGGGCTCACCCGAGCGGTTCGCCGCCGCCGCTCCCTGCGGTTTCAGCGGCTCGATCGACGGTGATCCGATCGAGCGCATCCTCTCCCTCCCCCTGTGGGCCATGGTCGGTGGGAACGACGGCGACCGGGTTTCACATATTCAAACCATCGTGACCACCCTGCGCCAGGCAGGCCATCCCCATGTCGGATTCACCGCCTTTCCCGGTGCGAATCACCCTCAGGGCAACGCCGCGGTCTTCAGCTCAATCGATCTGGTCGATTGGATGCTCACCCACTCCAAAGCAAAAGCCCCCGCCGCGAACTAAGCGGGAGGTCTCCGAGGAAATCCCGGGCGGTCGCATGCTGATGGGGGCGGTGCGCATTGCACCCCTACGCCGCGACGCTCTCGGAGTGAGCGCCCTACCCTACGCCTTCGCCTACCAGCTAAGGCGTGGTTTTGTGCTTTATACCAATTGCATGCCTTCTCTCCCACTCGTCGATGCCTCTTCTGTCAGCTGGCTTCCTTCAGGTTGCGGATGAAGGCGTCGGCTTCGCTCATGGATTTCTCCATCTCGGCAATCAGCACGGAGATGTCGCCCTGCAGGTCGCGCGTGGTCGTGTCGAGGGCACGGAGGGCCTGGGCGTTGAGATTGTGCTTCAAGAAGAGGACTTGGTCGCGGAAGGTCACGAGCACCGGCTCCATGCGGTCGGCCGCGCGGCGCATGGTGGTCATCAGTGCGGAATACCGGGTACGCGTGGCGGCCAGCTGGGCCTGACTTCGCGACCGCAGCTCGGGATTGCTGTAGAGGGCGAGCTCGTTGCCCCACTCATCGAAGAGGGCCTCGGCCACATCATCAATCGCGGCAATGCGCTCATGCACCGCCTTGGCCCGGGCTTCGCTGCGGGTGAATTCCGTGTTCAACTGGGCATACTTGCGACCCAGATCGCCACCATCCACCCGGGTCACCGCCAGGAAGGCCTGCAGGGCATCAACGAACTGCTCCTTCGCCTCGCCCTGTGCGTCCTGCGCCTTTTCCACCCGCGAGACCAAGATATCACGCTTGGCTATACCCACCTTTTCCAAGGCGCCAAAGTAGGCGGACTGACATCCCGCGAGGGTCACCAAGGCAGTCAACAGCACCGGGCGCAGCAGTCTTTTCATGGTACCAAGGTGCAGGCATGAAGCCGCCGGCGCAAGCGGGTGATGGGGATGGACCCGGGTCCTTCGGAATCTGCGTGTTCTCAGGGGGCGTTCATGTCCTCGACCGGCCGGCGAACCCCGGCGGGCAACGGCAGGTTAAGGTCCCGCAGCGCAGCACCAAACAGCAACCGGCGTTGCTCCGGGGCCAGGCCCGGCCGCGCGACCGCCGTGAGGTATTCCCCGTAGCGGGGCAGACGTATGTTGGTCTCGTTTATCGCGAGGATGGCGAGCGTGCGCCTCGCCAATTCCGCCGGCACAGGTCCCTCCACCTGGGTTTCGGGCGAGACCACGCGCAACGCAGCCTCGAAGAGCGCCCGCCCCTCCGCCTCAATCGCCAACCGCCGCTCCGCGCCCGTCACCGCGAATTCTTGGACCGCCCGGTCCAGCCTCTCGCGGGCGCGATCCGCCCTGCCCTGCTGAACCGGGCTTTCGATCACCCGGGCCTGCAGCTGTAGGCCCGGTCCCAGGCTGGTGACCGGCACCAAAGTGCCGGATGCAAAATTCGCATGCCACATCAACTGTTCCGATCCGTTTCGATACTGCAGGATCTCCCCACGCACCTGCCTGAGATGATCGGCCCGCGCCGATTCGTATGATTCACGATTCGCGAGATAGCTGCGCGCCCGTTCCGCCAGTTCCGCGGGCAACACGAGTTGCTTCTCCGGTGGCAGGGCCGCCAGTTTGGTCCGAATCTCCTCGGCCTGTCGCTCCAACCCGGCCAGCACTTCCTCATGAAGGCGGCTGAGTTCTTTGATCCGCTTCTCTTGCACGTACCCAGATTCGCTGTCGGCCTCCACGAGAGTGGCCGCCAGTTCCCGCTGCATGCCCAACCTTGCCA
Organism: Opitutaceae bacterium; assembly: GCA_041746615.1. Taxonomy (GTDB): domain Bacteria; phylum Verrucomicrobiota; class Verrucomicrobiia; order Opitutales; family Opitutaceae; genus CAMAXB01. The sequence continues at coordinate 9,747 of JBGTGS010000049.1, read as the reverse complement.
CCGCGAACGCCTGCAACTCCTGCAACAGGTCCTCCGGCAACGCCCACGGTAGGCGCAACTGCGCACCGGCCGGCAGGAAATACATCGTGCCACCCGGCCTCACCACCGGTTCCGCCACCACGCCGTCGTCCCCGGCCGCCTGCAGTTGCAGCACATAATCCCAAATCAGCCACCGCTGCCCGGTCGACAGGCGGGGCCAAAAGAAGGGTGCTGCCCGCAGCAGATGAAACTCCCGCACCTTCACCAGCGCTTCACTTCCTTCGGTCCGCTCCGGGCCAACCCGCCATATGCGGTACGTGTTCCAATGATAGTTATCGTTCAGCAAGGCCATCCGCAGCTCCTCCGCATCGGTCTCGAGCTGCCGCACGGCCTCCGCATGATCGGGCGGCAATTCCGCCCCCACGGCCAGAGCCTCGCGCAAACCAGACACCAGCGCCTGACGCCGCTCGACATGGGCCTCGAGCCGCAGCCGCAGCCGGCGGGAAACATCCCGCTCCGCCAGGCGCGAACCGACAACCGGATAGAACAGCTCACCCACGTAATGGGAAAGTTCGACGGGCGCATCCCAGTTGGGTTCCAACAGGAGCGGGATGGCATCAATCCCGCTTCCAGGATCTGGAGGAGCGGGCGGATAGTAAATGGGCACGCGTGAAGGCGGTCGCGGCAGCGTATGCACGCTGGGCAATTCGACCATGGGCACCTGGGGCTGCGAGAGCCCGGTGCCCGCCAACGCCACCACAGCCATGCAGCGAATCAGGGGATGCACGGGCCTCAGCATGCGCGGCTCTTATCCCCCGACAAGCCCGTACCTCATTCCCTGCGGATTTGGTTCGCAGCCACCGATCAAGTCCGTCATCGTTCCCGTAGCGAAAAACTCTCCATCTCCCCATCCCGGCCCGGTCTACCCTATTCATGAATGCTCCCCCCCTACCTCCACGCATCGGCATCCCCCCCGCACCTTTCGATCCCTGGGATAAGATAAGCGGTCTCGATTTTGGCGAAGACCGCACGCAGGCCTGGACGATCCGTCAGGACATCCTGCATACACCACCGGAGGGCCGGCCGGCCCTGGAGGAACGATTGCTGGGCGCGCTGGCGAAATCCGCCCCGACCACCGCCGGGCGGGCCTTTATTTGTGAAATGCTCAGTTTGATTGGCGGCACCAAGAGTGTGCCGGCGCTCGGTGCGTTGCTAAACGAGCCCGCTTCGGCGGATGTTGCGCGGCAGACGCTGGAACGCATTCCCGGCCCCGAGGCCGATCAGGTGCTGCGCGATGCCCTGGGAACCCTGTCTGGCCCGGCACTCGCCGGACTGATTGGCACCCTGGCCCTGCGTGGCGACCAGCAGGTCGCGGCTTCGCTTCCGCGGCTGCGCGACGATAAAGCCCAGCCCGCTGCCGTTCGTGAAGCGGCCAAAAACGCGATCCAACACCTCAAACGACAAGCACGATGATTCCAGCCACCTTCTCCCGCCGCCTGTTTCTCAAGTCGTCCGCGCTCACCGGCGCAGCCCTGGCCGCACCACTCATCGTCCCGTCGCGATTGTTCGGTCAGGCGGCCCCCAGCAACCTCATCACGGTCGGCATCGTCGGCACGGGAAACATTGCCGACGTCCACTTCAACACCTTGCTGGGTTATCCGGATCAGGTTCGCATCCTGGCGGTCAGCGATGTCGATCAGGACCGCCGCAGCCGGGCCGCGGCGATGGTGAACGCATCCTACGGGAACAGCGATTGTGCCGCCTACAATGACTTCCGCGAGCTGACCCGGCGCAAGGACATCGATGCCGTGTTCATCTGCACCCCCGACCACTGGCATGCGTTGATCGCGATCGATGCGATGCGCCACGGCCAGGATGTATATGTTGAAAAGCCGCTCACCCTTACCATCCAGGAGGGGCGCGCACTGGCCGATGCCGCACGCCGGTATAACCGCGTGGCGCAACATGGGACCCAGCACCGCTCGATGAAGCGTTTTCACGATCTCGCGCAGTTCGTCCGCAACGGGGGCCTGGGCAAACTCGAGCGCATCGACGTCGCGATTCCTCCCAACAACCGCTTCTGCGGCGCGACGTGGAGCCCGGAACCGGTGCCCGCGGCCCTCGATTGGGACATGTGGCTCGGCCCTTCGCAGTGGCGGCCCTACACGTCCATCGGCGCTCACTATAATTTCCGCTTCATCGCGGACAACGCGTATGGACAGGTGACCAATTGGGGCGCCCACTACCTCGATATCGGACAATGGGCCCTGGATATGGATGGAAGCGGGCCCGTTGAAGTCGAAGGTCATGGGGACTTTCCCACGAGCGGCCTCTTCACCACGGCCACGCGGGTCGATTTTACCTGCCGCTATGCAAACGGGGTGCCGATGCATTGCCGCACAAGCTACATTGGCGGCGGCACGGTCCGCTTCGTGGGCGAGCGCGGATGGCTTGATATTTCACGCAATCAAATGAAGGCGTCCGATACCCAGCTCCTCCGCGACATGCAAAAACCCGGTGGTCCGGTCGAATTGGAGCTGAGCACGAATCATCACGAGAACTTCTTCAACTGCATCCGCTCCCGGGCGCGCCCGATCGCGGATGTCGAGATCGGTCATCGCACGACCACCGTCTGTAATCTCGGCCAGATCGCGATGACCCTCGGCCGGAAACTCCGGTGGGATCCCGCGGCCGAAGCCTTCATCGGCGACGACATGGCGAATCTACTCCGCGGCCGTCCGTTTCGCGGCCCCTGGACCCTTCTTTAATCGTTCTTCGCCCCCGGTGCAGTCCGGGGATGCTTGGTTCCAAGTCGAGGGCCACCCGTTGCTTGAGGGCCCATCGATTTGAGGCCGCTCTGGCAAGGGGTCATGCCGTTACAGGTTACAAACTACACTCCGTTATGCGGTACAGTCGAGTTTTCCCACTTATCGCCCTGCTCGGCCTTCCGTTCCCGTTTACGCGGGCCGAAACCGTCTATATCCGCCCACAAGGGGAAGAGCTGCTAACCATCGACAATGGTTTCGTCAAAGTCGGCATCGATCGTGCAAAGGGCGCGGCCATCACGTGGCTTTCATGGCGCGGCTACACAAATAACACGGTCAACGTGGCCGATCCGGGCCGCCTGATTCAGCAATCCTATTACGCCGGTCTCCGCCTCGATCGAACGGCCGACGGCCAGAGTAAAGCATGGAGCCCTTGGTCATGGAATCCCATCCAAGGCGGAGGAGTTTCCTCGTGGGCGCGCGTGACCGAGTTCAAGCACCTCGACGAGCACACGCTCTATGGCGAGACCGTGCCGAATCTCTGGGATATGCCGCAGGAACCGGCCGCCGCGCTCATGCGACAATGGACCGGTTTCGAGCCGGGCCTCGCCGGCGTCGTGCAGGTACGGTGCGAGTTCATCGCTCAGCGCGACGAACCCGACCGCTGGGGACCCGCCAAACTCTCTTCGCAGGAAATTCCGGCATGCTATTTCACGCGTAATTTCAGCCTGATCCAAAGCTACCTCGGAAATGGCCGGTGGCGAACCGAGAAACAGCCGCCCGGCCCACCCTGGGGCCGTACTCGTCCACCCTTGAATGTGATGGCGTGTTTCAATGCGGAGGGCCAGGGCATCGCGATTTTCAGTCCGGCATCAGACCAGATGTGGAACTTCGGTCCGCACGGTGAAGGAAGTTCCGATCAGCCGACGGCCGGGCCGTGCGTTCACATCGCGCCCATCACACGCGTGAACCTCGGGCCAAAATCCACCTACCGCTACCGGTACTGGCTCGTCGTCGGCACCAAGGCTGAAATCCACGCCGCCCTCGAACCCTTGTTGGAAAAATACTCCGCCGAACGCGGGGAACTCACGAATCCGTAACCTCGTCTGGGTGTCGGCTCTGGCAAAGGGTCATGCCGCTGCTGGTTACCACGGACCTCGTCATGTACGAGTCGCAGTTACACCATGGACCGATCTACGGTTAAGGGCGGGCCATCAGCCACACTGCCAGGCCCCCGAGAGAGAAAAAAAACAACACTCCGGCCACCACGGCAATATTCACCTTCGTAGTACGTTTGTGGGGGTTCACGATCTTGTCCGGACTCGGGGGATTCTCGTCAAAGCTCATGACAATGTCAGTATGCCAGAATGAACACTCCTGCGTCTACCGCGCCTTCACCGGCGCTCCCCTAGGGGTTATGCTGTCCCCGGGTCAGGGGTTCCCGCAATAAAAGGGGGCTTCTCTTCTGAAAAAGGGGCCATGCCGGAAGGGCACCGGGTTAAGGGGGGGGTACTTAATCGCGCGTGACTGCTTTGCACGCTCGCAGTCCTCGGGCCCTGATCCATCCATTCGAATCTAATCAACTTCGGCGGCCAAAGATCTGATCCGGATGTTCCGCCATTTCATGACCAGCGGAACATGGGTTTTCAGCCCGTTCTCCTTGAAGCCGGGTTCCCGCCCGTTGAGGCCGTGAATTTGGAGTGCGATGAAGCCCCTGGGCATAAGCTGGTGAACGTCTTCGTTAACGAGATCCTCAATGAGGTGGTCATTCACCCATGTCTGGATCCGCGGACCACGGGCCACCATGCGGATCCTATTCCAACCTTCATCGTGAAAATGGGAGTGTCCCTTCTGAATCAAAGCCTGCGAGCTCATCCAGCCGATGCCCAAGGCTTCCCCATATAGCGTACCTGTCGTCGGCTGGCCCGGATAAAACCTCCTGACCTCCATCTGCGGGCCGTAAACCCGGCCGGCTTGGAAGATGGCTGCGTTTGGCATGTTCACCGGTGGTAACGTGGTAATCGGACGCGCACCGGAACGGAACTGAATCCCCTGATTGGTGACTTTGTCGACGGTCGTTTCCAATTCGAGTTCGAAATCTCCGAACTCATCCAGCGAACAAAGAAATGAGTTCGGGCTCCCTTCACTGGTGCGGCCAACAATCGCACCTTCCTCGACGGTATAAGTGTGCCAGCCGTTCATGTGAACCCACCCGTCCAAGGTTTTTCCATCGAAGAGGCTGATCCAGTCATCCGGCGATGCGGAGTCGGATGCCACCGGACGTGCCGGTGCTTCCGCAGGCAGGGCGAATGCCACGATGGAGTCCCCGGGTTTCGTACCATTCTTGCCACCGCCGCCCGCTGCAATCACGAGGTACTGGCGCCCATCCAGCATATATACGCTGGGGATGGCGTAACCGCCTGCCGGCAATTGATACTCCCAAAGAACCCTGCCGGAATGCTTTTCGAAGGCGCGGATCTTTTCGTCTGCAGTCGCCGCGATAAAAACGATCCCACCCGCAGTTCCCACGGGACCACCAAAATTGAGTGTGCCCGTATTGCGGATACCCCTATTTACCAGCTCGGGATACTCGCCCAAAGGCACTTTCCACAAGATTTCACCGGACACCAGATTGATGGCGTTGAGCGTACCCCACGGAGGCGCAATGGCCGGATAACCATCCTGATCGACAAACGTCCGCGTGCCCGCTGAGGCATAACGCTGGGTGCCTGATGTCATATCCCCGACGGCGGATTCCTCGGTCGATGGAACCGATTTCAAATAGTCGATGAGCGCGGCCATTTCGGGTGGACGCAGCTGGTTGTCATACGCCGGCATGCTGTTCCTTCCCTGTCCAATCACCGCCCGCAACTCTTCCACCGTTCTGCGTGAATGTACGTCCACCAGCGAAGGAATCACGGGTGGAGCCCCTTCCCGGTCAAATCGATGACACGCCATGCATATCGCCTCGTAAATTCGACGCCCCAGCTCGACCGGGCTGGCACTGTCGGCCCGACCTTCCTGAAAGACCGGACGAACCCGGCTGATGACCGGTGCTTCGTTCGCGTTGACGTAGAGGACGTTCGTCATCGGATCAAACGATCCTCCGCCCCATTCAACACCGCCAAACCATCCCGGAGTCATGATGGTCCCCTGCACACTGGATGGTGTGTAGAGCGATCCACTGATATATTTCTTGAACTGATCGGATACAAACGCACGGGATTCCGGCGAAATAGTGGTAAGGTCGGCCTCCGTTAACTGCTGTCGCACCAACGGCGCCGGCTTGCTTGGTATCGGTTGCGTCGGATGCGTCTCCTCGCCCATGACCGTCGATTTCGGGACGGCAACCTCGGGAGTCGGGAACAAGGGCACTCCGGTCTCTCGATCGAGTACAAACGTAAAACCCATTTTGGTGAGCTGCACGACGGCATCTTTCGGCCCGGCCTGGGTGCGCAGGGTGACCAAAATGGGAGCAGAAGGATTGTCCCAATCCCACAGGTCATGATGGGTCGTCTGATAGTGCCATATCCGCTTTCCAGTCATGGCATCCAAGGCCAGGACGCAGTTGCCGAACAGATTGGCCCCCTTGCGCATACCCCCATAATAATCCTCGGTGGGAGAACCGGTGGCTACAAAGGCCCATCCGCGCTTCTCGTCGATCGTCACCCCACCCCAGGCATTGGCTCCGCCATAGTTCTCTCCGGGCACCCAGCCCCAGGTGTCGTGACCAAATTCTCCAGGTTTCGGGATGGTGTGGAAGATCCATCTGAACTCACCTGTGACGGTGTCGAACGCACGGATATGGCCCGGGGACGCGCTAAAATCCTCATTTACCCGGGATCCGATGATCAGGAGATCTTTATAGATCGCCCCCGGACTCGTCATCTCAAGCGCCACGCGGGATGGATCGATCCCCAGATTCTCACGAAGGTCGATGTGTCCGCCCTTTCCGAAGGACGTGATCAAAGCACCCGTCTTTGCGTCGAGCGCATACACCCGGTCTTTCACGAAATGAAAGATCCGGGAACCCTGGTCACCTTTCCAATAGGACACGCCACGGTTGCGCAACCGGATGACCGCATTGTCTTGATTGTGATTGGAGGAAACGAATTTCCACACTTCGGCTCCTGTCCGGGCGTCGATGGCCACGGCATTGAGCTGCGATGTCGAAATATACATCAACCCCTCAACGATGAGGGGATTGGTGTACATGGATCCACCCCGACCGTCCGCTTCACCCGTCTTATACTCCCACGCTGGCTGCAGCCTGTGCACGTTGGCCGCATTGATTTGCGCGAGATCAACATGTTGCACGCCGGATGGATCGCCTCGGTGGCCCCGCCATTCGACATCGGGGAAGGACGGGGTCACCAGTGGCGCGGCCCCACCGCAGACGGATATGGCCAGCAAGGAAAAGAATACGGTGCCGCCGCAGCGGATGGGATTCATGGGGCAAAGTGAGGGTTGTATGCGCGGGCGCAATGACGAGATTGGAGGGTGTCCCCAAAGGGTCAAAATTTAATGGCTGTCTAAGTCATGTGGGGAAACCCGTCGGTCTTCGACCTCTCTCCTTCCTCCAGCACCGCAGGGCATCAGCGCAGGTTCGACCGAAAGATTCGAAGCAGCGTCAGAGCCTGGCTGGGTTGGGAAGGAAAAACCTGCTTGTCGGCCTCACGCTTTAAAAAACCGCTGTAGCCCGGCATCATCTGCACTCATTGTTCCGGTTTCGAAGCCTGCTCTTTCTCCTCGTCCTTCTCTCCCGGGCCGGCGCCGCAGACGGGAGCCTCGACATCAAATCCCTCGCCCCGGGCGTATGGCGGTGACAGACTGGGCCGCCTCCATCGCCCGCGTACAAGCCGCCTACCCGGACGCACGCCTCGTGCTCCCCGGCCACGGTGACGCCGGCGGACCCGAGCTGCTCGCGCACACCCGTGAACTCGCCACCGCCGCCACTCGCCGGAAATCCGGCTGAGGCAGTGGGCAACGCCCACCGGACGTGGGGGTGGACAGCTCCAGGCCGGAAACCTAGAAACCATCCTCCCAATCATGTCCCCAGAATCCTCCTTCACCGGCACCAGCCGTCTCGCGACTCCCAACGCGGAAGCAGCCCGGAGGCTGGAGGGAATCCGGCGGGTCGCGTGGGTGCTTGATCGATCCATTCCCATCGGGGCCGGACGGCGCATCGGGTTGGATCCACTGATCGGATTGATTCCGGGGTTGGGCGACTGGCTTGGGGCAATCATTTCAACATGGCTGGTTTACCAGGCCCTCCGTCTGGGTCTTCCCCTTCGCGTTCTGGCACGCATGGGGCTGAACATTGCGATCGAAGCCACCGTGGGCACGATTCCACTGTTGGGCGATTTGTTCGACGCCGCGTGGCAGGCCAACTACCGCAACCTGAAGCTCGTGGAGGCACACTACACCCCAGGGCTGCGTCCGCGTTCGTTGCGCGGCATCGGCATCCTCTTCGTCGTGCTCGCCGTCATTCTGCTGGCTGCACTCGCGTTCCTGACCGCATTCATCTTGAGCCTCGTCTGGCAACTCGTGGCCGGCCTCTGACGTCCTCAAGGCAGGATGGACATTCGTTCCGGCCCTGCCTTTGTGTGGGCTCGCCCTCATGAATGGTTTTGAGAACGCGTTGATCCTCATTCTGCTGCTCACGGCTCTGAGCGTCATCGGCCGTCGCCTGCCGTGGCCCCTGCCCATCACCTATGTCGTCGGCGCGACGGCGGCCACCTTCTGGCCGGGCTTTCCCCGGATCGAGCTCGAACCCGGGTTCTTCTTCCTGTTTTTCGTGCCGCCGCTCCTGTTCTCGGACGGCTGGCTGACACCGCTGCGGGACTTTCTTTCCGCCAAGGGCCCCATCCTCACCCTTGCCACGGGCCTGGTCGTCTTCACCACCTTATCGGTCGGGCTGGTCGCGCACTGGCTCATCCCCGACCTGCCACTCGCCATGGCCTTCGCCCTCGGCGCCGTTGTTTCCCCCACCGATGCCGTGGCCGTCAGCGCCATCACCCAGCGCCTCAAAGTGCCCGCCCGCCTCAGTGTCATCCTCAATGGCGAGAGCCTGATGAACGACGCCACCGGCCTCGTGGCGTTCAAGTTTGCCCTCGGTGCCATGATCGCGGGCAGCTTTTCCCTGCGCGCCGCGGCCATGGACTTCGTCGTCCTCGCCGCCGGCGGACTCGCCCTCGGACTCGCCCTCGGCTGGGCGGTCGGGCGTCTGCGTGATCTCCTCCAGCGCATTCACGGCCCGGATGTCTTCGTTGAGGTCACGCTCTCGCTGATGACGCCGTACGCCGCCTATTTGGCCGCCAATGCTCTCGGACTCTCCAACATCCTCGCCGTCGTGGCGGCGGGGCTCTACTCCGGCTGGCGCGATCCGATCCGGATGAATGTCGCCACGCGCCAGACCGCTTGGGCGGTGTGGTCCGTGGTTCTGTTCTGGTTGAACGGCCTCGCCTTCATTCTCCTCGGCCTTCAACTGCCCGCGATCTGGGAATCCGTGAGCGGGGTGTACACCACCGGTCAGCTGGTCTTTTTCACCGCCGCCGTGTCCGGCGTGGCCGTCGTCGGCCGGCTCGCCTGGATTTTCCCCAACACCTACGGACCGCTGCTCTTTTCGAAGCGGCTCCGACAAGGCCCGCGCCCCGCCTGGCGGATGGTGGTGGTGGGCGGCTGGGCCGGTATGCGCGGCACCATTACGCTGGCGGCCGCCCTCTCGATCCCCCTCCTGCTGCCAGACGGTTCACCCCTGCCCGGCCGGGACATGGTGGTCTTCCTTTCCGCCGGCGTGGTCGTGGTCACCCTCCTGCTTCAGGGCACCACCCTCGAGGCATTGATCTGCCGGCTCGGACTGCGGGCGGACGACACGCAGGTTCGCGAGGAACGGCTCGCGCGCATCGCCGCGGTCGAGGCCGGACTGAAGAGTCTGCGCAGCCTTGAAACCACCACGACCACCCCGGAGGCAAGCGCCGCCCTCGGCGAGGTGGTGGCGGAG
>JBGTGS010000048.1:0-2588 GCA_041746615.1 Opitutaceae bacterium | reverse complement strand
GCCGGTCGTCCGGAGCTTTGCAAATTCACGCTCTATGTGGCCTGCGATCATCGGGAGGCTGACCCGGAGCTGGGTAGCCAATCCGAGTTGGCGACATGCGGCCATCGCATTGGCCCAGTCGGCTCCGATGCGTGCGATTGCAACATGGTCTTCCTGGCGAAACGCGTCAGCGAATGCAGCAACGACCGCATCCGGTGCCCCATAGAGCAAATCTGCCCGCAATGTCCGTAGACGGGGATCGAATGTTTCCACCGGATCAATCGACGGATTATACTTCGGGTCGAAGTAGGTTTCCACCGCCTTGGCGCAGATGAAATAGCGCTTCTCGACCACGTAGAAGAAGGGTGTGGCGTCGCGTGCAAGCTTCTCGAGCGCGGCAGCAATGCAGGTCCGGCCGGTCGCACTGTCCTTGATGCGTGTCCCTTTGGTTTTGGGTGTGTATCCGAAACGTGTTTCGATCTCGGCGAATTCCCCGGCCAATCGCGCGCAAGCGGCGTGAGGCACAAGCCACCCTCCTTCAGCATACAGTGGCTGGTCGGGATCGTTGAACCGACTGCCCGAATTTCCCGTTTCGTCGCAAAACAACGTGTGGGTTGTTGGCCAGGAGCGTTCCGCACCTACGCCACAGCGAGAGCCGATGTAAGCCGCCACCGCCTCTGCGTAAGAGACACCGGGATCGGACTCGGATTTCTGAGGGCTCATGTAGTGAAGCGGTGGTCACGGTTATACCATTCCCAGGCGGAGCATCATCGTTCCTATGCGGGAGACGACCGAATTCTATCGATGCTCCCGCGTCCGCAATCAGCGCAGATCGCTCAGGCCGGTCTTGCCTGTCGCCAGATCGACCACGAGCAGGACCACGGCTCGTTTGCCCGTGCCGTCGAGTCGCACGAAACACTCGGCGAAATCAACCGACCGGCCGTCCTGAAGGTTCCTCAAAATATCCCATGCGGCTCGTTCGCCCGATGATGCGCCAGGGTGTCCACGTGCCATCGCACGCAGCGTCCTGATGGATTCTTCGCTCTCGGGACTCATGAGTGAATTCGTGGACGGTGTGAGACAGACTCCTGTGTGGCGTTACCGGCCGCTAGTCCCATTTGAGCTAACTGCCGGGCCGGGCTTTCATGGACTGGCAGCTTCTTCCTTCGCGCCTTGGCGACCAGATCGCCGACCACGTCCGCACTGCCGGAGAATGCGATCACCGCATCGGTCAGATTGACGAGGGTCGTATTTCGTCGCGGATACGGGGCGTTGCCCTCAGCTACCCAATCGGCCCGCACCCGGTGGACGGGGATTCCTCGCGGGCGTGCCCATCCCTCAATTTGGGCGGCCACGCCACGCCGACCATCGGTGTAGATTTCCTTCAATCCGATCCTCCGCGCCGTGTTCTCCAGAAACCAATAGTCTCTCGGCGTCAGCCGGTAGTCGTGACCTCCGGTGATGACAGCTTTCATGGCACGAGCCGCGCCATCCGGCGCTGGACGATCCGTCTTCGTTCAATCACCGTCTCATAGGCCAACGAAGCCGGCCCGACGAAAGGCTGCGCAACATTCAGCTTCGTGCGCACCCAAGTCCTTGCACCCGCCACCTGGGCCAGGGCCGCGCGCACGGCTTCGTGCGCGGGTGTGCCTTGCAGGCACTCGAAGTTCGCTGCGACTTTGAGCGCGAACTCCGCCTGACCGAGATGGTCGTCGAGGTGACGACGCGTGAACGGGGTGACAGGCATCGTTTTAGCCGGTGGCCATCGCCATGCCGGGCTTGGGACTCGTGAGGGTCTGCCGGTTCTTCCGGTTCATCTCGCGGAGCACCTCGCCCACGAAGGCCTTGTCCTTGTAGTAAGGCTCGACGCCCTCCAGCCGCTGATCGATGCGCGACTTCACCTCGGGTGCCTGTGCGTCGTAGAACGCCTTCGCCTGCGGGAGTTGCTTTTCGATCAGGCGCATGTCGGCCTCGTGCCGCTGCATGTCCTTGTAGAGAAGCATATCGCGGGCACGGTCCGGCGCCTCTTTCACGACGCGGGTATAGTATTCCACGTCGCCGGAGTTGGCGGCCTTGTAAGCGTCGAGGCGCTTCTGCACCTCGGGGTTGTTGCGGAACTGCAGCGGCCCCTCTTTATCCGGCGGGAGCGTGGCCGTATTTTCGTTGGGTTTGGTTTTGATAGCCATGTTGACGTTGGGTTATGCCGACCGCTTGGGAGACGCGGGCCGACGACTGGCGCCGAGGCGGCGGAGCCGCCAAATCATTTAATGACCGGGTTGAAAGGAGGTGCGCCGGTGCCGCGCACCACGCGGAGCGCGAGGTCGAACTGCGCGCACACGTCCTCGGAATCGTGCCGCGCGAGCGCGAACGCCATGAGCGTCTTCGCATCCACCACGGGCTTCTGTTTGCCGGTGGGCAGATCGGGATCGCCGAGGCGTTTGTTCAGTTCATCGGCTGCCTGGTAGAATTCGGCAGCGACGGTTTCAGGGAGTTGGATACTGAGCGTAATCATGGAGAGTTAAGTTGAAGAATGGGGCGGATCGTTACGGGAGCTGCCGGCGGCTCATCCCGGAGGGTCGGGACGGGACGGAGCGGAAGCCGCAGCGGAC
>JBGTGS010000047.1:0-14187 GCA_041746615.1 Opitutaceae bacterium | reverse complement strand
TGGCGGTGGCGGGCATCGGGGCAGGGAAGCGAAGGCGCGGGTGGGGCGCAACCTCGGTTGCGGCCCCTGCGGGGAAATCCCAAACGCCAATCCCGCGTACGCGGGACAAATCCCAAAAAGAGACAGCGCGGCGAGCGCGTCGGTTGCCTACGACTGACTGATCGTCCCCTTATGTGCTTCTTGTGCTTTTTGTGGCCATTCCTGTTTGTTGCCTTTTCGACCTAGGTCGACCGGCCCGAAAATCCGTTTGCGCGGCGCTGGACCCCTGCCCACGCTGGCCTGTTCCATGAGCGACATTCCCACCGACATCTCCCATGACCAGCATGCCGTGCGGCTCCAGAAGCTCGCCGACCTGCGCGCAGCGGGACTCGATCCTTTCCGGGCGGAGTTCGCCCCGACGCATTTCTCCGGTGAGGCGCTCAAGGCCTGCGTGCCGGGGGAGGACAACACCGTCCCCGTGGCCGTAGCCGGCCGGCTCGTCGTCATTCGCGACATGGGCAAGAGCCAGTTCGTCAAGATTCTAGACCAGCAGGGGCAGATCCAGCTCTACGTGAAAAAGGACGTGGTGGGCGAGGAGGCCTACGCGCGGTTCAAGAAACTCGACCTCGGAGACATCATCGGTGCCCGCGGCACGTTGTTCACGACCAAGACCGGCGAGGTAACCGTGCGCGTCGGGGAGTATGCACTGGTGTCGAAGGCGCTGCGTCCGCTGCCCGAGAAGTGGCACGGTCTGAGCGATCCCGAGCAGGTGTACCGCCAGCGTTATCTCGACCTGATCGTGAACCCGGAGTCGCGGGCGCGTCTCCTGCTGCGTTCGCGCATCGTCTCGCACGTCCGGCGCTTTCTCGAGGACCGCCAGTTTCTGGAGGTTGAGACACCGGTGCTCCAGACCATCGCGGGCGGCGCGGCGGCTCGTCCGTTCACCACTCATCACAACGCACTCAACACGGACTTCGTCCTGCGCATCTCGCTGGAGCTTTATCTCAAGCGCATGCTGGTGGCCGGCTATGACCGCGTGTTCGAGATCGGCCGCAACTTCCGCAACGAGGGCATCTCCCGCCGGCACAATCCCGAGTTCACCATGCTCGAGGTCTATCAGGCCTACAGCGACTACCGCGGGATGATGATCCTCATCCGTGACCTGCTCACGTCGCTCTGCCGGGACGTGCTCGGCACCGGCACGATCCCCCATGCGGCCAGCGGGCAGACGATCGACTTCACCGGCGAGTGGCGCGAGGTGAGGTACAAGGATCTCATCCGCGAAACGACCGGAGATGCCGGCTGGTTTGAACGCAGTAAGGCGGACAAGGTCGCCGGCGCGGAAAAGCTCGGGCTCCACATCGATCCCAAGTGGGAGGAGTTCGAGATCACTAATGAAATTTTCTCGAAGAAGATCGAGCCTACGTTGATCCAACCGACCTTCGTCACCCATCTGCCGAAGGAGCTGTGCCCGCTGGCCAAGCTCACGCTGGACGACCCGACGACGATCGACGTGTTCGAACTGGTCATCGGCGGGATGGAGATCGCCCCGGCCTATTCGGAGCAGAACGACCCGGCCGTGCAGCGCGCGATGTTCGAGGCCCAGTCGGGCGGCGACCAGCAGGCCATCGACCATGACTTCCTGCTCGCCCTCGAGCACGGCATGCCCCCGGCCGGCGGCATGGGCGTCGGCATCGACCGCCTCTGTATCCTCCTCACCGGCGCGGAAAGCATCCGCGACGTGATCCTTTTCCCCTCGCTCCGCCCGGCCGGAGCGAGTTGAAGTAGAAAGTTGAAGTTGAAGACGGAACCTGAGGAGCTGTCCGGGATGCTCGTAACTTCAACTTAAACCTCAGACTTCAACTCGCATTCCGCGATGCCCTGGTATCTCTATCTCGCGCTGAAGCAGCTGTTCCCGTCGGGGCGGCGGTTTCCGTTTTTCACGCTCATCTCCGTGCTGGGCGTCGCGCTGGGGGTGATGCTGCTCATCGTCTCAATCAGCGTGATGGGCGGATTCGGGATGGAGATCCGGCGGATGATCGTGGACACGCAGGGGGATGTTCAGGTCCGCGCCCGCGGTCTGATCGACGCGCCTGATGCCGCCATCGCCACAGTGGCGGCGGTCGACGGGGTGGTCGGTGTCACGCCCTTTGCAGAAGGAGTCGTGATGCTGGAGCATCAGGGCAAGCCGGTCTTTCCGGCCATCCAAGGCATCGATCTCGACCGGGTAAACGACGTGGTGCCACTGGATCGTTATGTGCTGGCTGGGTCGCTCGATCTGCTCGACGACGATTCGATCATCATCAGTTCGCAGCTGGCGTATTCGCTCGGCGTGAGGCCCGGTGGCAGGGTGCAGGTCACCTCGCCGCTGTTGCTGGAGCGTCTGAAGAGCGACGAGGTTTTTCTTCCGCGCGAACTCGAGGTGGTCGGGCTGTTTGAGATCGGCCACCAGCAGCTCGACAGCAACACCGTGCTGGTGACGCTGCGCACGATGCAGGATCTCTACGGGCTGGGTGGCTCGGTGCACGGACTCAACGTGAAGCTGACGCCGGGGCTCGATCCCGACCTGGCCTCGCGGCGCATCAATGACGCGATGACGGCGTCCCTGCCCGGGGGGCGGGCCCGCTCCTGGATGGAGGCGAACCAGGATTTCCTCTTTGTGCTGCAACTGGAGAAGAACCTCATCTTCTTCCTGCTGGTTTTCATCATCGTGGTGGCGGCCTTTTCGGTCACGAGTTCACTGCTGATCGCGGTGGTGCGGAAGACGCGCGAGATCGGCCTGCTCGGTGCGCTCGGCGCACGGCCGGTGCAGGTGGCGGCCTGTTTTTGCTTTCAAGGTCTGTTGATCGGGCTGGCGGGCACCCTGGCCGGACTGCTCTTGGGTTATGGGGCGCTGCATTTCCGCAACGACATGGTTCGCGTCTTCACCCAGCTGACCGGCAGCGAGGAGGCGCTGGTGCGGTTCTACCAGTTTGCCAACCTGCCCGCGTACCTGCCCGACGCGGATCTTTGGCTCATCATCGTGTGCTCGGTGGTCATCTCGACCCTGGCCGGCCTGCTGCCCGCGTGGCGGGCGGCGCGGCTCAAACCCGTGGAGGCCCTGCGCAGTGAGTGAGCCTGTCCTGACCGCGCGCGGCCTGCGCAAATCCTACTTGAGCGGCGACCGCCGGATCGAGGTACTGACGGGCGTGGACCTCTCCATTGAACCGGGGGAGAGCGTGAGCATCCGGGGTGAATCCGGCTCGGGGAAATCGACGCTGCTCAACCTGCTGGCGGGGCTGGATGCACCGGATGCGGGGGAACTGCACTGGGCGGGTCCGGCAGGTGCCGGCACGGGTGCGACGCGGCGTGCGAGGTTTTTGGGGATGGTCTTCCAGTCGTTTTATCTGATCCCGGAGATCGATGCCCTGCAGAATGTGCTCATGGCCAGCCGCATTCTTGGTGGCATCGGGGCCTCCGAGAAGACCCGGGCGCAGGAACTCCTTGCCCGGGTGGGGCTGGCCGGGCGCGCCACCCATCTGCCGGCCCAGCTTTCGGGTGGCGAGCGTCAGCGCGTGGCGGTGGCGCGGGCACTCATGAACTCCCCGCGATTGATTTTGGCGGACGAGCCGACGGGAAACCTTGATGAGAAAACCGGTGAGACGGTGATCGATCTGCTGTTGAGCCTCTGCGCCGACACGGCGACCGCACTTGTGCTGGTGACCCACAACGCCGCGCATGCCGCCCGGACCCAACGGCAGTTGTACCTGCACGAGGGCGTGTTTTCGGAAGTGCAGCCCTGAATCCGGCGGTCGGGCTTCGCCTCGTTTTTCGGATCGCGGTCGGGACGCCGGACATTAGCGTCCGACCGCATGTCCACCCCCAAGATCAAATGTGGTGTCGCCGGCGTCGGGTCGCTCGGCCAGCACCACGCCCGGATCTATGCCTCCATGCCGGGAATCGAGCTCACCGGGATCTATGAGACCAATGACGACCGGGCGGCGGAGATCTGCGCACGGCATTCATGCCGTCGTTTTGCCACCCTGGAGGAGATGGGCGAGGCCTGCGACACGGTGTCGGTGGTGGTCCCGACCGATTTGCATGCGAAGGTCGCGCTGCCGCTGCTTGAGCGTGGCTGCCATCTGTTGATCGAGAAACCCCTGTGCGCCTCGCTGGAGGAGGCCGAGCAGGTGCTGGCCGCTGCGCGCAAGCATGACTGCCTCGTGCAGGTCGGGCACATCGAGCACTTCAATCCGGTGATGAGTTACCTTGAGAAGCACACCGGCCGGCCGCAGTACATCACCAGCGAGCGCCTGGCGCCCTACCAACGGCGCGGCACCGAGGTGGGGGTCGTGCTCGACCTCATGATCCATGATATCGGCATTGTCCTCGCGCTGGTGAAGTCACCCATCCGCAAGATCGACAGCGTTGGCATCAACGTGCTCTCCAAGACCGAGGACATCGCCAATGCCCGCATCGAGTTCGAGAACGGCTGCGTGGCCAACCTCAGCGCCTCGCGCATGAGTCAGAAAAAGAACCGAGAGATCCGCGTCTTTCAGGACAATGCCTACCTCTCCCTCGATTTCATGAACCAGAAGGGCCATCTGGTGAAGAAGAGCGATATCATCGCCTACGGCTTGAAACTGAAGATCGGCCTGGCCAAGGCCGGTGAGGACAAGGTACCGGTGCACGAGATTCCCATCGAGAAGGGCGAACCGCTGGCCATCGAGCTGGCGCATTTCATCGAGAGTGTGCGCGAGGCGACCCAGCCCAAGGTCGGCGGCGCGCTGGGCAAGACGGCGCTCGAAGTGGCCATCACGATCACCGAGCAGATCCTGAAGAATCAGAAGTGAAGAATGATTCCACGGATCATCTGCTGCCTGGTCCGGCCCACGGAGCCGTGGACCTGCTGGTCGTTGCGGCCGAGCATTCGGGTGACGAGCATGCGGCGCGCATGGTGAGCGGGCTGCTGGCAAAGAGGCCTGAATTGAAAGTCTGTGCCCTGGGCGGCCAGCGGCTGGCGGGGGCCGGAGCCCAGTTGCTGAGCGATCTCACGGGTTCGTCTGCGATGGGCTTTGCGGTCATCACCAGGATTTCCCATTATCGGGCGCTGATCGCCTCCATCGTTGACTGGATCGGGTGCCACCGGCCGCGTGCGGTCTGCTTTGTGGATTCATCGGGTCTGAACCTGCGGATTGCGAAAGGGCTGTTTGAGCGTGGTTATTCCGCCAAGGCCGGCGGGCCTACCAAGGCGCTTTATTATATCAGTCCACAGATCTGGGCCTCGCGGGCCGGCCGGCGTTTCGAGATGGCGAAGCATCTCGACGGCCTCGCCTCGATTTTCCCCTTTGAACCGGCGGTCTACGCCGATACTTCGCTGCCGGTCCAGTTCGTGGGCCACCCGTTTGTTGCCCCGGACCATGTTGGGCCGGTCCGCTACGACGCGTCCGGGCCGATTTTACTGCTGCCGGGCAGCCGCAAGGGGCCGGTGGCGCGGATCTTCCCGGTGTTGCTGGCCGGTTACAAGGCATGGGGCGGTGACCGCCCGGCGATGGTGCTTTATCCGAGTGACGGGATTCGCGGTGTGCTGGAGGCGGCGGATCCGCCGGCGGGTGTCCAGCTTCGCCGGATGGATGATGGGGGTCCGGTGGCCGCCTCTGCAGTGCTCACCTCCAGTGGCACGATGTCCATGCATTGCGCCCTGGCGAGTATTCCCGGGGTGGTGACCTATCGGGCGGATCTGCTTACCTATTTGCTGGGGCGCATGCTGGTGAAGGTGCCCTACCTTGGCATTGCCAACCTGCTGCTGAAGGAGCCGATGTACCCCGAATATATCCAAGGGGCGGCGACGCCCGCGGCCCTCGCGCACGAGCTGAGAGATTGTCTGGAAAACCCTGCCCGCCTGCAACGTACCCAGGCTCAGGCGGAACGGCTCCGCGCCACTCTGCGGCAGCCGGCGGGTGAGACCGCTTGCGACTGGATGGAGCAGCAGATATCCTGACACCCTGCCGATTCGCGCCGGACGGAGCGGGTTGGGTGGCATTCAAATGGTATATCTACTTACCCTCGAAGTGGTAGACTGGGATAAAGAAGCATTGGCCCTGGGGTAAATTCACCATGGCAAGTTGCATCAATTTTGTGCATAAAGGTGGCGTGTTCATTAAAACCCTGCCTTTGACCGGCTTGGTTAAACGTAATTGGTTGCCCCTCAGCATCCTGGCTGCGGGATGTGCGATTTCTGTCTGGGGAGGCCAGATCGCGCGAAGTCAGATCCGGGAGAATGACCGGCTGCGGTTCGAGCGTCTGAGCGAGCGGTTGACCAACGAGTTTGTCGACCGCTTTACAAAGTCCGAAGAGGCCATCCATGCCACTCGCGATGTGTTTGATGCGAACAGCGAAATGACGCCCAGGGAGTGGAGGCGGTTTGTGAGGTTGACCGGCCGTTTTCTGGAGCGGAGCGTGGTCGTCCTTGCCTATGTCAGCCGGGTGCCGGCCGACGAGGTAGCGGCATTCGAGGAAACCATGAGAAGTTGGGATAATCCTGACTTCTCATTGAAGCCAGGCAACGGAAGTGCCCACCGGTACCTGGTCACTTATCTTGAGCCGTATGAGGGCAATGCTTCGGTCCTGGGTGCCGATCTGGCCCTGGAGCAATTCCGGCGGGAAGCCGCCGAGGCATCAATGGTGAGCAATCGGGCGGTGCTGACACAACGCATCGACTTGAACCAGGACGGCGGGACGCAGCCCGGTTTCCTCCTTTTCCTTCCTGTGTTTGAGCCGGGTAAGCCGCACGGGACCGCGGATGAGCGCCGCCTCAATCTGCGCGGATGGGTATGTGCCGCCCTTCCGATCAGCATGCTCGTGAAGGACCTTGATGTGCTCGTGGAGCAGCATATTGGCTTCGAGATTTTTGAGGATGCTGACCCGACGACGGCATCGCCCATCATTGATGCTCGGGGTGATGCTTCCGAATCAGGCTACGGCAGCTTTACCGCCAGCCATCCGCTAGCGCTTTATGGCCGGGAGTGGACCATCCGCTTGGGCTCCCGGCCCAAGTTCGATGAGACCAGCCGGAGCGTGCTTCCTGGCACCATCCTTGGAGGTGGCCTGTTGATGAGCCTGTTGGCTTCCGGGCTGGTCTGGTCGCTTTCCAACTCGCGGAGTCACGCCGAGCAATTGGCAGGGGAAATGACCCGCGGGTTGCAACTGGCCCAGGATGAGGTGCGAAAACTTGCCTTGGTGGCCCGCCACACCGACAACGGGGTGGTTCTGACCGATGCGTCCGGAAGCATCGATTGGGTCAATGAGGGATTTACGAAGATCACCGGCTACACCCTCAACGAGGTGAAGGGACGCAAGCTGGGTTCCTTCCTCCATGGGGCGGAAACGGATCCGGTGGCGATCGCCGAAATGAACGCCCGGCTCAAGGAGGGGGCCGGCTTCAAGGTGGAGCTCATCAACTATCACCAGTCGGGCCGGCCCTATTGGGTGGCGATCGAAGCCC
The DNA here is from genome assembly GCA_041746615.1 of Opitutaceae bacterium. Classification (GTDB taxonomy): domain Bacteria; phylum Verrucomicrobiota; class Verrucomicrobiia; order Opitutales; family Opitutaceae; genus CAMAXB01. The sequence goes on along the minus strand of JBGTGS010000047.1, from coordinate 6,725 downwards.
AGCCTCTGCGCGACGAAGCCGGAGAACTCACCGGCTACATGACCATTGAGCGGGACATCACCGAGCGCTCGCAATCCGAACGGGAACTGGCCGCAAAAGAGGTGGAAATGCGCTACATTTTCGAATCCGTTCCCGTGGGGATCTCCTGGCGGCGGGAGCGTGCGGACGGCATCGTGGAGTATGTGGTCAACGAGGAGCATCTGCGCATTGGCGGATTGATGCGCACGGAAGCGGAGCCCCCCCGGGCCATCTACAATCTTACGCATCCCGACGACAAACCCAGGCAGGAAGTGCTCAACGCTGATCTCCTGGCCGGCAAGATCGACCGCTATTCGTTGGAGAAACGCTATGTCCGTCCGGATGGGCGCACCGTCTGGGTGCGTTTCAGCACGCAGCGCCGGGTTCATGCGGATGGCAGCACGGATCAGCTGAGCACCTTGGTGGACCTTACCCAGGTCAAACAGGATCAGGAGGAGCTGAGACGCCAGGAGCAGCGTTTCCGCTTCATCTTTGAAACGGCCCCGATCGGCATCTCCTGGCGCCTGGTCAAGGCGGATGGCAGCGAGGTGTTCCTGGTCAATGACGAGCATCTGCGCATAGGCGGAATCACCCGGGAGCTCGCGGAAAGCGACCCCAAGGCCTTTCACACCATCACCCATCCGGATGACCGGCCGCGGCAGGACGAATTGTTCACGGAGATGAGGGCGGGGAAAAGAGACAGCCTTGCCCTGGAAAAGCGCTATGTCCGCCCGGATGGCAGCCACGTCTGGGTTCATTTCAGTTCCCAGCGCAACCGGCACCCGGACGGCACCGAGGATCGGCTGACCACGGTGGTGGACATCACGGCGCAGAAGCACGCGGCTGATGAATTGAAGGTGGCGAAGGAGCTGGCCGAGCAGGCGAACCTGGCGAAGAGCCAGTTCCTCGCAATGATGAGCCATGAGATTCGCACCCCCATGAACGGTGTGATCGGCATGACCTCGCTGCTGCTGGATTCACCGCTCACCCCCGAGCAGCGGGAGTACGCGGAAACCATTCGGATCAGCGGGGACTCCCTGCTCACGATCATCAACGACATTCTCGACTACTCCAAGATCGAGTCGGGCCGGCTGGAACTGGAGCACGAGGTTTTCAGCCTGCGCGAGTGCGTCGAGGGTGCGCTCGACCTCATGGCCCCGACCGCGGCGGCCAAGAAACTCGATCTGCTGTATGAGATAACCGATGGCGTGCCCGCCCAGGTCCGGGGCGATGCGACCCGGCTGCGGCAGATTCTGGTCAACCTGCTGGGGAACGCGGTGAAATTCACCGAGACCGGGGAAGTGGCGCTGACCGTGCGCACCGATTCGGAAAATGGGAAACTCCATTTTGCGGTGGCTGACACGGGCATCGGCATCCCGGCGGAGGCGATCGGGCGGATGTTCACTTCGTTCATGCAGGTGGATCTGTCCACGACCCGCCGTTTCGGCGGCACGGGCCTGGGTCTGGCCATCAGCAAGCGGCTGACGGAGTTGATGGACGGACGCATGTGGGTCGAAAGCGAGCAGGGGAAGGGTTCGACCTTCTTCTTCACGGTTGCCATCGAAGCCGTGGTTGGGGGGCCTCGTCCCTATCTCGGGTCAGGAACCGTGCATCTGGAAGGCAGGAAGCTGCTTATTGTCGACGACAATGCCACCAGCCGTCGCATCCTCACGACGCTGGCCCGGCAATGGAAGGTAGAGCCCAAGGCGGTTGCCTCGGGTGAGGAGGCCCTGGCCCTCATGCGGAGCGGGGAGAAGTTCGACGTGGCAATCCTCGACATGCACATGCCTGACATGGATGGCGCGATGCTGGCCCGGGCCATCCGGCAGGAGCAAAAGGACGGGGAGGCGATACCCTTGGTTCTGCTCTCGTCGCTGGGGCTTCGTGATTTTGTTGATGATCACAGCCTGTTTTCAGCCTATCTCACCAAGCCCGCCAAACCCGCGCAGATCTTTGGCGTCCTTGCCCGCCTGTTCACCTGGCAGGATGAGGCTCCGGGTATAGTGAAGGCTGATACGCAGCCTCCGATTCCCAGCACGACGATGAAGCCCGAGCGCATCCTCCTGGCGGAGGACAACGCTGTGAACCAGAAAGTCGCCTTACACATGCTGGCCCGGCTGGGCTATCGCGCGGATGTGGCCGCCAACGGATACGAGGTGCTGGAGGCGGTGCATCGTTTGAAGTACGACATGATCCTGATGGATGTGCAGATGCCCGAGATGGACGGGATAGAGGCGATGGAACGCCTCATCGCCCGGCGACCCGTCCGGGCGGAGCGTCCCTGGGTCATTGCGCTCACGGCGAATGCCATGGAAGGGGATCGTGAACGCTGCCTCAACTCGGGCATGGATGATTACATCAGCAAGCCCATCAAGCTCCCGGAGCTGCAAGCAGCCCTGGAGCGGGCCAAAGTCGGGATCAAGACTGCTTCGATGGATTGAGGGTCGGTCCGGGAATGATCGGGGCCGGTCCGCTTTCGCGGCACTGGGTCGCCACCAACCGCCAGAGGGCGGCGGTGCGCTCGTCTACAATCTCCCGGGCCTGGGTGACCTGGGCCGCCCGGGCCGCCCGGTTGTCGTCGGCGATGCGCGCGAGGTCGTCGAGATTGTAGAGAAAGACATTGGTCAGATCGGCGACCGAGGGATCGACATCGCGCGGGACGGCCAGGTCGATGAGAAAGAGCGGCCGGTTGGGACGGCGATGCATGGAGGCTGTGACCTCCGTCGCTGTCACCACGTACCCGCTGGAGGCGGTTGAGCACACCACGATGTCGAACTGGTTGAGGTGGGCGGAAAAATGCTCAAACGGAAGTGCGGCGCCGCCGAAGATCGTGGCCAGTTCCATGGCCCGTCCAAGGGTGCGGCTGGAAACCGTCAGGTCGCCGGCTCCGCGGCTTTGAAAGGCCCGGGCGGTCTTCTCGCCGATCTCGCCGGCTCCAAGGAGCAACACCCGGGCGTTCAAGTCGCCGAAGATGTTCAACGCGAGGTCGACGGCGACGTTGGCCACGCTGATCTGACCCTCGGTGATGGCGGTGTGGGTCCGCACGTACTTGGCCGCCTGAAAGGCCTTCTGGAAAACGCGGTTGAGCACCGGGCCGACCGTGCGCCGGGTCTGGGCATCGGCATAGGCATCCTTGACCTGCCCGAATATCTCGTTTTCACCCAGCATCTGGGAATCGAGCCCGGCGGACACTCCGATGAGGTGGCGGATGGCCTCCGCCCCGGCTGCGTGTTTCCGGATCCGGGCAAACTCCCCGGGGGCGAAACCTTGGAAGCTGCAGAATTCCTCCTGCAGGCGGTCGATCGTTTCCGCTGAATCCGCCACTCCGTAGAATTCGACGCGATTGCAAGTATTCAGGACCGCATATTCGCGCAGGCCGGGCAGGGAGCTGATCCGTCGATGACAGGGATCCACCTTGTCCGCGGTCAGCGCGAGCTTCTCCCGAAGTTCCAGCGGGGTGGTGTGATGGCTGGCGCCGAGAATGAACAGGACTGGATTGCTCATGGGGTGCCCCCGCTTGCGGGGGGCGGCAGACCGGGCCGGCTGGAGTTGACCGGTCCGATGGACAGCAAGGCGGTGAGGAAAAGCAGGGTGCAGACCCAGGCCTGGCGCTGGGCCACCAAATTGCCGGCGAGGCGCAAAACCAGCGCGACCAGATAGGCCAGCCAGACTCCCAGGGTCACGAGCAGCTTGGCCGTGTTGACCGACTCCGGGTGCTGAAGCCACCAGACCGAGCCCACGGCCAGCGAGACGGTCATGATCGCCACCCCGGCGATGAGCAGTCGCCGGCCGATGTCGTCAAGGTCGCGGATGGACGGCAGGAAGGCAAAGGCTCCGGACAGATGTTTGTGCTTCAGGCTGTAGTTGCGCAGCAGGTACATCACCGAGGTCAGGGCGAGCAGGGCGAAGACCCCGTAGCTGAAGAGGGCGAGGGCGGCATGGAGCTCGATCCAGGCATTGGGGAAGGCGCTGATCCGCCGGGTGGCATCCCATGCGGGGATGGCGAGCGACACCAGCGTGAGCGTGGCCGAGAGCAGGGAGGTGAAGTAACCCAGCAGGCTGAGCCGGAAGGTTGCGCCGATGACGAGGTAGATCGAAATGGCGGACCAGGCTGTGAACTGGAAGATCTCGAAGGTATTGCCCAGCGGGCAGCCCTTCACCTCGAGGCCGCGCATGTAGAGGCCGAAAGTCTGCAACAGGAACCCGCCGGCAATGATCATATACATCAGGCCGGGCGGCTGCCGGCGGTCGCGCAGCAGAGCCAGGGTGCCCATCACGAAGCCCGCCAGGTAACAGGCGGCGGCGAACCAGAGCCAGGTGCGGTCGATGAGTTCGGGCATGGGTGAAGGGACAACTTGCGGGATTCCCGGGCGGCGCGCAAGCGTGGGTCAGGGGTGTGGCGCTGTGCTTTGCCGAAGATGTTGCGAGTTTACCAGCCACCGGCGTGCTTGCTCGCAACGTGGCGCGGCAGCGCTCCACCTACGTCCGAAGAGGCAAAATCAAGCCCGGCGGGCCACCCAGAAACGGCATTCGTCGGAGAAATCCTTCACGGCGCGGGATTCCCGGGCGAGATCGCGCCGCATGGTATCGGTTTCGTGCCGCCACCCGGTGGCAGCAAGGTCGGAGAGGATTTCCGCCCGGTCGGGCAGGTGCATGAAGGTGTGTCCGCCATTGTCGTCGTCGAAGTAGCGGTCTCCGAATTCGACCAGTCGCGGATCCTGTTCGCCGCGCTGCCACCGTGCCGCCTCCAGCCGCCAAAGTGCGCGTTCGGCCCGCGCGTCATCCCGGTCGTGGGTGGTGAAGATCAGCGGCGCACCGGGGAGGCAGACGGTGTGGAGCTCCCGCAAGGCCGTGCGGCGACGTTCGCGTCCGGGAACCTGCATCAGCCCGTTGAACATGAACAGCGCGCCGCCAAAACGAGTGTCACGTATTATGTGACACTTGCGCAGGGCGGTGGCGTCCGCGTGGAGGAAGCGGATGCCATCCGCTCCGCGCTCGGCGGCGAGGTGGAGGGCCTGGTCGAGGAGTTCCTCGGCGAAGTCGAAGGCCGTGAGGTTGTGGTAGCCGAGATCCCACAATGCGATGGCGATGCGGCCGGCACCACAACCGGCCTCGATGATCGGGGTGGTGCGGTCGGGGAGATGGCGTTCGATCAGGGCCAGCTCGGACTTCCAGAGGCCGAGGAAGTGGGCTGCACGCGCATAGGCGACCACCGTGACGGGGTCGTTGAAATCGCGGCGGACCGTGTCGGGGGTGATTTTTCGGTCGGTGGGCACCGGGGCGAACGTGAGCAAAATGATGGCGCAGTTTTTCCTACTCGGCCAGCGGAAATCAAACCCGGGGGCGTTGCCATGCGGCGATGAACATGCCGTTCGCGTTCAGATTGTGGGGCCAGAGGGTGACGGGGCCGGCCTGGCCGAGCACGGCTGCGGGGGTGAGTTCCGGGTGCGCGGCGGTAAAGGCCTCCGTGACCGCAGTCGTCTCACTGCGGGTGAGGGTGCAGACGGCGTAGACCAGGCGGCCGCCGGGTTTGAGCGAGCCTGCGACATGATTGAGGAGCTGAAGTTGCAGGGTGGCAAGTTCACGCACGTCGTCGGGTGAGGTGGTCCAGCGGGCGTGCGGGTTGCGTTGCCAGGTGCCGACGCCGCTGCAGGGGGCGTCGAGGAGGATGCCATCGAACTTGGTCTTGGTGGGGAGGATGGGTCCGCCGTTCCAGTTCACCGCGCGGTAGTTGAAGGTGCGGGCCCGGCCGGCGCGCTTGCGCAAGGTGGCGAGCCGGCGGGCGGAGCGGTCGGTCGCCCAGATGAGCCCCTTGTTTTGCATGAGGTCCGAGAGATGCAAGGTCTTGCCGCCCTCGCCGGCGCAGGCATCCCACCAGGTCTCACCTGGCGACGGCTCGCAGGCGTGTCCGACCAGTTGGGAGGCGAGGTCCTGGATTTCGAAGAGTCCCTGCTGGAATTCGTCGGTGCGGAAGAGATCGTTGAAGCCGTTGAAGCGCCAGGCCGTGGGAGGCGAGGGTGGGGTGTTCAGGTGGGCGCTGAGATCGGCAGGTGTACAGTTGCCCAGCGCACGGGGGACCGAGCCGGCGAATTCGGACTGGATGCGGATACACAGGGCCGGATCGCCTTGGAGCTGGCGGAGCCAGCCGGGGGGGACGGGGTCAACCTCGGAGGCGATCCACTCCGGCAGAGCACGGGCGGCAAGCGCCTCGGTCTTGATGCTGGAGGGATCGGCGTCAAAGCGGGCCTGCAATTCGAGGGCGGCCATGAGGCGGCTTTGGACGGATGCGCTTGCATCGAGCCACTGGAACCAGCGGAAGTAAACATAGACGGCGCGCGAGATCGCCCGCTTGTCGGACGGGTTCAGCTCGCGGTTGCCCGAGAGTTCCTCTCGCAAGGCGGCATCGGCGGGAAGGTCCGATGAGACCCGGGCGATGATGCGGGTGGCGCGATTGACGGTGGCGGAGTCGGACATGGGGAGGAGGAAAGGTTTACCCGGCTTTGGCGGGCTGAAAGGGGAAATGCGGAATTCTGAATGGGGAATGCGCGGAGGTGATGCGATTTCAAGTACGGATATCGGGGGACGGCGAAGCTGCAACCTATGCCATGCCTGGTGCAGCTTCGCTGCGACTGGGACATCCCCGAGCTCACGCTCGGGGCCACGGGGGCAGAAAGGTTTTTGGTAGGAGCGGCTTTACGCCGCGATGA
>JBGTGS010000046.1:0-21688 GCA_041746615.1 Opitutaceae bacterium | reverse complement strand
TGATGGAGTTATGATTTTATCGTGCATAGATTGCCCTGCCGGGCCCTTTGGTTTGATCATCCGAAAATGTCGGTATATTTTACATTTTTAAGGATGAACGCCCTATTTTATTACCCGCTGTCTGCCAGCTTTTTAAAATCTATGGGGCAACACGCACGAGTTAGACCCCAATTCATTGTAGAACCGCCTTACACTTCCTGAAAGTCCTGCTGGAACATAGTCTTTTTTAAAATCTTAAATATTTGATTACTAATTAAATACATTATATTATAACCAATATTTTGTATGGGGCATGCTATCTGAAAACAGCTATAATTCCCATTTACGAATCCAGCCATGAATACTCTCAAATCCATACTCGCAGTCGCCGTTTTTGCGGTTGTGCCGGCTGCCCAAGCCTTGGTCATCCTCCCGGATAGCGGCGTATTCGGTGTCAGCCGTTGGACAGGAACGCAAACCAGTCAGTCTGAGATCAACACGGTAATTGCTCCCATTATTTCCCCCTCGGTGGAACTTTACAAGCATGACTACGGGAATGCCCTGCCCTCGGGGGTGCTAGACGACAGCTACGAGACTGTTTTTAGCGGAAGCGGCCCCAATCATGCCACCCTTACCTATCAGGGTGGGGATATCGTCGGAGGGAATCCCTTCCTTTTGGTCAAGGATGGCAAAGGACCTCCCGCTTGGTACCTGTTTGATCTCGGCGCATTTGGGTGGAATGGCACTGAAACGCTTGAGCTGAAAAATTTCTGGCTGGATATCAGCGGGGCGATCTCCCACGTGACGCTCTACGGGACCAGAACAACCCAGGTTCCCGAGTCAGCCGCGACAATTCTCCTGATGGGCCTCGGTATCCTGATCGTTGGCGTCATGGCACGCAGAAAGAACTGATGCAAAGGGCCAGTTGGTAATCGTTCAAATGCCCCGTGTTTACGGGGCATTTTTTTGCTGAATGAAATCACCCGGTGCCGGTTGGCCGTCACCGTGGTTTTCCGAAATAGTGTGCCAAATATGATCATGTAACCCTGACCGGTGGGCCATGGGCTTGGTCAATGCTCACGAACTGATCGGCACAAAGACCCGGAAGGTGGTTCCCTTGTCGGGAGTGCTTTCGACTGCCATCCGGCCGCCGTGGGCTTCCACGATCATCTTGCTGTGGAACATACCGATGCCCATACCATTCTTCTTGGTCGTCTGAAATGCCCGATACAGTGAATTTCGGATGAAGTCTGCACTCATGCCACTGCCATTGTCTGCTATCTCAACAATGGCCCAGTTCCCGGCCTCGGTGGTGCCAACCCGAAGCTGGCTCGCACCGGCTTCACGGGCGTTTAGGGCCAGGTTGGTCACCACGCTGGCGATCTGACCCCTGGTCGAGGCAGACGGGCGGGAGTATCCCGGGGTTAAAATCGATGGTGAAGTCCTTATCTGAAGTGAACGTGTCCAAGGCACCTTTGACGACGGTATTCAAATCGACCGGTGTGGGATTGATCTTCAGTCCGTGCTGCAGCTGGGTGAGCCGGCTGATCACATGATTGATATGCGATACGGATTTGCCCACCCCGCGCAAGGCATCCTCACGAAAGTCCGGGTCATCGAAATGATCCGGAAGATTCTGAAGCATCAGGTTGAGGGTGGAGGCGGCGTTCTTCAGGTCGTGCACGAAAAACGTGGCCATGGTCTGGAACGCCTCGTGTTCCCGGGCCTGCAGGAGTCGCTGCGACAGGCGGAGATTCAGCAGTCCGGATGCGACCTGGTCACCGATCGACTTGAGCAGTTCGAGATCCTGCAGCGTGAAAGCGGCACCACTGACCCGGTCGCCCAGCAGGATCACACCCAGGAATTCGCCGTTGGCTACGATGGGTATGGCAACGCGGGTGCCGCCTTTGTGGAACACATCGGGATGGCAGCGGCGCAATGCCACCGCCCAGTCATCCTTGAGATGCTCGATGTCCACGGGATCGGGATGGGACTGCATGTGTCTGATCACCCTGGCCGCATCCTCCACGGTCGGCGGAAGTGTCTGCGCCTGGGCATCCGTGATAAAGGTGGACGCAGCCGGGGTCAGTTCCTCGCGGCGCTCATCGACCAACCAGACGGTGACGGACAGGCTTTGAAAAATTTCCGCGAGGAGCTTGGTGACGGCCCGGGTGAAGTCTGTCAATTCGACATGGGAGGCCGTTCCCTCGGTGAACTGACGCCAGACGGTACGGTAATCATAGAGCGGACGTTGAAAATGCCGGCTGACTACGCGGCGTATCCGAAGTTGCACACGATCGGACTGCACGAGCACCGCCAACCCCACCACGAATACGAGCACCACCAGGGCTTTGAGCGCAAAGGAAGTGTCGCCGCCCAGGTAGGCTACTATCTTGGCGAAGACGCCGACAGTCATCAGATAGAGCCCGGCCAGGATGACCGTCAGAGAGCCTTGAAGTACGGTGTGGGATGGGTACACATCGTGGTTGAAATGCCCCGCCCTGAACAGGGAGCGAAGGATCAATCCTCCGGCCACCAGTACACCGGCTGAGTTGAGGCTATCCAATGATGCGTCCACGGTGTTGAAAAGTAGCGTCTGGCTTGCCGTATACAGCCGGGTGAGGAAGAGCAGACCCACGCCCATCAGGAAAAACTTGATGCGCCAGCGCACCATCCCGACGGACGCACGAAACGTGCGCTCAAGGTTCATCAATACCAGGACCGCGGTGATGAGGTGTATCCAGTAGACAACGATACCGGAAGTGCCCAGGCGGTACTTCTGATACGCCTGTCCTTCGATGGCATACGTCGCGAGAATCAAGTCTTGCCGAAAAAAGACCACGGCGCCGACGGGCAAGAGCAGGGTGAGCAGTAGGGCGGGGCGCCATTTGCGAATAAACTCACGGGCGTTGCCCCGGGCGAAGGTGAGGCTGAAGAGCAGCCAGGTTGCCGGAATCAGGGCTCCGGCCGACATTTGCCAGAGTTCCCAATGATGCATCCCCTCAGGGGAGATGGCACGTCCCAGGCGGGCGCTGCAATAACGCTCCGCAGCCAAAGCCAGAAACCCGATGGCAAAGGCCCAACGATCAATCGCTTTGCGGGCACGTAGCCCGGCTCCCAAGGCAAGAACCACACCCAGAATTACGCTTCCGTAGACGAGATAGGCATCCAGGTTCACGACAAATCCCTCCTTTGAGGATCATTTACGAGGCGGAGCAGGATGGGATGCATCGGATTCGATCACGATGCAAAGTCCTAAAGCACCGTCAATTCTGCATAGAGCGATGATCCGGGTTCATTGTTTGGGGGCCTTCGCTTGAATTTGTCTGACAAAAAAGCCGCACTGGCGAACCAGTGCGGCTTTTGAAACTTTGAAGACTGTGACCCGCTTTAGCTCTTGCGGCGGGCGGCCAGGCCGATGCTGAGGAGGCCGGCACCGATCAGGAGAACCGTGGAGGAGGTGTCCGGAACATAGCTCGTGGCAGAAGCGAACGAGAACGTGGCGTCACTACCACCAGCATTCGGAATGGTGAATGCCCAGATGCCTGCGGTGTCATCGTAGCCGGCGTGCTTGATGGTGCCGGTGCCGGTTACATTCAGGAATGAGGAGGTCTGTTGGACGACTGCGGAAGAAATCAGGTCGAAGGTGAAGCCACCCACGCTCCATAGGCCCGCGTGGGCTCCAGAGGTGAAGGTCCAAGGGAAGCTGAAGGAGACTCCTTGACCAAAGACGAGGCCTTCAGCGGCGAAATCGTCAGTGGCATCGATGATGAAGCCGAAACCGGAGCTCACTTCGGTTGCCAATGCGACGTTTGCATTGTCGAGAGTGGCGCTACCGGCGAAGTCGACTGAACCGACGATGGGAATGGCCTTGGCGGAAACCCCCAGCGCGAGCGAAAGGGCGAGTACTTTGATTAGGTTTTTCATGTTACAGTGGTGGTTGAGAGTTGTGTTGAGGAAATGGCGATTGAACTGACACAGATTAAGCGAAGTTCATGCCAAGTGTTGAAATAAATTATAGTAAAGTTATAAAACACTGATTAACAGTTATATGAAAAATATAGATTTCCTGCCACCTCAGTCTTCTTTGTCCCTACTGTAAGATTATCCGACGCATTAAATCGGACTTTAGGCATGCAGGCGGGTTCCTAAATCATTAACTGTTGATATGCAAATGATAGCATGATTAATGAGCTGGATGTAACGCCTTCCGACGGTTCAGATCCAGGCCCTAGGTTCATCATAATATAAACGACATCAATCATTAATGAGATATTGAAAGTCGCATCCAACCAGATGCGGATACTTGAGCATTTTAACCAAGCCATGGCTACATAGTCACGCGAATGCACAAAATGAGGGCCTGTTTGTGCTTCCTGTACCTTTACTGGACGCGGCCATCGCGGACCATGGCTTATGGAAGCTGAGCTAATGCCGCGGTGACCGTGCCTTACTCCATAAAGAGATGATCTGATAAATCCCAAAAAAACCCCGGCTTAGCCGGGGTCGTGAATTTGCCTAACGAGAGGGATTCAGCTCAGGCGGATTTTCTGCGGTAGGCAACAGCGGTGAGGCTGAGGCCCAAGCCAAGGAGAGCCAAGGTGGCCGCGCCATCGGGTACCTGGGTTGTCGTGGTTCCATTGAATAGGGAATAGTGGGAGATCGTACTGCCATTCCAATTGGAAGGAGGATCCGGGATGGGATGCCCGCCCCACTTGATCGAATTGAAGCCAGAAATATTCCCGATGTAATACACCCATGCGTTGGAGGCTTGGAAGAAGAGAACGTACTGGTAAGTGATTCCGCCGAGATCGATCACCGGATTGCTGGTGTCCACCTTCGTTTCATGAACAGGGAAATCAAGTGTGCCGGGGGCAGCCGTCGGACGATACAGCGTATAAACTTCCGACTGTGGATCAGCGGGATTATTCCCCAAATTGGTTCCATCGGTCGCGCCCAGATTGTAGTGATGCACCAGGAAACGAACCTGCTCGGTCGCATTGTTTGAGCTCGCGGGCGTGGCGGGGAAAATCGTTCCCAGAAGTTCGTCGCCACCCAGCACGATGGGGCTCGCCGAAAGCTGGCCGCACATGAAAAGGGAGAGGCTGGCAAAGAGCGAAAGGAGGTGGTTGGTGGACTTTTTCATGGCTGAAAAGGGAGATGCTGAGTACTTGGATGGCTACTTAAGCGTATTCTGTGCCACGCCATGATTCTCTCCGGTAAAAATTCATAAATCATTGTATATAAAAATGATAATTTAATTTATTCTCAAACACCAGAGGATGTCAGGAATGTTGATTTCGTAAGGAAAACCGACGCTCTCCCTGTTGAATCCCTGCAGGAAGCTTAATCTGCCTGTAACGAGCTTGTTGCACGCCGCCTTGAATGTAAGCACGGCATTACAGTTTCCATCAAAAATCGCTTGGCGATTTTTGGCGCGAGCCCCATCTCCACTCGCAAAGCTCGCTCCGTTGAACCCGGGTTATCATCCCCCCAATAACAGCCCTCCTACGCCAAGGCTTCGAAGGGCATCCTTCGCCTTGGGCCATACGCTTGGCCTATGTTGGGAGCATAAGATGGCGGAGAGGGGGGGGGATTGGCTGTTCCTCCGGAACAGGTGCTGCGCACTCAAGCTACGCGAGCCCCATCTCCGCTCGCAAAGCTCGCTCCGTCGAACCCGGGTTCTCATCCCCCCCAATACAAAAATCGCTTGGTGATTTTTGGCGGAGAGGGGGGGATTCGAACCCCCGGTAGGCGGTTAGACCTACGGCGCTTTAGCAAAGCGCTGCTTTCGACCACTCAGCCACCTCTCCAAAAAGCGAGTCACGAAGCAAGTCCTCAGCGTGGTGAAGCGCAAGGACTTTTTAGACCCTCACTCACGAACAACGACAAGGTTTGAGACGATAATTGGGGAGTAAGGGAGCAGTTGGAAGTTTGTAGTTAGAAGTTTGGTCGTTCTTCACCAAATACCAACTGCCAACTTCCAATTCCTCCGGCTTCGCCGGGTTGGGCTAATACCCTTCAGCTCTCCTCGTCGCTCTCGGCGGGTCTCTCGAGTTCTTCACGACACTCGTTCATGACGCGCAACCAGATTTCTCGTAGGTCAAAAAGGCGGGGCAGGGCACTTTCACCGTAGTCCTTTAAGCTGCGGCTCGTCGACTCGGCTTGACCCGAGATCAGCGCTAGTGACTGGTTCAATTCACGCAGTGACCGCTTGAAGAGGCTGATCGCCATCGCGTAGTCCCCGAAATCCAGGGCTTGGATCGCAAGCATGGCCTGTTCCTCACCACGATAGAGCGAGGCATGAAATCGAAGGGCTAGGTCTTGTGGAACGCGGGCGGGCTCGTCGGCCAGCCGTTCCCACGGGCGCTTCATGCTCAGATAAATCGCCTTGGTGGCGATGAACACCGGGTTCTTGTGGAGCGTGTAGGGCTCGCTGTCGAACTCCCCGGATCCGGGGGCATCCGCTTCCAGTGTTTGACCGGCCTCAGGTGCGCCGGCCTCAAAATCGATGTCACTGCTCCAGCTTTCCTCATCCCAGCCCATTTGGTGGGCCACTTCGTCCAGACGCTCAGGACTCCCCTGGAGTTTTTCGTAGAAGGCGAGATAACGGTGAATGACGTCGTCCTGGCTGCGCAGGTAGTTCTCCCAGTCAAATTCGTTCCAGGCCAGTTCGCCCCGTTCATCCCACTCGTTGTCAGAGGGGCCGTTGGATTCGTAATTGCTCATTTAGCGGTGTAGGTCGCTGACCTATTCTGGGCAAGGTGGATTCGGTGCTTCAAAAGGCAATGAAAAAGCCGATGAGCCGGATGGTGAATCCTGGCGTCGATTGCCTTTTAGTAAAGATACGGGCGCTTCAGACAAATGCACTGGGGAAAAGGAACAAATTCCGGATTGATCATGGCCGAGGGGCCGCACAGCGTGCCGGTTCCCCTATGGCCGAAGTGCATCTTGAAACGGTGTTTTTCGCAGGTCGCGTGCAAGGCGTTGGTTTTCGTTACCAAACACTCCAGGTCGCCAAGGAGTTCGAGGTAACGGGCTTTGTGCAAAACCTGCCGGATGGTCGCGTGCAGTTGGAAGCGGAGGGCTCCTCCGATGAAGTCGCGGCGTTTGTCGCCGCGGTCGAGGAACGTCTGCATGGCTACATCCGCAAGGTTGAACGGCACAGCCACCGCCGTCAGCCTCAGTTTCAAGGGTTTGCGATCCGCTGACGGGGCTCCGCATGGAAGCCGCCATCGAGCTAAAAAACCTTACCCGGGATTATTCGACGCACCTTTTTGGCCCGCGTCTGCGGGCCTTGGACCGGGTGACGTTCAACGTGCCGGCCGGCTCCATTTGTGGTTTGCTCGGTCCCAACGGTGGCGGCAAGAGTACGACGCTCCGACTCATCCTGGGTCTGCTGGAGCCGACTGCCGGTTCCGTTCGCGTGTTCGGCTGTCCGGCCGGATCGCTGGAAGCACGGCGATTGACCGGATACCTGCCTGATGCCCCGCGGTTTTCCCGGCATCTCAGCGGTCGCGAACTGGTGTGTTTTCATGCACGTTTGGCTGGCCTGCCAAAGCGCGGATTGGTCAGCCGGGTGGATGAGCTGATTGCCCGGGTGGGTCTCAAGACGGCGGCGGATCGCCGGATTGACACCTATTCAAAGGGCATGCTGCAGCGCATCGGCCTGGCGCAGGCCCTGGTGCATGACCCCCGGCTGGTAATCCTTGACGAACCATCCGCAGGGTTGGACCCGAAGGGGGCTGACGAGCTTGCCGGACGCATCGCCTTGCTGCGGGCGGAGGGTCGCACCGTTCTTATTGCCACTCACCAGTTCGGCCCGGTTGAGGATCTGTGCGACCATGTGGCCATTTTGGATCGAGGTGGTCTTGTCTTGGAGGGTTCCGTGGCGGACCTGGAGGGTGCGGAAGCAGCAGCGCAGGCGCTGCTCATCGATCCCCTGCCTGATGATGAACTGGGCGAACTGCGGAACTGGCTGGCGGTCCGGGGACGGCGCCTTTCCGGCATGATGCCACCGTCCGGTCGTCTTGCCCGGCTGTACGCGCGATGCCTGGGGACGAATGACAGCGGAGGAATTGCTTGATGAGCATCATCCGGCGTTTCGTTGCCCGCACGGGTGGCATGGGTATCATTGCGGAAATGACGTTTCGTGAAGCCCTGCGCGAACGGATGATCATGGGCCTGTTGATGGTCGGAGGAGCGTTCATCCTGGGAGTGCAGGGCTTGCGCGATTTTAATTTTGGCACGAGCGAGACCCGCTTCATCCTCGATTTCGGACTGGCGGGCCAGGGGCTTTTCGGAGCCCTGCTGGTGATCATGGTCACATTACATCTTTTTTTGGGTGAACTCGACCGGGGCAATGCCCAGACGCTGCTGGCCAAGCCACTCGGGCGGGGGAGTTATTTGGTTGGGAAATGGCTGGGAATATCTGCGCTCGCCGGTGTTTTCTGTGTATTCACAACGGGGCTACTGGCCGGCGTACTGGCCGCAACCGGTGATCCCCAGGTGGCATGGGTGAATCTCGGGTTTGCCGGAGTTGCTCAACTGTTCAGGTTGATGATTTTGGCGGCGATGATCCTGTTGCTGTCGGTCATCAGTCGGACCGCGGTTCTGGCTGGTCTGCTGGCCTTGCCGGTGCTGGCGATCTGTCATTTGCACCCGCTGCTTGTAATGCACGCCGCAGGTAGTCAGGAACCGTTCGAGCGATTCTTCGCCTCGGTCGTGGGGGTGGTCCTTCCCGATTTCCAGCTGTTTGATCTGTCTGAAAAAGCAGGTTCGGGTGAACCGATTGGCTGGTTGCCCCTGGGAGCCCTCGGCGGATATGGTCTGGCGTACAGTGGGGTCATGATGGGACTGGCGATCCATGTATTCCGAAGCAGGGAAATCTGAAGGCCACCGTCAACGGCGACGGCGTGGACACCTTATTGCGGGCATGATTCTTGCCGGCGTGGCGGTAATCCTGATCGATGGACCGCTAAGGGAGGAACTCGGGCATAGGCCACCAGCAGTTGATATTGCCCCGGGGCACGGGCTTTCCACGGGTTCATCCCTGCCGATGCTGCTGGGTGGCTTCCGCGCGATCACCGCTGATTTCATCTGGTTGCGTGCGCACCAAGCATGGGAGAGTCGCGAGGTGGAGGCAACCGGTCGATGGTGCCGGCTCGCGGTCAGGATCGATCCACGGCCGCGCTACTTCTGGGTCAATGCCGCCCGTATTTTTGCCTACGATCTCGCTGATGAACGTATCCGCCAGGCTGGGGGAGGTGATCGCATTCCTGAGGCCGTGATTCGTCAGATTAATGAGGAACAGGCGGAGCAGGCCCTCCGCCTGCTTGCGGAAGCGCTCGTTCATCATCCGGAAGATCCGCTGCTTCTCATTGAAATGGCCGGTATCCATTTGAATCGACGGGGTGATGTCCAGATGGCCGCTGAGGCCTTTGAGCAGGCTGCACGGCATCCGCAAGCTCCGCTTTTTGTCGAACGAATCCATGCCGGCCTGCTTTGGCGGCTGGGGGATAGAGCCGGCGCTTTGAACCGGTTGCAGCGACACCATCAGCGACTACTTCAAACGCTGGACGGGGTCGATCCTCTCCTCCTTGCCGGAGTGGAGGCACGCTTGGCTGCCATGGAGGAGGATTTGGAAGCTATAGAGCAATAAATAATTACAAATCTATTTCAAAGGACGTCATGGTTTTTACTTGCCGCCAGAGTCATACTTATAAAAGTTTATCAACTCACTTAAGATAATGACCGCTGCCGACAATCTTCATCCTATCTTTGATCGCATTCTTTCCCGGGAGGAGAAAGAGGTGAATCTGCGGCAAAAAGCCCGGGTAATCTGGCTGTACGGGCTGTCCGGTTCGGGAAAGAGCACGCTGGCTGTGGCCTTGGAGCGCCGGTTGGCGTCCGAGGGGTTCGCGACGCACTTGCTCGACGGGGACAATGTGCGCACGGGGCTCAATCGCGGCCTCGGTTTCAGCGATGCCGACCGGACCGAGAACCTGCGCCGGGTGGCTGAGGTGGCGAAACTTTTTGTGCAGGCGGGTGTGGTCACGCTGTGTTCCTTCATCACGCCGCTTCGAGGCCAGCGCGACCGGGTGCGCTCCATCATTGGAACAGAGGACCTGATCGAAGTGCATGTGGCGGCCTCATTCGCGGCCTGTGCCAAACGTGATCCCAAGGGCCTGTACGCAAAGGCGGCCGCCGGTGGAGTGGCGAGTTTCACCGGGCGTGATTCCGCCTTCGAGCCCCCGTTGCCCGGCGAGGCGACGCTGGAGATTGCCACCGAGTCCGAACTGCCCGCGGCTTCGCTCGACCGATTACACGCACTGGTTTTGCCCCGCATTCGATTTCCGCAATGAGTTCCTACAACCTCACCCACCTCGCCCAACTTGAGCACGAGGCCATCTTCATCATGCGCGAAGTCGCCGCGCAGTTTGAGCGGCCAGCGCTGTTGTTTTCCGGGGGCAAGGATTCAATCGTGATGGTGCGTCTGGCCCAGAAGGCCTTTGCACCGGCGAAGATTCCGTTCCCGCTCGTCCACGTGGACACCGGGCACAATTTTCCCGAGACGATCGCCTTCCGCGATGAGCTCGTGGCCGCCAACGGTTCACGTCTGATCGTCCGTCATGTCGAGGATTCGATCAAGGCCGGCCGCGCCCAGGAGGAGAAAGGGCCAAATCCTTCGCGCAACGCCCTTCAGACCGTCACCCTGCTGGATGCGATCGAGGAGTTCAAATTCGACGCCTGCCTGGGCGGGGCACGACGCGACGAGGAAAAAGCCCGGGCAAAGGAACGCTTTTTTTCACATCGTGACGAGTTCGGCCAGTGGGATCCGAAAAACCAGCGCCCCGAACTCTGGAATCTCTTCAACGGTCGCAAGCACACCGGTGAGCACTTCCGGGTCTTCCCGCTCTCCAACTGGACGGAGATGGACGTCTGGCAGTACATCGCCCGTGAGCAACTCACCATCCCGACCATTTATTTCACTCATGAGCGCGAAATTGTGAATCGCGGCGGGGTGCTGCTGGCGAACACACCCTTCATCACCCTCATGGAGGGAGAGAAATTCGAATGGAAGCAGGTTCGCTTCCGCACCGTGGGCGACGCGACTTGCACCGGCGCGGTCGAGAGTTCGGCCGCCAGCCTGGCCGAGATCATCCAGGAGGTTGCATCCGCCCGCGTGACTGAGCGCGGGGCGCGCGCCGACGACAAGCGTTCCGAGACGGCGATGGAGGACCGCAAGAAGGCGGGATACTTCTAAAAAAATCCCAAACGCCAAAGCGCCAAACTCCAAACAATGATCCAGCCCTCTTGATTCCATTTTTGCCTTTTGGTCCTTCGGATCCCGCGTACGCGGGATTGGCGTTTGGACCTTTGGCGTTTGAAATTTTCAAAACCGATGTCCACCGACACCACCTACCTTTCCATGGACCTGCTGCGGTTCACCACCGCGGGATCCGTTGACGACGGCAAATCAACCCTGATCGGCCGTCTGCTCTACGACTCCAAGGCGATTTTTGAGGACCAGCTCGACGCAATCGAGAAGGCCACCGAACAGCGCGGCGAGGATCATCTCAACCTGTCCCTGCTGACCGACGGTCTGCGGGCCGAGCGTGAGCAGGGCATCACCATTGATGTTGCCTACCGGTATTTCGCCACTCCTCGGCGCAAGTTCATCATCGCGGACACTCCCGGCCATGTGCAGTATACCCGCAACATGGTGACCGGCGCCTCGACGGCCAATCTCGCCATCGTGTTGGTGGACGCCCGCAAGGGCGTGATCGAGCAGACCTGTCGGCACTCCTTCATCGCCTCTTTGCTGCGCATTCCGCACGTTGTGCTCTGCGTGAACAAGATGGATCTCGTCGACTGGTCCGAGGAGCGGTTCAACCAAATCGTCGCCCAGTACACGGAGTTCGCCTCGCGGTTGGACATCCCCGACATCAAGTTCATCCCGATCAGCGCCCTGCATGGTGACAACGTCGTGGACAAATCGGCCAACATGCCGTGGTACCAGGGCAGTTCGCTGCTCTACACATTGGAGACGGTGTACATCGGGAGTGATTACAATCACGTCGATCCGCGTTTTCCCGTGCAGACGGTTATCCGCCCGAACAGCAACGCCCACCACGATTTCCGCGGATTTGCGGGCCGCATCGCCGGCGGCGTCTTCAAGCCGGGCGATGAGGTCATCGCGCTGCCCTCCGGTTACCGTTCACACATCAAGTCGATCCATGGTCCGGACGGCGATCTCGCCGAAGCCTTTGCTCCGATGTCGGTCGCGATCACGCTGGCCGATGAAATCGATCTTTCGCGTGGCGACCTGCTTGCGAAGGTCAACAACCAGCCCGAAGTCAACCAGACCGTGGAGGCGATGATCTGCTGGTTTGCGGAAAAGCCCCTCCAGACGAATGGCAAATATCTGATCCGCCACACCACCCGGGAGGCGAAGTGTGCGATCAAAACCCTCCGCTACAAAGTCAACATCAACACCCTCCACAAGGAGGCGGACGCCGTGACCCTGGGCATGAATGACATTGGACGAATCCAACTCAGATCGAGTGTGCCACTGGTGTTTGATCCCTACCGCCGCAACCGGAGCACCGGCAGCTTCATTCTCATCGACGAGTTCAGCCACGCCACCGTCGGCGCCGGCATGATCCTATGGCCGGAACACCCCGACGCTCCGGTCGAGACCTTCGCCGACATGGGCGGACTTTGAGTCCCGCAGCCTGTCGGACTTAGCTTCAATACTTGACCGTAGACGGGCGGCGATAGGGCGTGCGCGGCGGGTCCTCCCGACAGGCTGCAAAACGAAAATGCCCGGGGCATTTTCGAAGAAGATCGAGTCGGAGTGGCCCAGCCGTCAGCGCGAATCATCAGACTCACGGGGGACCGCCCTCAGGTGCCGGCGTACGGCCATGACGGCGACAATCACCAGCAAGAGGATGCCTGTGGCCATGACACCCATTCCCGGGTTCCGGTCCACCAAGGAGTCACCGAGCAGGACAAATGCTGCCGCGTAGCAGGCGGTGATGCCAAACGAAACCATGAAGTAGAGCCCGAACGGCACCCCGGCCATGGCGATAATGTAGTTTTTGAGAAAGGTGGCCACCCCGGGGGTCAGTTTTACGAGGAGCGAGAATCGAAGCGCCTGGCCGGGCTTCAGCGCGGGCAGCTTGTAGCGTGTCCGTTGCAGGCTCCAGGTGATGACGCGCCGGAGTCCACTGTGTGCGATGAGGTAACAGATAGAGAGATTGATCGCGAGGCTGATGCCGATGCCAATGAAGTTGACCGGCAGGCTGAACGTCGCGCCGGCCAGAATATAAAAAGGCGTGGTGGGAAACCCGATGGCCGGCAGCAAAGCGAGGGCGGCGAAGAACGAGACCGGACCGGCCTCACGCTTCCATTCCTCAAAGGTTTCCATATCCCATTCCCGCCAGAACCATAGGGCGACGGTGGTGATGACGAGGGTTGCGACCATGGCGGCCCCGCCCAGAAGTAACGAGGACCACCGCTCGGGAGGTGGGTCGGCTTGAGGTTGATGCGGGGCCCTTGAAATTTCCATGAAGGACCAACCCTTGCGCGTGGCTGTGGGGTTGGGAAGACGAAACGCAGGTCCTTCCTTCGCGCTGCAGCCGGATCGCCTAGACAGGCAGCGCAATGGCGTCTACGCTCTTGAATTCTTGATATCCAACCGGCAGCATTCGGCCTGCCCGGAACCTCTGCGGTTCATTTTTCAATCTTTCTTCAATAAATCCTTTGCGGCGGGGATGGAACTGTCGTCATACCCACCTTGTTGTCATGGCTGATGAATCCACTCCACGAATCCTGGTCATAGAGGACGACCCGCTGCTTCGCGAATCCCTGGTGCTGGCCTTGGAGCGCACGGGACATTTGGTGAAAACCTCGGACAACGAGGCCGACGGCATCCGCATCGCCGAGGAATTCATCCCGCATGTGGTCGTCAGTGACATTCACCTGCCGTCGGGTGACGGGATTTCCCTTTTGCAGGCCCTGCGTTCCGAGGAACGGACCGCCCTCAGTCAGTTTATATTGATGACCGGGGACCGGGCCAATTCGGGTGTGCGCTCAGGCATGGATCTGGGTGCGGACGACTATCTGCAGAAGCCCTTTACGATGGAGGAATTCATCAATTGCGTGAAGGCCCGTCTGAGTCGGTCTGAAATGATCCTCAAGGCGGAGTCGAGGGCCATGGACAAGTTGCGCGCCACCGTCTCACGTACGCTCCCGCACGAATTGTTCACACCGCTGGCTGGCGTGATCGGGCTTTCCGAAATGCTGCTTGAGGACCTTGAGAATTTGCCGCCCGCCGAGGTGAAGAAAATGGTCAAGGACATCCATGACAGCGGGGAACGCCTGTTGCGTACGCTCAAGAGTTACCTGACCATTCTCGAGATCATCAACAATCCGCCCTTGCCGGGTGGCAAGGTGCCCCTGCTGGCTGCCGTGGACACCCGGACGGTGATCAACGCCACGGCGGTGAGCATTGCCGCGAAGCATCGGCGGGGGGAGGATGTCGTTCTCGAGCTGGCCGAAGTCGGACTGCCCCTCAGCAAGTCGAATCTCACGACAATCGTCTCCGAGTGGGTTGACAATGCCTGCAAGTTCTCCGCTCCGGGGATGCCGGTGCGCGTCACCCTGACAAGTGCCTGTGGAAGGACCATACTTCAGGTGACAGACAAGGGCCGGGGCATGTCGGATGAACAGGTCCGCGAGATCGGAGCCTTCAAGCAGTTTGATCGCCCGCATTATGAACAGCAGGGCCTGGGTTTGGGCCTGACTTTGACCCAACACTTGATTGAAAGGACCGGCGCCCGGTTCCGCATTGAGAGTGAAGTGGGAAAGGGCACCGTTTTGACCGCCGAATGGGACCAGCCGTCCGTTGGCTCCGGCCCTTGATCAGCTGCGGATTCGCTCACGCGCTCCATGCACGTGACTGCGCCACAGCACTCCGGTAGTGTACATATTTGACGTATTTGATGTAGGTGACGCGCAGGCGCACCCCGTTGCGAGACTGGCTCGCAACCAGCAATCCCGGCAGACTGACACACTGCCCGTAATTCCGTTCGATTGACACTCCTGCGGGTTTTCTTTACTGAGGGGTCCTGCAAACCTACCCCACCGTCGGCCACGGCGCGTCGCATTTGAGCCGGTGGGGATCATCGCCAGCCTTAAACCCATCGAGTGCCATGGCCAAATCGTCACGACCCCCGACCTTGCTTGAAAAGGTTCCGACTGACATTCCCGGCTTGGACGAGATCCTGCATGGAGGACTGCCCCATGGGAAAACCACGTTGCTCCTGGGCGGTCCCGGCAGCGGCAAGACCGTCCTGGCCCTGCAGACGCTCGCCAACGGCGCCAGCCAGCGCAATGAACCGGGCATCTTTGTTGCCTTCGAGGAAAGCCCCGCAGATATCATCCGGCACGCGGCGAGCTTTGGCTGGAACCTGGCGGCCCTGCAAAAACGAAACCTATTCTTCCTCGACGCCCGGCTGGGGCCGGACTCGGTCAAGGCCGGATCCTTCGATCTGACGGGACTGCTCGCCATCGTGGCGGAAAAGGCCCGCGAGATGAAAGCCGACCGCGTGGTGTTTGATGGCATCGACGTCCTGCTCACCTTGCTGGATGATCCGGCGGCCGAACGCCGGGAACTTTTCCGCCTGCAGCGTTGGTTGAAGGACAACCGGCTGACGGGAATACTCACGGCCAAGATCGTGGAGGAGTCCACTGCCGGGACCTATGGGGCGAATTTACAGTTCATGGCTGATTGTGTGATCATGCTGAAGCATTTCCTCCAGAACCGGATTTCGCTGCGCAACCTGTGGGTGATGAAGTATCGGGGCTCCGGGTTTTACGAGAACGAGGCACCGATTTCAATCGAACGGCGTGGTCTGGAGGTCTCCGCCGGCCTGCGAATCGAACAGGCGGTCCCGGTGACCAAGCGGCGGATTTCCACGGGCGTGGCCCGGCTTGATGCGATGCTCGATGGAGGCTATTTTCGCGGGGCGAGCATTTTGATCACCGGCTCTCCCGGAACATCGAAGTCCACCTTGGCCGCAGCCTTTGCCGCCGCCGCCTGCAAGCGCGGCGAACGGGTTGTTTATGTAAGCTTCGATGAAAGCGCGGCCGAACTGGTGCGGAATTTCTCCTCGGTCAACATCCAGCTGGCTCCGCATGTCCGCAGCGGCCGGCTGCTGGTGCATTCCGTGATGGCCGACAGCTGCAGTGCCAAGCAGCATTACTCAAGCATTCGCGACGTGCTGGACCAGCACCGCCCCTCTTGTCTGGTGATCGATCCTCTTTCCGCGCTGATCAAGGGCGGGGGGGATGCGATTGCTCAGATCTTCGGCGAGCGGCTCATGCACCTGGGCAAGGCCCGGGGGGTCACCATGGTCAACACCAGCCTGCTCCACACCGCGGATCAGCAGGAGGAGGCAACCTCCATGCAGATTTCCACCATCGCCGATACCTGGATCCATCTCTCCTACGTTGTTCAGGGTGGTGAGCGGAACCGGGCGCTGACGATTGTGAAGTCTCGCGGCATGGCCCATTCAAATCAGGTGCGCGAGTTGATCCTGTCCAACCAGGGCTTGACCCTCGCCGATGCCTACACGGCGGGAGGAGAGGTGCTCATGGGCACGCTCCGCTGGCAGCGGGAGCAGGCCGAGGCGGCGCAGGAAGTCAGCGCCCGCGACGGGGTGGAAGCAAAGCGCCGGGAAATTGAACTCGAGACTGAACGCATGGCCTATCAACTGAAGCTGCTGGAACGCTCGATTGTGGTAAAAAAGGCTGAACTTCAGCAGCACCTGCGCGGTGAACATCACCGGCAGGACCAGCGGTCGGCCCGCGCCACCACCCTCGGCCACAAACGCCGCTCCGATGCCATCCGGAAAAAAGGAACGAAATGAGTAAGAAGTATCTGTTGCGATTCTATGTGAGTGGAGACGGGCCGAACTCCCTGCGCGCTCGGGAGAACCTCAGGGAAATTTTAGAGGAACACCTGAACGGCAGTCACACCATCGAGGAAATCGATGTCTTGTCGGATCCCCGCCGGGCCTTGGCCGATCGCATTCTGGTCACGCCGACTCTGCTGAAGCTCAAACCCGGTCCGGAGCTTCGGATCGTGGGCAACCTCAGCGAACGTGACCTGGTGCTGAATGCCCTTGGGCTGCGAGGGAAAGCATGAGCCGGCATCGCGTCAAAACCCCTGGAAAGGACGAGGGTGTTGGCGACGATCCCCTGCCTGACCTGGTCCGCCGCCTGATCAAGGCGGAGGAGGATCTGGAAAATTCGGTCGCCGGCCAGATCGACTCCGTGGTGCGGCCGGATGGTGATGCCTACCTGCTGCGGAATGCGCGCGAAAAACTGCGGCTGAGCGAAACCCGGCAGCGCGAACAGGCTGCCATCCAACTGAAAATTCTCAACGCCCTGCCAGCCCACATCGCTCTGCTGGACGAACAGGGGGCTGTGATCGCGGTCAACGAGGCATGGCGTCGGTTTGCGACCGCCAACGCCATGTCCGGGTCCGACTTCGGGATTGGCAGGAACTATCTGGAGACTTGCGATCGTGCGCATGGGGACTGCTCCGAAGAGGCCATGCAGGTGGCTGACGGCATTCGTTCGGTCATGTCCGGCCAGGCGCAGCAGTTTTCCCTTGAGTACCCATGTCATGGGCCGGGTGAGCAACGTTGGTTCCGGTTGATGGTGACGGCCCTGGAAGAGCAGGGACCGGGTGGGGTGGTGGTCATGCACGTGAACATCACGGAACGAAAGCAGGTGGAGCTGGCCTTGCAGGACAGCGAGGCGCGCTTCCGCGAACTGGCCGAGAATATCAACGAGGTGTTCTACAATCATGACCCTCATGCGCTGTGCATGAGCTACATCAGCCCGACCTATGAAGAGGTGTGGGGCCGCAGTTGCGAGAGCCTCATGGCCGATGCGCTTTCCTATATGGAGGCGATCCTGCCGGAGGACCGGCCTTTGGCCATGGGAGCGCGTGACCGGTTCATGAAGGGTGAGGTGACGGATACCGAATACCGGATCCGTCGGCCGGACGGGTCGATCCGATGGATCAGGGATATATCTTATCCCGTCCTGAATGCCGAAGGCCGGGTTGAACGCATCGTGGGTACGGCCCGGGATGTCACCGAGCGCAAGCACTGGGAGTTTGAGGTGGCGCGGACCAACCGGGCGCTGCACTTGCTGAGCGCCTGTAACGAGGCCCTGGTGCGGGCGACGGATGAGGACCAGTTGCTCAATGACATCTGCCGGCTGATTGTTGAGATCGGCGGATCCCGGATGGCTTGGGTTGGCTTCGCAAAAATGGATGAGGCCAAAACCATCCGTCCCGTGGCCCATGCAGGGTTCGAAGACGGCTACCTTGCCGGAATATCCTTATCCTGGTCCGAGCATGATTCCCGGGGTAACGGACCGGCGGGCCGGTCCATCCGTGAACGAAAGCCGGTGGTGTGTGCGGATATCGCGAGTGAGTTCGCCGGCACGTACTGGGTGGAAGACGCGATCCGACGTGGTTATCGCAGTATCGTCAGTTTGCCCCTGCGCATGGAGGAGCGCACCTTTGGGCTGCTGGCACTCTACTCGTCGGAAGTGGGCCCACCCACCGAAGGGGAGCTCAAACTTCTGCAGGAGCTTGCGAACAACCTGGCCTTTGGCATCGAGAGCATCCGCATCCGACGGGAACGCCAGCAGGCCGACGCCAAGATGAGGGAACAGGCTTCGCTACTCGACAATTCCCACGAGGCGATCTGGGTACGCGGTCTGGATCACCGGGTGACCTACTGGAACAAGGGAGCCGAACGGCTTTATGGATGGATGGCGGAGGAGGTGATGGGCCGACCCATTGAGGAACTTATTTACGGAGAGCACCTGGAAACGTTCCAGACGATCAATGCGCTTCTCCTGGAAACGGGGAAATGGAGCGGTGAGGTGCGTCATGTGACCAAGGACGGCAAGGAGTGCATCGTCGAGGGACGCGCTTCACTGATCCTGGATGGGGAGGGCCGGCCCCAAGGAATCCTTGCCATCAACACGGACATCACGGAGCGGAAGAAGATCGAGTCGCAGTTCCTGCGCGCCCAGCGCATGGAAAGCATCGGCACCTTGGCCGGTGGCATCGCCCATGACCTGAACAATGTGCTCGCGCCGATTATGATGTCGATCGGTCTGCTGCGCATGACCGTGCGGGACGAGGGGGATCGGCGCATACTCGACACCATCGAGTCCAGCGCCAAGCGAGGGGCGGACATGGTCAGACAGGTGCTGTCCTTTGCCCGCGGCGTGGAGGGGCAGAAGGTCCCGACGCCTCCCCGTCATCTCATCGCGGAGATCGAGCGGATCATCCGCGAGACGTTCCCGAAATCCATCCAGCTGGAGGTCAAGGCCTCCCGAAACGTCCGGGCAATTTCCTGCGATCCGACCCAGATGCATCAGGTGCTCCTCAACCTGTGCGTCAACGCCCGCGATGCCATGCCCATGGGCGGCACCCTGACCCTTTCGGCCGAGAACGTCATGCTCGACGCCCAGTATGTGATGGTCAACCGCGCGGGCCGGCCTGGTCCTCATGTGATGTTCCGCGTCGCCGACACGGGTGATGGCATTCCGGCAGAGATGCGTGATCGGATTTTCGACCCCTTCTTCACCACCAAGCAGCCTGGACATGGCACGGGACTCGGTCTTTCCACCGTCGCGACCATCGTCAAGGGTCATGAGGGATTCATCCAGTTCTACAGTGAACCTGAAAGAGGCACGACCTTCAAAGTTTACCTGCCGGCGGAATCCGGAGACAAATCCGCATCCGCCCCGCCGATGCTGGAGGATCCACCCCGGGCGAATGGTGAGACCGTGCTGGTGGTGGACGATGAGGAACCCGTGCGCGTGGTAACCCGCCAGACCCTTGAGGCCTTTGGCTACCGGGTGCTCTTGGCCGAAAACGGGGCCGATGCGATTGCCATCTATGCCCGCCAGACCGGGGATATAGCCTTGGTGCTGACCGACATGATGATGCCGATCATGGATGGGCCCACGACCATCAACGCCTTGTTGAAGATAAATCCGAACGTCCGCATCATCGGCGCGAGTGGCCTGAGTTCCAGCGGCAGTTCGCTCAAGGCCTTTGGGGCCTCGACGAAATTCTTTCTGCTCAAACCTTATACTGCGGAAACCCTGCTGAAAACGGTGCACCAGGCCCTGTCGGAGTGAGCCGGAATGGACGTGCGTACCCGAGGCGCCCGTTGACGTCTGCCCGGGGTCTCAGCCAGCCTTTGCAGGAAGAACCTCGTCGGCGATGCCCCAGCGCAGATTGTAGAGCGAATGATGGAAGCAGGTCAGCCGGCCGGCTTCGGCAATGGCCATCATGGTTGCCAAAGCAGCGGGAAACACATCCGCCCGCCCCCGCGGAAGTCCGGGTATCAGCTGGCGTTCTGATAGGGACATAGCCGAGATCTCATCGAGCAGGGTTTGAATCGCCTCCACGGTGACCAAGGCCGGCTCGTCCTCCATGCGGCGGCCTTCGCGGGCACCGTGGATGGCACGAACGGTGGTCATGCTGCCGCCGGCAAAGATGGCCGCCCGCTCCGACCCGAAAAAGTGAAACCCTGCCAGGTGAAGGGTGGTGGTGACGTGAGTCTTCAGGGCGATCCGCTGCGCGTGGGAAAAGGGGGAAGCCGGGTCCGGCACAAACTGTTCGGTCAGGCGCACGCATCCCAGCTTCAGGCTGGCGACCTGGGCGATCCGGCGATGCTCAAAGCCGAGGCATTCCAGGCTGCCTCCGCCGAGATCAAACACGTGGAAGTTTTCCAGTCCCTGGAGAGTCGGATCACACGTCAGGCCGCGCCCGATCAAATTGGCCTCCTCATCGCCGGAGAGAACCCGGATGGAGTGACCGGTTGACTCCCGCACACGGCGGCAGAACTCCGCACCATTGACTGCATCGCGAACCGCGCTCGTCGCGACTAGCACAACCTTGCCGGCGGCGACGGCTGACGCATGGCACAGCAATTCGCGGATGGCATCCAGGCCACGCTGCATGCCCTCCTCACCCAAGCGGGGATGCGCGTGGCTGATGCCAGTGCTGATGCGGGCATCCAGAGTGTGTCCGGCCAGCGATTCGAGTTGGCCGTCCTGCTGCCGTTGGGCGATCAGGATCTTGATCGAATTGGAACCGATATCGATGACGGCAGCGATCGGAGAGGGCATGGGATCACAATTAATCACGGGCCCGAATCGGGCATGGACGAGGCGGAAGGGAGAGCGGACTCACAGGACAAAGTCTTCCGGCGCGATGAGCACCACAAATTCGCCCTTGAGGCTGCCTTGTCTGAGCCGGGTTTGCACATCGCCTGCCGGTCCCACCTGGAAGGTTTCGTGCAGCTTGGTGACCTCGCGGGCGATGCAAATTATGCGGTCGGGGCCATAGGTGGCTACGATCTCGGCGGCGAATTTTTCAATCCGGTGGCAGCTTTCGTAGAGGGCCAGCGTGTATTTGAAGGCCCGGTATGTTTCCAGAAAGGTGATGCGGGCGGCGGATTTGGGCGGAAGAAAACCCACGAAGAGAAACCCATTGGTGGGCAGTCCGGAGGCGCTGAGCACCGCCGTGAGAGCGGAGGCGCCGGGAACGGGTACCACGGGCAGCCCGCGACGTCGGCAGGCGCGGACCAGCCGG
>JBGTGS010000045.1:0-9494 GCA_041746615.1 Opitutaceae bacterium | reverse complement strand
TCGCGGCCGTGCGCGAGGCCCTTGAGGCCATTGCGGCCGACCTGGTGATCGACCTCACGGTGGAACCGGACCGGCGGTGACTCGCCTCATGGCTGGTGGCCGGCGGCTGACGCTGCTCGCGGTGCGCCCGGGGTGAGCTGCAACCCGTAGCCCGCCTATTTCACATCCACAGGAAAGAAAACCTTTGGGTCACAGCCTACACCGTGCTCCGTGAAACCTGCCTTGGTTGGATGTAATGTGAATGATTCAGGGTAGCCCCAGGCGTGAGCCTGGGGATGCTGGGTCATTCGTCCCCGGACTCACGTCCGGGGCTACGGGCCGGCGTTCGCGCCGGCCTATTCCGCGGGGACAAGACGCATGATGCGGCCCGGGTCTTCGAGGGCGACGTAAACGTAGCCATCGGGGCCGACGGCGACATCGCGGACCCGGCCGATGTTTTTGAAGAGCACCTCCTGGCTGGTGACGCGGCCGTTATCAATCACGAGGCGCCGCAGTTCCTGGCGGGCGAGAGCGGAGACGAAGAGATTGTTTTGCCAGCGGGGAAAGCGATTGCCGTCGTAGTAGGCGATGGCGCAGACGGCGATTGAGGGCGTCCAGTGCAGCACCGGCTGCTCCATGCCCTCCTTGGCGGTGAGGTCGGTTATGGGTGTGCCGTTGTAATTCATGCCATAGGTGATGACGGGCCAGCCGTAGTTCAGGCCGCGGCGGATGTGGTTGAGTTCGTCCCCTCCACGCGGCCCGTGTTCGGCCGACCAGAGCTCGCCGGTCACGGGATGACGATCCAAGCCCTGGGGATTGCGGTGACCGTAGCTCCAGATGGAAGGAATGGCCCCCGGGGTGTTGACGAAGGGGTTGTCGGCGGGGATGCGCCCGTCGTCATGCACGCGGTGAACCTTGCCGTTGGGGCGGGTGAGATCTTGGGCGTCGGCGGGTGTGCCGCGTTCTCCGATGGTGAAGAACAGGTAGCCGTCGTCATCGAACACGAGTCGCGAGCCGAAGTGGACCCCGGGGCGCTTGTAGAGATCGGCCGGGGCGCGGAAGATGGTTTCCTCGTCCACCCATTGGTTGTCGCGGATGCGGCCCCGCACCACCGCAGTCATGGCCAAGCCGCCCTCGCCCGGGTCACTGTAAGAGAGATAGACCCAGCCGTTCTGTGTGTGATTGGGATGGGGGGCAACGGCCAGAAGGCCGCCCTGGCTGCGCGCCCAGACTTCGGGTATGCCGCTGATGGGTTCGGGCGAGAGCTGGTCGTTCTCGATCAGGCGCAGCCGGCCCTCGCGCTCGGTTACGAGCAGGCGGTTGCCGGGTAGGAAGGCGATGGACCAGGGCACATTGAGTCCCGAAGCGACGGGTTCCAACCGGTACGCGTGTTCCTGGCTGCGAACCACGGCCTGCGGATCAGGCTGGGCGAAGGTCGCCTCACTTTCGGCCGCACGCGTGCTCAATTCGCGCAGGTAAACGATCATGGCGCGGGTCTGCGCATCGCTGAGCACCTCGCCGAAGCCCGGCATGCCGTTGTCCGGAAAGCCCTCACTGATGCTTTTGGCCAGGCTGACATCGTCGGCGCCATGTTTCCAGACATCGTCGATCAAGCTGCCGCCGGCTCCGCCGTCAGCATGGCAGGAAGCGCAGATTTGGGTGTAGATCTGGCTGACATCCCGGGGGAGTTCGGCGGAGAAGGCGGTTGAGGTCAGGGCAAGCAGGCTGGGAATTAGAAGGCGGGGGCCGTTCAACATGATGATCGGAAACAAACCAAGGCCCGTGGATTGGCAAGCCTGCCCCGGAATGACCGCGGCCGATGCAGCTCCGCCCTAACAACAGGCTTCCGCTCACGCCCGGTTGTGGCAAACGTAGGCGGGCCATGCCGTCCAAACCCATCCCCGGCTCCACGGGGGAAGTCCTCACCTGTCTGCCCTCGCCCTATCTGCCGGATCCGGCGACGGGTTTGCTCTACCTGCCGCGCTTTTTGGCGAAGTGCCGGTATGTAAAGGAGCACGGTGCACTGCCGGCCAGCTATGCGAAGAACTACAAGCGGGGACTCGACCGCTTCCTTTGCCTGCATCTGGGGATCGATCCCGCCGCGGTGGAAAAGATCGTGCATGAATCGGCCGACGATGCCGAGGTCGGACGCCGGCTGCACGACCTGCTGCCGGCGGAAGTGCGGGCGGAGAAGTGGAACCGAGAGCTGGTGCAGAAGGGCATGACCACCGCCGGCCGGGAGTTCCTGCAGGAGGCTCTGGGCAAAATGGGTTGTGCGGACCGTGCGGCCCAGATCATCAGCGTCCCCGACCTCATCGACTTCGACGAAGGCCGGATCGAATGATTCCGTTTCGTGGCCCTGAACGTGAGTTCAGGGATCTTTTCAGAACCTCGTCCCGGCCTCAAGGGACCGGCGGATTTGGGTGGTGGTACCGTTTGGGTTCCTTGAGGTGGCGTGCCTGCGCGCCACGTTTTGATGTAGGTGGCGTGCTTGCACGCCACTTTGCGAGACCAGCCCGCCTGAGGCTTGTCCGTCCGCCCAAGGCGGATAAACCTTTGGAGGGCGGGTAAACTCGCAACCACCATTTTCGGCAAACTGTACCACTACCGCGGATTTGCTTTGCATCGTCCTTGCGCGCACGCGCAAGGCTACACCGGCTACAATTTCTGCGCGGCCTCGAGGATCCTGCCTGAAGACCGCCAACCACACGACCGCGGTTCGCTCCCGCATTGCCTTCCGCCTGATTCGAACCAATTTTGCCCGGACCATGGTCAAAGGACAGAAAGTCGTCTGCATCAACGACACCTTCCCCGCCTTCATCAAGGCGATCTACAAGCAGCTCCCGGTGAAGGGGAACACCTACACCATCCGCGAGGTCTTTCTTGGGCGGGAGAAGGTCGTCAAGGGCGGGGACTCCGCCACCGTCGGGCTGTTGTTGGCCGAATTGGTCAATCCACCAGATCCCTTTCATGCCGGCCAGCAGGAACTCGGGTTCTCCTCGGAGCGCTTTGCGCCGCTGGAGGAACTGCCGCCGGAGGAAGCCGAGCGCGAGGAGGAGCTGGCGGTGGGCGCGGGTGCCGGCTTCGGTCATCACTGATTCCAGCCGGACCACCGGTCTCCGGCGGCTGAAAAAAAACAGCCGCCCGGAGTACGGGCGGCTGCGTGATGGTAATGAACCAGTGAGGGTCGTTACTTCTTCTTCTTGGCGGCAGTCTTCTTCTTCGCGACCTTCTTCACTGCCTTCTTTTTGGCTTTGGCCATATCGTACTCCTTGTTGGGTATCGTTGTATTGGTTCTGGACATTTTCCCGCCTGAACCATGCGGTACCGGCGCACTGTGCGCCACGTGAATTCAGCATCAACGCGTTGCGTTGGATTGCAAGTTTCCAGTGATATCTTTGTGAAGATTTTTTCAGGGGGGTGTCCGGGCGTTTTTTTGATGTATCTATTAATTAACTACGCGTGACGATTCCGGGGGCGGTGGACAACGCGTTTTCATAGGAGAAATCGACGGGGAACGCTTCGCGACGATGCGGAAAATTCGTGAAAAAATGCGCACGATGCCAGTCGATGAAGGGCAAAAAAATCCGCCAAAAACCGGTCAACGAACCCCGCCGGACGAGGAAATTTCTTCGTTCGGCGCAGAAATTTGCGCCGGTTCGCGGGAAAAATCAGCCGATGAATTTCAGACGCCGACCTGCGATCACGGCAGGTTCAACGAACCTCAATCCACTCCGTTGACGCGTACTGATCGGTGAGCGCCATGAGTTCATCCTCATCGCAACCGGAACTGCCGACCGGTGTCGCGCGGGCCTCGAGCAGACCGGCGAGCGCGGCGGTGAAGGCATCGTGAAACGCGGGCCAGTCGATCGGATCGAGCGCCGGTTTCCAGATGGATCCCTGAAAAAGCAGGCCGCGCTTGCTGCGTTTTTGGGCCGCACCGGCGATTTTCACGCCGGAGTCGACATGGACAACGTCGTTGGGCTCGGCGCGGGTGAAGCAAACGCCCGGTGGCACCGGTTTATCGGCACAGGTGGCCGGATCATCGCACGATTTCAGGACGGCGGACTGGCCAAACGTGCCAAGGACGGCCGCAAGGCAGGCGTGGACGGCGCGATAGCTGTCACCGGCCCGGGCATCGCCGAGCGGATGTCCGCGGGGGATGGCCAGGGCGTAGGTCCAGTCCTCGCGGTGGTCGACGATGCCACCGCCGGTCGGCCGCCGGCAAAGATCGAAGGGTTCATGCTCTCCGGACCCGGCGAGGACAGCGATTTGGGTGCGTACGGTGGCGATTTTCTGGCTGAAACCGAAGGTGAAGGCCGGTCGCCGCCAGTCATAATGGCGAAAACGGGCCCGGTCGGCGTCGACATAACGCTGCAGCAGTAGGAAGTCCGCCGCCATGTTCTCGGCGGCACCGGCGGTGCGCGTGGGCAGGAGATCGAGCAGCATGCCGGGAATCAGAAGGCGCTGAACCGGCCTCCGCAAGGCGCGGCTGCTTCCGGCAGTGGTACAGTTTGGGCCCCTTGATGTAGGTGGCGTGCTTGCGCGCCACGTTGCCACCGGCCGTGGCTACAACTCCGCGTGACACAGGCATTCTTGCCTGTGCTCCGTGCCCCCACAGACAAGAATGTCTGTGCCACCCAGCATTTCAGCCACGTTGCAGACAAGCCCACCTGAGGCGGGTAAACTCGGAACCACCAGTTTCGGCAAAAGGAACCCCTCCCTGCTTCCGGGTGTGTCCGGTGAACACTCATGCCGAGGGCGTCGTCGGCAGCAGTTCGGGAGAAAAATGCCAGCGCAGCCGCCAACGCGGCAGGCCGTTCTTGCCATGGACGCGATCGCCACGCTCCAGAGCAATGACTGCGCCCTTGCGCAGATTGAAGATGACGGGGCTGGACTTGCCGCGGGCGAGCAAGGTGGCGAGGGCCGAGAGATGGGGTTCGTGCCCGACCAGCATCAGATCGTGGGTGGTCGGATGTTCGGCGAGGCGGTGGGCGGTGTCAGCGGGATCGTCCTCGGGAAGCAGGCCGGGGGTTTCAACGAGGACTGGGTCGAGACCGAGGGCGGCCGTGAGCAGCAAGGTCGTTTCACGTGAACGCATCAGCGGGCTGTGCCAGATTTGCGCGGGTGCGATCCCACCGCAGGCGCGAAAGTAATCCGCGATCCGCCGGGTGTCCTCGCGGCCGCGCGGGCTGAGGGGTCGGGCCGGATCCTCCTCCGCCGTGACGGCGTGGGCATGGCGCATCAGGTAGAGTTTCACGAAGCGTCGAGCAGGCCGCGCACAGCCTTGAGCAGGGCTCTCAGGGCAAAAGGCTTGGGCAGGCAGATCTGGTGTTCCGATGCCATCCAGGAGAATGCGGCGGTTTCCTGGCTGGGGGTGCACACCACGCGGAGCCCCGGCTGGCCGGCATAAAGTGTACGCACCAGTCGGTCGCCGTCGCCGTTGCGATCGCCGTGGTCCACGCAGACCAGATGGACGGGCTTGGCGAGCTTGCGGATCTCGTGAAGCCCTTCGGCGGGGGACTTCGTGGCGATGACCTTGTAACCGTCGGCCGTGAGGATGCCGGCGACCATCTTGCGAACGACATCGTCCTCCTCGACCACGAGGAGGGTTTCGCGACCGCGGGTGACCGGGAGCGGAGGCAGCGAACCGTCGCTGGCGGCGGCGGGCTCGTGGACTTCGGGGAGAAAGATCTCGAAAGTGGAGCCGACATCGGGGGCGCTGTGAACAAGGATGTGTCCGCCGCTTTGCTGAACCACACCGTAGACGAGCGCGAGGCCGAGGCCGGTGCCCTGGCCTTCATCCTTGGTGGTGAAAAACGGCTCGAAGAGATGCGACTGGGTGGCCTCGTCCATGCCCGTGCCGTTGTCACTCACCGCCAGGAGAATGTATTGACCGGGCGGCATGTCGGTGAGGCGGCGGTGCACGCCCACTTTGATTTCGCGACGGGCGGTGCTGATGGTGACCTGGCCGCCGGGACGGAGGGCATCGCGGGCGTTGATGCTGAGGTTGAGGATGACCTGCTGGAGCTGGGCGGGGTCGGCGCGTACATTGCCCAGACCCTGCTCAAGGGAGAGGACGAGGGACTTGTCGGGTTTGAGGAGGCGGGCAAGGATGTCGGCGTTGTCGCGGATGATCCGGTTGAGGCTGATGACCCGCGGGGCCATGGCCTGGCGGCGGCTGAAGGCGAGCAGCTGGCGCACGAGGGCGGTGGCTTTCTGGCCGGCTTCGTGGACCTCGGCGATTTCCTTGCGGGCCTTGATATTGTCGCCGACGGAGTCCGATAGGATCTCGCAGTAGCCGTTGATGACGGAGAGCAGGTTGTTGAAGTCGTGGGCGACTCCGCCGGCGAGGCGGCCGACGGCATCAAGGCGTTGGGAATGCACCAAGGCCTCCTGCAGGCGGCGCTTTTCCGTCATGTCGCGGTAGATGGCGACGATGTGGGTGACCTGGCCGCGTCGGTCGCGCAGCACATTGTAGGTCCAGGAGGCATAGATGGAGATGCCGTCCTTGCGCTTGAGCAGGCCCTCGCCCTGAAGCCGCTTTCCCTTGTTGAGGGTGCGGTGCCAGCGACGAAGACGCGGCAGGTCGCCTTTGGCTTGATGAAGGAAGCTGTGGCCGCGGCCGGAGAGTTCGGCGGCCGGGTAGCCGGTCATCTGGCAGAAAGCCTCGTTGACGAAGGCGATCTTCAGTCCGCCCGGCGTGAAGCGACGCTCGGCGATGAAGACACCCTCCTGAAGATTGCGGAGGGCGTCCGCCAGCAGGGAGGCGGAGAGGGGGCGCGGGGCGGACCGGGCGGCGGGGCGGCGTGCTTTCATCCGGCCATGATCAGGGCGAGAGGCGTTCGATGATCCAGGAACCGTCCGGATTGCGTCGGTAACGCAGCCGGTCGTGCAGGCGGCTGCGTCGGCCCTGCCAGAACTCGACGTGTTCGGGGGCGACCCGATAGCCGCCCCAGTTGGGCGGGACGGGGACGGTGGCACCGGAGTATTTCTTCTCCAGCGTGACCAGGCCCTCCTCGAGAAGGGCGCGGCTGGGAATGATGCTGCTCTGCTGCGCGACCCAGGCGCCGAGCTGGCTCGCGCGCGGGCGGCTGTGAAAGTAGGCTTCGCTCTCCTCGCGGGCGACGCGCGTGACGGTTCCCTCGACGATGACCTGGCGTTCGAGCGCGAGCCAGGGGAAGACCAGTGCGGCACGGGGGTTGGCGGCGAGGTCGCGGCCCTTGTGACTTTCGTAGTTGCTGTAGAACACGAAGCCCCGGCCATCCACGCCCTTCAGAAGGACGGTGCGCGCGGAAGGCTGGCCGTCGACCGAGGTCGTTGCGAGGGTCATGGCGTTCGGTTCGACGAGCCGGGATGCCTCGGCCTCCTGAAACCACTGCTCGAACTGGCGGAAGGGATCTCGCGCGAGGTCCTTTTCCGAGAGACCGGCCAGTGAGTAATCTTTGCGGAGATCAGCGAGTCCCATGGTGGCGGTTGAAAATGCCAGAGCGAGGGGAGCTGTCAAAAGGCAAGTCGCGCGATGCGGTCAGGTTGGGAACGCAAGCCTCATGCAGCTCGCGCGCTGCCTTGAAATGGCGCTCGCAACGGACCGGTGCCCTTACTGACAATCACGGCACCGGTCCCGCCTCTTCGACCCATTCGCTTCATGACTCCCGACAGCTACATTAATGCACACGTTCCCGACCTGCTCGCCTTGGTTCGCACGCTCGTGCGCATGCCCACGGTGAATCCCCCGGGGGAGGACTATGATGGGATCACCCGGCGGCTCGTGGAGGAATTGCAGACTGCCGGCCTGCGCGCCCGGCGCTTCCAGGTGCCCGCCGCCCTGCTGAAACGCCATCTGCCGCCCGAACAACACGGATTCCCCCGCTATAATGTATTGGGCTTCCGCCCCGTGCCCGGCGCGAAACGGACCCTGCACTTCAATGCGCATCATGATGTCGTGCCCGTTTCCGGCGAGTGGAAGCATGGCTCGCCGTTTTCCGGCACGGTCGAGAAGGGGTGGATCCATGGTCGCGGCACCGCCGACATGAAGGGATCCATCGCGGCCCTCCTGCTCGCGCTGCGGGCCCTGCGCGCTTCCGGGACCGCGCCCCTCATGAATGTCGAGGTGTCATTCACCGCCGACGAGGAGACGGACTCCGTGCTCGGCACGGAATGGCTCGTCAACCACGCGCCCATCAAGCCCGACTACGCCGTGGTCATGGAAGGCGGCTACGATGGCCGGGTCTGCTGCGGCCACAACGGTGTGGTCTGGCTCAATGTCATCGTGCACGGCCGGGCCGCCCATGGCTCCCAGCCGCAGAAGGGTGTCAACGCCCTGGAAAAAATGTCCGCCCTCGTCCTTGCGCTCGAAGATTACAAGCGCGCGCTGGCGCGGCGGCCCTTCCGGAGCCCGGAGGGGGTGGAGATGCACCCGACCATCAACGTCGGCGGCGTGTTCGGCTCCGGCGACGGCGGCAAGATCAACACCGTGCCTGCGCTCGCGAGCTTCAGCATCGACCGCCGCGTGCTGGCCAACGAGACCGTGCCCACCGCCGAGCGGGAGCTGCGCACCTTCCTAAATGCGGCGGCCCGGGCGATCCCCGGATGCCGCATCACCATCGAGAAGGTCTCCCACAACCACTCGTGCTACCACGAGCCCTCGCACCCGTTGTTCACCGCGATGGCGGACTGCGTGCGCCGTGTGCGCCGTGCACCCACCGTCTTCAGCGTCTCGACCGGCTTCAACGACATGTACTTCTTCGCCCGCGAACTGAAGATCCCCACCGTCGGCTACGGCCCCCAGGGACTCGCCCTGCACGGCGTCGACGAACGCGCCCGGGTGCGCGACCTCGTCAACAGCGCCAAAATCTACGCCGCCCTCATGACCGGCTTCGCGGGCTGAGGCACTCGCCACGGCGAGTGCCTTACAGATTCCGCTGCGCCGCGCGGCGGAATCTGCTCTGGACAAAACCGTCGCCTGTCAGGACGGAACCGGCTGCTGGCGGATTCGGCCTTGTTTCGACCGGACCGCGGGGCAACGTTGGTCCGGCATACCCATGAAAATCGACGCCAATCTGACCCCGGCCAAGCTGCAGAAGAAAATCGACCGCGTGTTCGAGCTCGCGGGTCAGAAGATCACGGCAATCAACCGGTCCTGGAATCCCGTCAACGGGACACCCGTCTTCACGGTGAAGGGCAGCTACACCTCGCGTGGCTGGACCGAGTGGACCCAAGGGTTCCAGTTCGGCATGGCCTTCCTGCAATACGATGCCACCGGTGCGACGGAGTTCCTCCGCCTCGGCCGCGAGAAGACCCTGCGTTACATGGCCTCGCACGTGTCCCACACCGGCGTGCACGACCACGGGTTCAACAATGTTTCCACCTACGGAAACCTGCGCCGCCTCATCCTTGAAGGCCGCGCGGAAGGCACCCCCGAAGAGGTTAACTACGCCGAGCTCGCCCTGAAGGTCTCCGGCGCCGTGCAGGCCGCGCGCCACGCCCCCACCAACGCCACCGCGCCCTGGTCG
>JBGTGS010000044.1:0-3630 GCA_041746615.1 Opitutaceae bacterium | reverse complement strand
ACGCGGAGCAGGCGGAGGGGTCGGGGTCGGGGCCGGGCGCGGTGACGGCGGGTTTGACGCCGCAGCCTTGGCCCGGGCCAGCTCCTCTTTCTCACGCTCCACCTCGACCTTGCTCTTCACAAAAACCCCCGGTGGCAATTTGACCTGGGGAACCACCTCAGCGGCCTCGGAGGCGGAAATCGGTTCGGGCGGGGAACTCGTTTCAGGTTCCGCTTCGGGCGCCTTAGCCAGCTCCTTGTCGATCTCCTCCTCGTAAATCTTGGTGACTGTACTTGAGACCGACTTGGTTTGGGGGGAGACATACCCGCGCTCCTTCAGCAGGGCCAGCATCTCCTTGCTGTCCATGTTGTGGCGCTTGGCGAGTTCGTGAATGCGGATGCTCATCAGTCAGTATAGGCGGGAAAACGAAAAGGGTGATGAATGTTGGATGGAGGGAGGCGTTCCGTTCAATTGCTACGGGCGGCAACCACCTTGGAGAGAATAGTTGCGGCTTCCTCGGCCGTGAAACCCTGCCCCTCGAGATCGTCAGCTTCGACATCATCGAAGAGTTCCAGCGAGACGAAGCCTGCGGTAATCAACCGCTTGGCCATGCCTTCATCGATGGCCAGGGTGGAGGCGAGCTTCTTGGTCGCCTCGTCCTGCACGTCAATGGTAACGGTCTGGTATTCTTCGATATCGAGCTTCCAGCCGACCAGACGCGAGGTCAGACGGGCATTCTGGCCCTTGCGGCCGATCGCGATGGCCAGGTCTTCGTTCGCCACGCGCAGTAAAATGCGGCGGTTTTTCTCATCGAGCACGATCTCGCGCGGCACGGCCGGCTTGAGTGCCTCCATGACCATCTGCTTCGGATCCGCAAAGTAATTGACGATGTCGATTTTCTCGCCGTTGAGCTCGCGCACGATCGTCTTCACCCGGGCGCCCCGGGCTCCGACACAGGCGCCGACCGGATCCACCTTCGGGTCGATCGAAATGACCGCCATCTTCGTACGATAGCCAGGTTCGCGGGCGAAGGCCTCGATGCGGACGGTACCATCGGCTATCTCAGTGACTTCCACCTCAAACAGCCGGCGGACAAACTTGGGACTGGCGCGGCTGAGCACGAGCTCGGGCCCGCGGGGCGTGCTTTCAATGGCGAGCAGGAGACACCGGATGCGGTCGCCCGGCTGATACTCCTCGCCGGGGACTTGTTCCTTGCCGCTCAACACGGCCTCAGCCTTGCCGAGATCGATGTAAATGTCGTTGCGCTCCTTGCGCCGCACCGTGCCGGTTACGATGTTGCCGACCATGTCCTTGAAGTCGTCGTAAATCCGGTCCTTCTCGAACTGGCGGAGCTTCTGCATGATCGCCTGCCGGGCGGTCTGCGCGGCAATGCGCCCGAGAAATGCAGGATCAATTTCCTTCTCAATCAGATCGCCCAGCTGGGCTCCGGGCTTGATCGACTGAGCCTTCTCAATGTGGATCTCCGTGCGGGGATCACTGACGGAATCACTGACCTTGAGCACCGCCCAGGCATGGAGCTGGCCGTTCTTCGGATTGATGTCGATCTTGAGCTCCTGGCCCGAATTTACCCCCTTGAGGGCAGCGGTCTTGATGGCATTGACGATCGCGGCGATCATATCGGCGCGACCGATGCCCTTCTCCTTCTCCATGTATTCGAGGACGGATAGAATTTCGCTGCTCATATGGCTGGATTTATCGAAAAAAAAAGCGGGCCGAAGGCCCACTTTTATGAAAGTGAACTGTGATTGGAAGGTGGAAAATAGTTTACGGCCCGGAGGCATGTCAAGCCCCCCTCCCCGTCTGCGGTCAATCCCGCGAAAGCAACCAGCCAAGCAGGCCTTGGATAAGTCCGTGGCATGAAGGTGATGCGGAGCCGCCCATCACCCCGAGGTCGCGCAAGCCCCGCCCAAGATGCACCGGCAGATCGCCCGGATACCAGTTGAACCACCAGGTGCCGTTGTCCGCCGCATTCCCTGCTCTCCGCCCGGCCAGCAACGGCAAAAAACCGTCGCAAATCAGATTGTCCAATCGCGGGCCACCCAGAACGCCCGCACACACTCCATGCCCGAAGCCGGTGCGGACTTCACTGAATCCATGCCTGCGCCGCACGTGGGCCACGTCACCATCCTCCGGGTCAATGGATGGCATCGTGTTGGCAAAATCAATGAGGAGTCCGGGCCAGTCCGGACACGCTTTTGTCCACTCTGCATATTGCCGCAACCGCGTGCGCGGTTGATTGGCCGGTCGCACCCCCTGCAGGCTCCAGCCATCGGCCTCCTCGGCATGTACTTTCGCCGGATCCACCCCGCCATTCACCCACCTCTCCAGCGGATGCGCCGCCGCCAGCCGCAGCATCGGCACCCGGTTGAAGCGATGACCGAGGATCTCAAGCGCAGCGTGATGGCACGCGGCGTCCCACCCCAGCCGTTCGATCCGCAACCGGGCAAAATGGACCTTCTGCTCCCACCGTTTGCGCGCCTGCCGCCGGAGCAGTGCAACCAGCGCTCCTGTCTCCAATCCTCCCAGTTGCTCCATGATCCGCACCGATGGCCGGTTCGCCAATCCCTCCACCGCCGCCTGGGCCGCATATTCCTCCAAATCATGAAACAGCAGGGGCAGCAGCGCCAGCACCGGAATCGGCCGGTCACCCACCCCGGCCGTCATACTCTCAGTGGTGGGAAATAGCACCACATGCAGCACCACGCCGGCATAGGCCGGATCACGGGAATGACCATGGGCCGCCCAGTCCGACACCCGCAGATGAACCTCCACGTCCCCCTGCACCGCCTCATCATCCAGCAGCAGGTGGGCACCCTTGAAATCCGGTCCACCGAGACGGTTCCATTTGCCCGGATGCAGCACCCGAATCCGCCGCCCGCTCGTGGTCCGGGCCTGGCGCACATCAAATTCCCGGCGCAGCCACAAGCGTTGCAACAACAGCTCGGAGAATGAAAACGGACCGTACAGCCCCATCAATTCCTCCACCGAACCGCTGCCGGGCAGGGACGTGAGTGGAGATTCCTGGAGGCTCATGCATCCAGTTTGCCTCAATCCGACAAACCGTCGAGTTGTTATTGCTGGTCTCTTGCTATTGCGGGTTGTGGGTCAGTTTGGATTCATTTCGCGTAGTTGGCGGGCATGCACACGCCACGGTTCGATGGAGTGAGCCTGTCAGCGTTCGCGTTGCGCGACGAGCGCGCAACCTTGTTGCTACGATTTCGGCAAACTGACCACCAACCGTTTGGGCAGCGTGATGGGTTCTACTCCACGTTGGCGATCTGCTCACGGATGCGCTCGAGCTCGTTCTTCAGTTCGATGACCCGCCGCGAAATCTCCAGGTCGTTCGCCTTGCTGCCCACCGTGTGGATCTCGCGGCCGATCTCCTGGAGGATGAACTCCGCCTTCCGTCCGATTTCCGCCCCGCTGCGCAGCAGGGTATCCAATTGCTGGATATGACTGCCCAGCCGGGTCAGCTCCTCAGTGATGTCACAGCGGTCGGCAAAGAGGGCAATTTCCCTGAGCACGCGTTCATCAGCGAGGTCGATCTCCAGGCCGGCCTCGCGCAGCCGTTTGAGCAGTTGCTCCCGGTGGGCCGTGGGCACGGCCGGCGCGCGTTCGGCCACGGCGGTG
>JBGTGS010000043.1:0-22761 GCA_041746615.1 Opitutaceae bacterium | reverse complement strand
CATGCCCGGGTGGTGGTGAAATTTGACGTGGAGCACCGGGGCGGGTTCATCCGGATGGAATATCCGCCCGGCACGTTCGGGCAGAAAGACGTGGCGCTTGAGATTCTGACGAAACCGACGGAAAAGTTTAAGAAGAAGCTGGAGTAGACTCGCGCTGATGGAACGACCTATATCTTCCGACCGCGACGCCGCTCGCCCCATGCGCGCAACAGGCGCGCGCCACCACGGGTGTCCGTAACAAGGCTGCGGATCTCTGGATTGCACCACGCTTCTGGGTGCTCTGCTTCGAGCAGTGCGGCGAGTTCGGACGACAACGTCGGCCAATTGCGCAGGGCCAGGCCCGATACTCCGCGAGCGTGAGCCAAGTGCTCAGCTCGCAAACTTCCGCCACGCCAGCGGAAGTGCCCGGCTTCGTGATGCAGGACCATCCGGATGTGGCGGGCGAACGATTCCCGGCAGTCATCCCTCACCGCCAGCGGAATCCAGATAGGCACGTTGATACACAGTCCATACTCCGTGTTGTGGTCGTTGGAACCAAGTCGACCGCAACAGACATCCGGAAGGTGCGCTAGGTAGAACTCGACATTCCCAAGCGATGAAGCGCCCTGCAGGGGCGTGATTATCTCTTCGGGAAGACGGATCTGAATTCCGTCGGTATAGGTAGCGGCTGCCGGCCAACGCATCGCCTTCACCCAACTTGCAGTGAAGTTCCATACAAGTGGAGTGCGGAAGAGGCCACGTGCTTGCAGGACGGTTTCATCGCTCATCTGGGCCAACATCTCGGGGAACTCGCTGGCCATTTGTTGCCAGTGCGGTCTAGCGATCTCTGCAGCCCGGATAAGCTCATCCGCCAGCACATCAGCGAAGCGCGTGCTGGCCCAAGCAAAGTCAGGCTCCCGAAACACGCGGCCCGGCAGGCTGACAAGCGATGATAGCGGTTTGCTAATCGCCATTGGCGTGGCTGCGACGGAAAGGTTCGATCAAAAGCAAAGATAGTCCGCTGCGGTATTCGGTCGATTCCGAGCCGTGTCGTGCGTAGAACGCCTTTATATGTGGAGCTTCCTCTTCGGGAGTGAGTCCAACTAGTGCAATATACTCCTCCGCAATGGCCGTTGCGATCATTCCCCGGAGGACGGAACCGATGCCCAGCCGCCTGCGCTCTCCGCTAAGAATCTCTGCCATCGTGGACCGAGCTGACGCCACGCTGCGAAAAAATAGGCGCACATCCTTGGGATGCCGATCGCCTGAATCGACAAACGAAAGCCTCAGCTCATTGCCAACGCAGGGATGCTCCGCGAATGCCTGCCGAGGCACCAACCACCGTTTCACACTGCCGGACGCATTTTCGCCGCCGAGATTCAAGCTGACGTCTGGCTTCTCGTGGGTCGGCGCTGCAAGCGCGTCAAGCGCCAGATCGGATTCTGTCTTTCCGGTTAATTCCCGATGGACCGCTGCAAACCACCGTTCTCTCTGCGCGGATGTCCAGCCCGGGCGGCGCGGGCCGCGCAATTGACCAACGTGCTGTTTGAACCAGAACGCGGTCTCGATGGGATCGTCGGTGAGCCTTGGAGCATGAGTCCAAAAAAGCCAGCGGTGGGGTGACCCAGGTCGAGAAACTATCCGAAATTCGATACGGTCACTCGTGCGGCGGCTGTTGGCCCCCGTGATGGTGAGCATCGGATAAATGTGAAACTCGCTAGGATCGGCGGCGGCGATCTCCGTGAGTTGCTTGTGCGTGAACTCAGCCCGCCGCGACTGTAAGTCGGCCGGGGCTTTGATCTGATACGGATCGTCACGAAAAGATATTGCTGCCACCGCCCGCCAGATCGCCGGATCGATTTCGGCGTCGTCATTGCTTTTACGCTGCTCCGCAATGCGTCGTAACAATGACAGATGTCGGGCCAGCAGATTCGGAGCCCCGTAGGGATTTTCTACATAGAGCAAATCGAAGTTCAACCGTGCCCACCAGAGCGGATGGTTGTCCGCCTCGATGGTCATGGTGAACGGTATGCTGTAAGGATGTTTGATGCCATCGTGTCCTCGTGAAACTGAAATCCGCGCATTCGCTCGGGAGGCTTCCGACATCTCTCGGAGTATCTCATACGGCATGGACTCAATGAGCTGCATGGAGCTAGATTTTTTGATTTTGTAGCAATTGCAGTCGACGAAGCGGTAATGGTCCAGGTTCAGAGAGACCCAAGTAGGCTAAGGTATAGAACAACAGGGCCTTTCTTACTCGCAAAGTGCCGACACCTCGCACCATCCCGAAATCCTTTTCCAATGCAGCCTGTTGAGTCGGGGTCAGGTCCCGATGTGCCTGAAATTGGACGGTTACCTTAGTCTGCCATTCTTCATCCGGCGGTGGGGAAAATTCCGCCAATTCAGCAGGGCGCACTTTTTCAATGCGGCCCAGAACAAAGTCTTTGTAAGCGCAATCTTCCTGACACCAAGCCCGGGTGTGCCAACGATAACCATCGTGAGCAAAAGCGTGAGGACGGATAATCCGCCATCCTTCCGTGCCCGAATTAATCGAAAAATAATATATGCGTATGGGAGTGGCCGCCAGCACCGCTCGGACTAAATCGCGCGTGACTTGATCGGTAATGCGCCGTTCTGGAAGGTCGATACGGGCTACCCGGTCTATTCCGATGGAATCGGTGCCTCCGGAAAAAAGCTGGATGGCCTCATCCAGCGTTCCGTGATCAAACGCTGGC
This sequence comes from Opitutaceae bacterium, assembly GCA_041746615.1. Taxonomy (GTDB): domain Bacteria; phylum Verrucomicrobiota; class Verrucomicrobiia; order Opitutales; family Opitutaceae; genus CAMAXB01. The sequence continues at coordinate 20,047 of JBGTGS010000043.1, read as the reverse complement.
CGCATTGCCGTTGTCGCTTCATAGCGTTTCCGACTCAGATTGTAGCGAAGAGAGCGGGGATTCCGCCGCAAATATTCGGCGAGGTCGGCCGATGCTTGTGGTGTGGAGATCCCGAATTTTTCGCACACGTCGGTCCGGCGAACCCAGCCGCGCCAATAGGCGAGGCGCTCGATATAGATGAGACGCTCCCGTGCGCTCCAGTTTTCTGTGTTGGTCTTGTTTCCCATTAGCGCAAAAGCGGATCGAGTTGATGAACGGCCGCGATTTTTTCCCAGCCGAACGCCTCTTGGGGTCGCCGGCGGTTTTCTGCCAGCACTGTGGCCGCCCGACTCGCCAGCTGGGGAGGCAGCCACCGGCAACAGGCCGGCAGGGTCTCTGGGGCGCTCGCCTCCGTCTGCAAGATCGCCTCATAACCCGCCACGTAAGGCGTGAGCGAAACCCCGAGCGTGGGGTCGCCCGATAGTTGAGCGGGAATCTCCAAGCCGCGACGGTCCACGTCGCCAAAATAAGTCACGTGATCGACGCCATGCTTCTCCGCTTCGCGCCGCAGGTAAGCGGCGCACTTCTGGATTTCATTACCGCGACCGTAAACGACAAGTGCATATCCGGCCTGGTGCCGAGACAGCCGGCAGAAAGAATCAAAGGTCGCTTCGTTTTCGAGAACGATGATTCCTTTGCCATCACGGAACCGCTCCGCGACGGGCGTTTGTGGCACTACGTAGCAGCGCAGATGTTCCAAGCTGAGTTTGTTCGCGCCAAACAGAATGGTCGAATGCTGCAGCCCTTCGAGGCGCTTCTCATCTTCAAAAATGTCGTAGGAACGCTCCTTGATCGGCACAAAGATCGGAGCCCATTCGCCCCTTGCCAAAAAACGCTGCACGCTGAGTGCGGCTTCGCGCACTCCCTTGGGCAGTCGAGATTGCTCTGCTAAGAAACTCAACCGGGGGTTCCACGGGAAGGCCCGGTGATCGAAGTCGTCACGGGGCGTTTGTAGTGGGGGCAGACGCACCCATTTGGGACGCGCCGGAACGAGGTGCTGATTCCAACCATCACCGTTGCGTGCGGGCAGGAGGATCAAGTCTTCGGTTTCGGCCGCGATCAGCAGTTCGACGAACAGTTCCCACCGGTCCGGCACGTTGCGCAGCCGGGGCATCCGCTCAGACAACGCATTGAACACAGCTGCGGCGTCCGTTTGGCGGCGGCCGGCGGACAATGCCGACTGCACGGATTCAAGGACGAGATGTGTTTCCATTGGGAGGAACCTCGCCGAGGCGGGTGGATTCGATGCCGTTGGACTCGGGTTGCACAAGCCTCTCACCGCTCGCCCCCTTGCGGGGGATGTTGCGCAACCGCAAGCGCAACGGGAAACAAGCCAGTGCTTCAAAATCGTTAATGCCGGTGAGGTAGATCAATTGAACGCCCATGACCCGCGCCATCTTGAGTTGCAGATCCACCAAGGGAAAGTGACTTGCCTTGCCGAATGGATTGTCGAGCACCAGGAATCCGCAGTCGGCCAATCCGTCACCTTGGTCGGACCGGACACGGACGATAACGCAGTAGAGCAAGATCGCGGCTATGACACGCTGCCCGCCCGAGAACGAGGCCAGCTTGGTCACAGGCTGGTAATTGCACATCGTAGGGTCGGCGGCCTCTGGCTTGAGAATTTCCACGTCGATCTCGCGCTGATTAAGCACGGCCACCAAGCAATCGAAAGCCAGCGCAGCGCCGCGGGGAATGCTCATTTCCTTACGCCCGGGTGCCATCCAAGAATCCATGAGCCGTCCGAGCAGAACGCGACGCTCATCTTGGGTGCCCCGGTTGGGGATGCGAACGCGGAGAAACGGCTGAGCGGACCAAGCGCCGAGGCCTTCGGGCATCCGGCTCAACTTGGCGGCATAGTCCAGCGAGCGGATTGCCTCGTTGGCGCGGTCGTAGAGCTTGTCGATCAAGGTGTCTCGCAACTGCTCCGCCTCAATGATTTTGGACTCCAGCCCTGCCTTCCGCTCCTCGCAGTCTGCGATCAACTGTCCGGGGGCAGCCTCATATTCCTTGCGTGTGAACCGCCTAAATTTGTCGCGGATTTCGACCGTAAAATTATCCCATTTTTCATGCTTCACGAGCAGATCGATCTTTTTCTCAAACACCGTTTCCATCTTCTGGCCCAGTTCATCAGCGAGATTCTTTGATTCCTCGAAATGTCGCTTAACGCCCTTCACCCGGGCCCGGTCACCGTCCGGTTCCCCGGTCAGTCCGACATGTTCTCGCGCCTCCTCGCCACGCGCCGGAGTAACCAGGTCCAGCATGTTCTGGTAATGGCCGGCATTGGTGCGGGCTTCTCGGGCTTTGGACTCCAACTCGACTACCGTCTCGCGCAAGGCCTCAGCCTCTGAATGGAATCGCACTGCTTGCTCCTGCTTTTCCTCTCGGATTGCCTCTGCCTCTGTTGCCGACTGGGGGGCGTCCAACCCCGGGTCAAGGTCGGCACGCTCGTTGATGCCGAGTGCCTTGGGTTTTTGGGCTTCCGCCTGTTCCAGTGCCGCCTGGGCGCGCGACTCCGCAGCTTTCGCTTGGGTCTCGCCGTCCTTCGCCATTTCGTGACGCAATTCGAGATCCGGTGTCTCCGAAAGTGGAGCAACCTTCTCAGGTTTGAGACCGCGTGCCGCCCGGCTGAACGCCGACTCACACTCGGTGACGACGTGTTCGGCTGCGCCAATCTGGACATCAAGCGGACCCTTGGCCTTCTGCTCATACGCATCGCGAGCTGTAAAAAACGGCGCTTCTTCCGTCGCGATGTCGCCGTGCGCGATCGGGGTGAAATCAGCCGGGAGATAAGCGCCCAGCTTGGCATTCGTTTTCCGCGTGCGCAGCTCGAAGATCGCCATGTCAGCCCTGTGACTGCGGTCGACCAACCCCGGATGGGCCGTTTTCAGGCCGCGCAGCACTGCATCCGCCTCACTTTGCTGTCTTTCGTTACCCGCCAATTCCCCGGTTTTGTCCGCCTGCTGCTTCAACCAGAGTTCAAGGTGATTCCCAAAACCGGTGCGATAGTCCTTTACCTGGGTCAGCTGGGTGCTGGCGGTGGCAACACGTTGCTCGAACGAAGCGGCCTCAGTATCTGCCTGCTGGGCGTCCTCTTCTGCGGCTGAAGCGCTGGCCTTTTCGCCCTCCGCTGCGGCGGTGTGATCGCGGTGAAATACCTCGTTTTGGGCAGCAACATTCCGCAATTCAGCCACGGTCTCCGCCGGAAATTTCCCTCGTAGTTTCTCCACCTGGGTGGCTGCTGCGGCAAATGCATCCGCCGTCAGATTCAGCTCCTCCTGTTTTTCATCCAATCGGCGCTGGTCCTCGCTGATCTGGCCCAATTCGGCCACGGCTGCGCGGGCATTGTAGAGCCCGGTCCGTTCGGGCAGCACGGTCACGCCGTCCCCACCGTCCTTAGCCAAGTTCGCAGAAAGAGTGATCCTGACCGGCCGAGACAACGCGAAATGAGTGCATGCCGTGCTCGCTGCCTCCAAGTCCGCCGCCGTGTTCACAACGAGACCACTGTAAGCCGCCGGATCGGCCCGCAATCGAGCTTGGGCCTGATCGGACGGAAGGTTCGCATTCAGCCAGTCGTAGCCGGTCATGATGCCGCGCACATTGTGCTCGCGCAACCAAAGCAGGAGCTTCTCGACTTCCTGCGGCACGGGGAAAAGGGGATGACGGTGGGCGTCATATTGTTCGATCAACCGGCGATCTTCCGCCCGCTCGATACCAACCGCGAGCAACTGTTGGCGCAACGTTCGTTCCCTCCCGCGGAGCGCGGTGCCAACCCCGGGGTTGAACGGATCGAAGGCACCGCCTTCGAGCACCTGCTGCACGGGTTCCAAGTTGCCACAGGCGTCCCGTTCGGTCTCGAACCCATGCAACGTGTTGTGCGCCCGGTCCGCGGTAGTCCGCGCCTCTCCAGCCAGCCGCATGAGTCGCTCGCCTTCCTGACGGTGCGCCCGTGCGCGATTCCGAGCGTCCGTGGCGTCGGAGCGACGGGTCTTAGCGACCGCTCCCAGCCGGAATACTTCATCGCTTAGGCGTTTTTCTGCGTCCGCTGCATCCTCGCGCGGCTGGAGAACACGACCGGTGACAAGGTTGTCTCGAACCCGAGTTGCTGCTTCGATCTTGGTCCGGGCCGCGCTCAGTTCCTGCGAGATTCGGCCGTGTTGTCTCTTCAATCCATCCAGCTGAGTTTCCGCCCGGCCGGTCTTGGTTTCGCTCTCAATCACCTGTCCTTGAGCCTCCTCCAAAAGCAGTTCCGCCGCCGCTATGGCGTCGTTGAATGCCGCCTCCAAACGGATCGCGCACTGCTCGACATTATCCCGATCTGGCTGCAGATCCCGCTGTAGCTGGGCGCGCTGGTCGATGAGCGCCTTCAGTTTGGCCGCAGCCCGCCGCACTTCGCGCCAGAGTAACGCGCAGGTGAATTCGTGGACCTGGATTCCCGCATCGCGTAGCTGCTGCTTGGCGCTGTCGAGTGCCTGCCGAGCTTCTTTGATTCTTAAATCCCTCGCCAAGCGATCATAGCCGGTGACGTAGCGCTTCGCATTGTCTCTTTGGGTGACGAGCCTATCACGTTCGGTTCTCTTGCCCAAGTGATCGGCCTCGTGTCCTTGATGATCCTGGCGATAGCGCTCCGCCAGAAAGGTGATGCCTTCGGCCAACCGTCCCAATTCGACCATCGATTGGGTGCGTTCCTGCTCGGCCGCCTTGCGCCGCGTGGCGTATCCATCGAGGTCGCGCAAGGCCGGGAGCATGTCGCCGATGAAGTCGATTTCCCGTCGATAATGCGGCAGCTTGGTCAGGCTCAGACGGTGTTCATTGAGGCTGGCTGTGACCGGATCCTCCGCATCGCGCCCCATGCTCGGGGCCTCAATAGCGAATTCGAGGTAACGCCGAACAAAATCGCTCGTTTTCGTGAATTTGAATTCCTCGTCCACGGCACCTTCCGACCGATTCATCGCGAGGTGCGTGCGATATAAATGAGGGTCAACTCCGCGGTCCTTTTTAAGGTGCGTATGCCATTCGCGATAATTCGGAGCGACCGTTAAATCGACATTGCCGGGGTTCCGCGCATGTCGGTCCTTGAGCCACCGTTCCAAGTCACCGAGGGAGGAAAGTGGCGAGTCAACTAGGCCCTGTAGCGGCAGTTCATCGAATGGGATGCCGTTGGCCCCGCTGAGAAATGAGAACAACAGCGGCGGTTCTTCCCGGTCCCGCCGCACCCACGCCAGCAATAGGGTGAATCGTCCGACCTGATTAGAGAGTTCCAGCGCGACGACGCCAAGGCGTCCCATGGTGAAATACTCGTCCAACGTGCGAGCGCTCTCATTGACCCGTCCGAGGAAGTCCGTCTTGCCTGGCAGCAGGACGGCATACACGAGCGAGAGCAGAGAGGTTTTGCCGCCGCCGTTGCGCAAATTCATAACCGCGTCCATCGGGACGCCCTGATGATCAAACCGAAGGGACAGCGGATGAAACCGCGCCTCGTGATGGCCCACGGCGACCAAATGAATGCGATGTAGTTTAGCCATAGTTACTGGCTGGAGGATGGTGAAACGGAACCAATGGATTCGATCAGCAGATCATGACTGCTCTGCATGAGGTGGCGCGCTTGGATACGGAAATGAGGCCTCGCCACCCACAGCTCCCGCCCGCCTTCTTCCCGACGCAGGAAAAGCCCGTGCTTGGCGAGCCAATCCAAGATAAAGCGAAACCGATAATGTAGGGTGTTCTGGCCGTCGCCGAAGGGCTCCAGCACCGCGATAGTCTCGAAACCCGCCCGCAAATCCGCATTGGCGACATCATCGAGGTTTGCCATCGATTTCATCTGCCGGCTGGCGGTCGAGGCCCATTCCACCAAAGCACGCAGGTCGATCGAGACGACCGAACTATCGTCGAACTCTCCGATGGCACGACGGCTCGGATACACATACGCCGTGAGCATGGCGAGGAGCAGGCCGTAGGTGATGCGCTCTCGCGTTCCCATGTTCTTGCGAAAGTCGTCCAGCGTTGGCGCGTAGGGCCCCTCCGCGATATTGACCACCGCCAGCCCCACGTCGTGGGCCAGTTCGAAAACCTGCAAATCCAGTCCCCGCGCAATCAGCCGAACCGTTTCCCGAAACTCGGGATCTGTGTGGAAGCGCTGCAGCAATTGCTGGTAGTCGATGTTCCGAGCCACTGTTTCGCGTGCGTTGAGGGCCAAGCGCACCAGCCGGGCTGCCTCCGAAATTGTGCTGCTTTGTTCTGAGTTCATGGAGTGGGTGAGGCCGTGATCGCGAGTTCATCACCGAAGAAGCCCCCTGCCTCGAATTCTGCCGTCGTCGGCGAGGCGGCACGGCCGTCACGGCCCTCATACTCGAACCACTGTGGCACGAAGACCGACAGATATGATAACTCCGGCGAACGGATGCCAAATCTGGCCTCCGCCGCGCTTAGGGCGCCGGAGAGAGTGAAGGTCGGCCCAAGCTCCGCCAAGAAGGCATCCGCGGCCGCACATATTTCCGGAGGAAAACGTTTCGGGCCGGCTGATTCTTCGCTCGATTCCGGAATCGGCTCCAATTCTGAATCTTCGTGCGGGGCGCGCGTATTGGCGAGGAGCCGGTCTAGGAGGGCCGGCAGGTCCGGCAACATTGGCAGACCGGGCGGAAGGAGCAGCGGCCACAAACGCGGCATGACCACGGCCAGTTGCGTGTTGCGCAGCCGCAAGAGTGGTTCAAGGAACTCAGTCACAGGATCAGGAATCGCTGGACTCTCGCCCCGGCGAAAACGGTGATGCGACTGAAAGTCCAGCAGGGTGCGGCTGCACCGCTGCAGATCGGCGAGGAGCCGCGTGTGCTCCGTCGCCGCCTCTTGGATCGCGTTACGGGCGTTTACGAGGTTGGTCCGTCCTTCATCACCCGGAGGCATCTGAACAGCCCGGCTCTGGATGTCCTCGATCTGCCGCTGTTCGACGCGGCCCCGGGCCTCTACATGCTCACGCATCTCCGCGAGTTCGGGGAGAACCTTGCGCGCATACTGAATCTCGTCAAAACTGCGTTCCGCGGCGACCAACCAGCTTCTCAACCGTGTGCGCAACTCCACGCTGCGTTTTCGGGCCATATCTGCCGCCTCTCCGGCTTCCTTGTGTTTGCCGCGCCGGAGGTAGTGGTCTAACATGGCGTCGTTGGCGGCCTGCTCGGCCTCCAACTCGTGGCCAAGCCCGCTCAGGTAAATATGAATCGCCTCCGGAGTGGCGATGTAGACCAACTCGTCATCAGGGGACAGCTTCTGCTCCAGTAGGCGGTAAGCGTTGGTGAGTGTTTCCACGTCCCCTTTATCCGTCACGACCTGATAGCTCACTTCGAAGTGATCGCGGCCGCGTTGGCTGCTCAGATGATCGATGATCCGACTCGCAATTCGGTCCAGTTCGTTTGCCTCAGCTGCCGGATTGACCTTCAGGACGACCTTAGCGAGTTCGCGCAAAATCGCACTATAGGGCGCACCGGTAGCCGCTCCACCCATCTCCGCTATGATGGCTTCCATCAGCACCGAGCACAGGAGGTGCATGTCGTATTCCTTCATGCCCCCGGGCATGCCCTTGTTCGCCTCCAGGTCGAAGAATGGCTTCATCAGGGCGAGGTTCTTCGCCCTGCGATTTACCGCACCGCGCCAGAATGCGTCGGACATGACATGGACGCTGGATCATCAATCGTCTTAGTCAATCAATCGTTTTAGTATACGGATTAGTTTCTCCTCGCAACGCAGCAGCCCAGGATCGGCCATCTGATCAAGGCGATTACGGTCGCAGTGCCATCGTCATGCCCCGGGTAATCCCACTGCCCGGGCCGCGATTGTATCTTTGCCCGTCAAGCTCCTCCTCGCTTCGCTGCGGTCCAGCTTGACGGGCAGATCGGAGGGCGGCTGTTCCCGGGCAGTGGAGGTGTGGCTGATTAGATCGACAGCGCACCCGAATCCGCAGGGGCCGTCCTACTGCGCCAAATTTCCGACTATTGGGCTTTCCGTGGTTCGCCTTATCGGCAGTGTTTCCCAGTATGTAGCGACAAATCGTTCGCTGCTTTTCCCCAACTTCAGCGATGTCTATCGAGCACGATGCCTCTCGGCAGCTGGACGGTCTCCAACAATGCCTGTCGCAAAACCGGAGACCACTGGGCCTACTCATCGCTGCAGGCTGCGGACTTTCGGTCGCAGATCCTGCCGACGCCACGAAGCCCTTAATCCGAGATGTAGCCGGTCTCACGGCTGACTTGGCAGCGACCTTAAGCGGGGGCGCGCACGCTGCAGTGCACAAGTCGGTCGTCGAGCACTTGGTCGAAGATGGAGCAGTAGATCCGAATATCGAGGTGATCTTGAGCCACGTTCGGGCGATGTCTCGCATCGCGGGGAAAAAGGATTTTCTTGGGCATAAGCGCCAAGCCATCGACCAGCTTGAGGTCGCTATTTGCGAGTTCATCGGCCAGGCCGTCGACCGAGCACTACCTGAAAAAGGAACCCCTCATCATCAGCTAGGGCGCTGGCTCCGCTCAAAAAACCGAGAGACTGCGGTGGAAATCTTCACTACCAACTATGACCTCTTGATCGAGCAGGGACTTGAAGCGCAGAAAGCTCCTTACTTTGATGGCTTTGTTGGCACACGGCAGCCTTTTTTAGATATTGCAGCGATCGAACAGGACCAATTGCCGGCCCGCTGGACACGCGTCTGGAAACTGCACGGCTCGATCAACTGGCAGTATGAAAAGAGCGCGGGTGTTATTCGCCGGATCGGCGCCTCTGCTGGGGGCTCTGCACTCATCCACCCCTCACATCTAAAGTATGAACAAAGCAGGCGGATGCCCTACCTGATCATGATTGATCGGTTGCGAACCTTCCTGAAGCGACCGTCAGCGGTGCTTGTCGCCAGCGGGTATTCCTTCGGTGACGAGCATATCAACGAATGCCTTGTCGAGGGGCTGCGCACCAATCCGTCATCTGTTGTCTTCGGCCTGTTGTTTGGAAAACTTGATGCATACAAACACGCGCATGGCCTCACCGATACAGCGACAAATCTCAAGTTACTCGCGCGAGATGGAGCGATCATAGGCGCAAAGAAAGGCAACTGGAAGAGCGCCCCTGATGGAGCTGCTTTCGAGTTTACATATGGAAACTTTGCTGACCTAGGGGAATTATTCGGCGAACTCGCCGGTGCCGAGAATCCTGCGCCTTGAACCGGTGTGAGACCCGATCCTACATTTCTTGGCACCATTCAGGATGTTCACGGGGCCACTGTGAGTATTGCCCTCGATGAGAACACCATTGCGGGGCTCGCTTTCATTCAGGGTGAAGCATACCGCATCGGACAGATCGGAAGCTTCGTCCGGATTCCGGTAGGCTTCGTGGAGTTGTATGGGATTGTTACCCAAGTCGGGGCCGGTGCTGTGCCAGCGGCTGTTTCAGCGACCCAGCCTCATGGCTTCCGATGGCTGACCGTCCAACTCGTTGGAGAAAGCCAACCCGGGAAAAAATTCGAGCGTGGCATTTCCCAGTATCCCACCATCTCTGATCCGGCGCATCTCGTAACCGAGGACCATTTGCACCGGATCTACGGCGCGGCTTTTGACGGGAATGTCATCGCGATTGGACGCATCGCCAGTGCCGACTCCGTGTCCGCGTTGGTCGACGTAGATCGATTTGTTCTGCGGCATTCCGCGGTGCTAGGTGCTACCGGTTCGGGAAAATCGACTACCATCGCGGCCTTGCTCGCGGCGTTTTCTGCTCCGGCCCGGTTTCCGTCGTCGAGAGTTCTGCTGCTGGACCTTCACGGGGAGTATGCTCAGGCGCTCACTGATCGTGCTACCCTTTTTCGCATCAATGCCGATCCGACGAAAGGCGAGAAACCGCTTACTCTGCCCTATTGGGCGATGACTTCGGACGAACTGCTGCCACTGCTCTTTGGTGCCATCCCCGATCAAGAGCGGAATAGCCTGATCGAGCGGTTGACGGAAGTGAAGCGGCAATGGGTCAAAAACCACCCGCAGTCGGGTCTAACCGAAGCGACCACCACTGCTGATAGCCCCATCCCGTTCAGCGCTCATCAACTCTGGTTCGACCTGCACAATGCCGTTTATGCGACCTATACCGCCCAAGGCACCGCCCAGGCGGAGGCTACTAAAGCGTATGAAATGGCGGATGGACAACCCGTCGAGAAGGGAGATGCCCTTACGGTTGTGCCACCGAAATACCGGCCGCATACCCAGGCCGCAGGTGCGGACAAGGTTTGGCAACCCTATCTCGTGCTCAACCTCAGGCGGCAGGTCGATTTTCTTGCTGCGCGTTTACGCGATCCACGCTTCGAATTTTTATTTTCTCCGGGAGACTGGAAAGTTGGCGTCGATGGCAATGTAGCGAAGGATCTCAACGCATGGCTGGCGGAATGGATTGGCAGCGAAAAACCTATATCGATCCTAGACCTGTCCGGGGTTCCGGTCAGCGTGCTGGTGGAGCTGGTCGGCGCGTTGCTTCGTGTCGTTTACGATGCGCTTTTCTGGGCACGGCACTTACCTGAAGGAGCAAGAAAACGGCCGTTGTTGATTACCTTGGAGGAAGCGCACACCAACCTGAGCCAGGCTGCGGGCAATCCAGCCTCCACGATTGTTCGTCGAATTGCCAAGGAAGGGCGCAAGTATGGCGTCGGACTCATGCTCGTCAGCCAACGGCCCTCCGAAATTGACTCCACGATACTATCTCAATGCGGCACGCTCGTTGCCATGCGGCTCTCAAATGCTACAGATCGAGGACACGTTACATCCGCAACCACGGATCACTTGGAGGGATTGCTCGATATGTTGCCGATCTTGCGCACGGGTGAGGCTTTGATTATCGGCGAGGCCGTAAAGCTGCCAATGCGCGTCCTCATCACAGCGCCGCCGGAGGGACAGCGGCCTGACAGTAGTGATCCCAAGGTGTTCGAAAAAGCAGCCACCGCTGGCTGGAACCAGCCATTTACGCCAAGCGATTTCTCAACGGTCATCACCGCTTGGCGAAAACAAAGCCCGCGTATCCAAGCCAACCCTGAAAACAATCAACCATGAACCGCGTTCCATTCGATTCTTCCAACCTCGCGTCCATTGGCTACGACGCCGAATCCCTCATTCTGGAGGTCGAATTCAACAACGGTAAAGTCTACCAATACTTCGATGTGCCTCAGTCGACCTGCGACGAACTGATGTCCAGCTCTTCAAAGGGGAGCTACATGAACAATGTGATTAAAAAACAGTTCCGCTGTTCGCCGTGTTGAGAGGGCGTCTATGACATGGCCTCTATCGTCAAAGTCCACGACCACTCCCAGAATCCTTCCCAGAATAACCTGTCATTGTATTTTATTCGTCGGGGGCAGAACAAGGCTATCGGCCGGTGGAAGTGGTTTCAGATGCTCGTGGTTGAAGCCGTGTTCGGCGAGGAACTGCTCGAGAATGTCGTGATTTGCTGCGCCGCCGGCAGCGAGCACTCGTTGAACCGTTTAGTTCCACGAGGTATTTTAATCGACCGCGCCCGCGAGTTGCTGGTGGAAGTTCTTTTCTTCAAACACACGATTCAGTATCGCATGCTAGAAGCGACCAATAGCGCTGCGCTTCGCGTTGAACAGGGGGTGGCAGAGGTCACCCACGTGAAGTTCAGGCTGAGGACGGGAGTCGCATACCAAATAATTTACTTCCGACGCGTTTATCACGCGATTTTCCTCGCTGCAAACATCGGAGCCAATTGTTGGCTCTACTTTTACCACGACAATCTGATGGCGGCAGCAGCGTCGTTTGCTGTCGTCCAACTTTTCAAACGTGCCAAGCTCTAGAGGGACACTCCTCACGTCGCCATGTGTTCCGACGCTCGCATGCAACGTGGATGATCGGAGCACGGAGGTCGGCCAAGCGCATGAGGCTACCGAATATTCGGTAGATGCGCGCTGTTGATTTGTGGGACCGGGTGGGGCGCCGAGAGGGGCGACTGTCCCGGTCGTTACTCACTGCCCGACGCCGTGATTGTATCTTTGCCCGTCAAGCTCCTCCTCGCTTCGCTGCGGTCCAGCTTGACGGGCAGAACGGCGGGCGGCTGTTCCGGGCAGTCGAAGTGTGGCTATTCTATTTCAGCGGTGTCGCCAAACGCAGGGATGCAACCTAGACGGTTGGCTGAATATGCTTTCCAGTCGTTGGAGGCGGTAGGTAGCTTGTTAGCGGGCCGGCCTGATGTTCATCACTACAGCAACTATCCCCGATCTGGAGCGAGCTATCGGACAGCGTCGGCGACTGCCGTCAACCGGTGCCGGAGGGCACGCGGTTTCACTGGGATCACTTCTATATCTTGGGATGAGCCATCACCTCGCGACCAGTCGCCAGGACGCTGAGGTCACCGCTGTCGTTGAATCGGTGGGGCACCCGATGGTCACGGCCATCGGTAGTCTGATGGGTAACGGGCATCGGACACTCGCAACCGATGACTTCAAGACGACTCCGTTGGATGTATTTAACGTGCGCTCACGGGATGATCTAAAATCCAACCAGTGGATTTTCTTTTGTGACCGCTTTCGGCGCACCGCATCCGGCGGGAAACAGAGCCGCGCGATCCTTGCCTTGGCGAGCGTCATGCGGGAGATGGCCGACAATGTGGTGCATGGCTATGGAGATGGGGTGGTGCCTTGCGCTGCTTTGGTCGGTTACCACGTCACGCCATCTGGGCTGACATTTTCGGTTGTGGATAACGGGCGCGGGTTTCGAGCGAGTCTTCAGCAACGGGACCTCTGGAAGCACCTTCCGAGCGAGAATGCGGCGCTCGATGCCGTCGTGTCCAAACAGGCTACCTCGCGAGCCGGTCAGTCAACAGGAGGAGGGTTTAAGCAATTGTTCAATAGCCTTTTAGATTTGAATGGGTTGCTGGTTCTTCGCTCAGGGCCATCCGCATTTATTCTGAAGAACGAGCATACTCACTGGAAGCGCCGAGAGGTTGAATCGCATCCCGTGCCAGGAGCCCAGGTGACCTACCTGTTCCGAAGGGCAGGAGACCCGGTTGAAGAGCAGATTAACTGAAATGGCTTGATTCATTATCATAAATGAAATTAAAAGGGGGTCGTGATCCAGATTCCCTTAGCCCAGCTCCCTCCCGCGAGTTCGATTCTCGCCGGTGCTGAAATCGGCGCCAGCCATGCAACCATGCTCCGTGAGCGAGCGTTGGGAACGGGGCAACCGACCGTCCGGCTGGTCCTCGACGTCCAGGGTGTTGAGTCGATCACCGCGAGCTACCTTAAGCAGGTCTTTGCCGTTTTCGAGCCGGCTGCCCCCGGACAGCCCGAGATCTACCCCTTCATCGCCAACATCGGGTCTCAGGACCTGCGCTTTGAACTCGAGTCGTTTCTTTCCGGGGTCGACCGCGCTATTCAGGAGGTCGCTTTGCGCGATGGTCGCTTTGAGCCCACCGCGCTTCTTGGGCGGCTGGAATCGTCGGCTGCTGAAACCTACCGCGAGCTGACCGAGCGCGGCCCGGCGACCGCCGCTGAGCTGCATGAACGCCACGCTTCTATGGCTTCGGGCCAGTCGACCTGGAACAATCGCCTCGTGCGACTTTTTGAACTTCGTCTCGCACACCGCCAACGTGCCGGACGCCAGTGGATTTACCGTCCCGCTTACAACCTAAACTAACTATCACCATGGGAGTCGGAGAAAAAAGCCGCCGCGCAAAAGGTTATTCTGAACAAATGGACCAGGCCAGGACCGAGGAACTCGAAGCCGAGTCGGTGCTTGGCACGAAGCAGATCGAAGGAGGCCAGGCCTTCGAATGCGAACTCACGGCCAAGGACGTGGAGTTGCGCGCCGGCACCAAGGTGCGGCTCATCGATATGAAGCGCGAGTGCATCGAGGTGTTTCTTGGCGCCCGATCCATCGGCATCGTCGTCGCGGCCGGCAGCGCGGTGCTCCGCGAGAAGACCAACATCACCAAGAGCGAGGGGCGCGCGCTGAAGGCCCGTGTCATCGATGACGCCTCCTTCATGGGCACGTTCATGGTGGAGTTGATGTAGTGAAATCGTCGTCTCCAGTTCCGCTGCTTCCACCCCCGGTCCCCGGCCTCGCACCGACCAGCTGTGCGTCGTGCTTTGTGTTTCCCCGGTGCGGTGGGCATTCGCTGGAGATCATCAGGGAAATCGGATGCGCCAACTTCGCGAACGGCGAGCACCCGGTTAATCCGAATAGCATGAATCCCGTCGATGCGGACTCCTTCTGGGCCAAGTGGGACGACGTGGGCGGATTGCTGGACTTTACCATCGCCGGCCTGAACCCGGTGAATTCTGCGGACCTCCCGCGCTATATCCCCATCTTGCAGCATCCGTATTCGCGTCGCGAACTACTCAAGACTGAGATTGTCGCCCTGCATCTGTGGAAGATCTTCAGGCGAGATGCCAAAGGGCGTTACGTTTGCCGCTTTCGGGATGGGGCGGAACTACGCGCCACATATCGCCTGCTCCCCGATACCAAGATACTGCTGTCGGGTGTCGCGGTGGACCGGCACTTGGAAATTTTCTGGGCTCAGCACCGTAAAGCGGATCTCGCGGCGCAGCTCGCCCGTCTAGGTATATGTGGGATTACCACGCCAAACTTTTCTTTTTTCACCGACGTCACCGGGTTTCAGATTCTGCGTAATCTCAAACGCATTCTGCTGACGGCGGAGCGTCTGTCTGCGGCGGGTATCAAGGTGTCGCTGCACCTCAATGCCATCACCCCCCGGAACTGGGATTTCTGGTGTGAGTTGCTGTCCCTCCATCCCGACTCGAACGTCGTCACGCTGGAGTTTCAAACCGGGCTTGCGACCTTCGAAGAAGGCCAGAAAGCGCTGTTTCAGGTCGCCGATCTCCAACAGAAACTGGGCCGCTTGCTCCACCCCATCTTGGTTGGCGGTGCGAAGCACTACCTGGAAGCGGAGAAGCTGTTCTCGCGATTCTCGGTGGTGGATTCTCGACCCTTCATGGAAGCCCAAGCCCGCAAATCGTTGGTTCGCGATCCCGGCGGCGCATTCCGCTGGCGCAAAGGAGGCGATGGTGGCCGGTTTATCGACCGGATTTTCGAAGCCAATCTCGCGCTCTATCCGGAGAAATTGAAAGTATCGCCCGTCGACACGCCGGAGCAGGCGTTGGACTCCGACCAAATGGACCTTTTTGACGTGACACCGTATTTCACCGCCCAACCGGTCGCGTGCCGGGTCTCCTGAAGGAAGAGCGGGGCCACCTCGCGCTCCCATTCCTGTTTCTTCATCCAGCAGAGTTCCGTGTGATCGAACACCCAGTCGCCATCGACCGCGATCCAGTGCGTGTGAAACAGGCTCCAACGGGAGAAGAAATCGCGTTGGCTCCATGGTCCTAGCCATTGGATAAGCGCGACCCCGCGCTCCGGCCAGGCCTGTCGGAGCGTTTCCGGTTCGAATCCCGCCATCGCAAAGGCGGTGCGCATGTGGGTCAGGGTTGTCCACGGCTTTTCCTCGAAGTGCGTGAAGAACTGCATGACGCGACATACTTCGTGCTCCGTGGCCGTCGCGAAGGCGATGGGACCGCAGTTGGCCCCGAAGTTGATGCGCGCAACCTTGATGTCCCAAGGGACGAAACGAGAACCGCGATCCTGATGTGCAGCGGTATTCATGCGCGGCGGTGAGCGTTGCGGAGCTCAGCCAGCAGTGCTTGCCGCACCGGCACGGGTTCGCGCAGGAACTTCTGCACCCACCGAGTCCGTTTGCGTTGGATGCTCTGCCGCTCGCGATAGTCGGCCCCCAGGAACCGGGTGTCGTGCAGTTCTCCGGCTGGATAATTCATCCAAACTGATTCCTCTCGGCGACCGGTATGGGAGGTGCCCCAGAACGTCTCATGACGCCATCCCTGCAGCATCCGGCTGTATACCTCGTTGTCGTAACCGGAGATCATCACCGGACACCTAAGACCGCGAAGCAATGTGAGTAGCTGCACGTGGTTCTCCTCCGTGTAGTCATGACGGTAGGCGGCCCGGGCGGAGCGTCGGGACGCCGGCCAGTAAGGAGGGTCAGCATACACAAATTCGTCGCCGGTAAAATGATATTGCGAGAGGTATTCTTCGGCTCTGGAGCAGATGAATGTGAACCCCTTGGGGAAACCGGTGAACCGGGCGATCACGCGGTGATCGACGTCGATGCCCACGTTGTGGTCAGCCGGCATTTTGTGCCGCATCACGGCTCCACCTCCGAGGTGGGATTCGATGTAGGTGCGATGCGGAGGTATCAGGCTAATTAGCCGCTGGTAGCACTTGAACTTCCCCCCGGGGTAACGCATGCGAGAACACCGTCAGATCTGACGATGATGTCAAGCCTAGCGGACCCGGTGTCGATTGGGTGGCGACCGCCTGCGCCTCGCGTCCTCATTCCCCGCAATCATGGCTGGTCCGTTCCGTGCCAGAATTCCCTCCGCCATACGTGGACTCAATTCCCGTCTAAGACCATCTGCCGGGCAAGTGCGGGATCGACGAGGGCGTCAACTCCGGCGCGTAGAGTTGCGAGTTCAGGATCACGAATAACCGGCGTGGTCATCAGTGAGTCAGCGACCAGCTTTACCGCTTGCTTAACATCATCGCGCAGGAAAAAAGTCCGAAGCCGCTGGTTTAATTGCTGAATCCGGACGGCTTCGGGAAGGCCGTGTAACGCTGCCAAAGCGGGAGGCATCCAAAGAATCTGGAAAACCGGTCTCAGGTCTTCTGTCCAAGCAAGCCATGAATAGAGCGGGTGCTGGTTCGAAGGTAGCAGGATGTCCTGTGTGAGAATCGGCACCTTGCGCTCGGCAATCGATTCCGGGATATGCAGCACCTGCGCCCAGGCACCGCTGAGATCACTGGCTGCAAGTTCCAACTGCGGTTGATTCATGTCCGCGTGCCGGCATCCGATGGTGGGCGGACTACCGGGGCGGTCGTCGATAGGAATCCGTGAAAGTCTGACCACCGCCCGATTCAACGCGCATGCGATAACAAAATGACCGGCTTCGTGGACGGCCACTGCCTCAGGCCATCGAGCGATTTCACGCAGCGGAGTGGTAACTTCATCGGGAGCTTCGGCGATGTATCGGTAGGCCCGTTTTCGTTCCTCACCTTGCAAAGTCCCCAGATAAGCTTCCCCAGCAGACGCGGAATAGTCTTGGCCGGGTAAAAACTTCGGCCCTAGAGCCGTCCATACCACGCCATCAAAATCGGTCCCTTGCAGCCAAGTGTGGATCGCGCCGCCTGCGCATCCCAACGGCACCGTGTCACTCCGGAGCATACTTCCGATCTTGCTTCTTCCGCAGCCTTCACGATCATGCAGATTGTTGGCGGCATCACTCAGTGAGTCGAACTGGCTTCGAACTACGAAGGTTGTATTCGCCCGTCCTACCACGGGATCGATCACGAGTGTTAGATGCCGCCCCTCGCTGATGCGGGAAAACTCCACGGGTAAGACTGGTCCTGTCCGCTGCCATTCGCCGACCTTGGCCAAAGGTTTCTGCCCTCGAGTTGGGTCACCCTCCGGGTGATGGACTAACGAACCCCAACCGATGATCGCAACGCCTGGCATTTCAAAATGCTGTCTAGACCGCGTCGCGCCGTCGAGAATCAACCCAAACATGAGACCATTGGCACGGTGGCTCAATATTCGAGGTTACTCATGAAGACATCTTCCACCCGCGCCGCCCGCATGGACTTCCAACGTATGTTCGTTAGGATTAGAGTTCGGCTTCGTTAGGGTTAAGATTTTAGAAGCGAATGGAGCGAATCCGCTGCGCCTAATTCGCCGATGCCCGGGTGCATTCGCTCCAAAGTTTTGACAAAGCTGGGCAACTCCGAGGGGAACGCCTCGGAAAACACCATGATTCGCTCCAGAAAGTTCGGGAGCCGCCCACGGTGCGCAGCCAAATTGGTTTAGCCAAATTCGCACGCATCCGACTCTTTAAGAGCAGCTTGCGCAAGCATCACCAGATCGGTCAAGCGCTCACGGAACCCCTTGCGCACAGCTGGACGCACACGCTCGTGTGCGTTGGGTTGTGCGTCGTTGTACCAGGGCAGCTTTGCCACTTCGTCATGGAGAGCCAGAGCGGCCACGTCCGTGTAAACATTCGCGGTCAACGACGGGTCCGAGTGGCCCAGGAGTTCCTGGGCGGAGCGCTGGCCGACGCCAGAGGCCGCGCCCCACGTCTGGAAGGTTTTCCGGAATGCGTGAAAGTGAAAGCCCAGAAATGGGGTCATGCCGCTACACGTTACATTCGGCATGCGGAAATTTATTTGTAACATGTAACGGCACGACCCCTTCCGCTCATTCACCCCTTCCGCTCAACCGCTGCAACTCCCTCAAGCGCTGCTGACGTGGCGGTGGCTCGGAGTCCATCAGTCCCGGGTGGCCCGGCGCTTCGTGACGGGTGGTTCCGGCACGAGGCGCGCGGGCTCTTCGAGGATAGCGAGGATCGCGCGGGCGCAGAAGACGCGGTCGCGTTTGCTTTCCCCGACCTTGGTCAGGACGCCGCCTTCTTCCAGTGCGGTGATGGCGCGCATGACGGTGTTGTAGGCCACCCCGAGGCGGCGCTCGGTTTCGCGGGGCGTGAGAAAGGGGTTCGAGCCGACCAGATCGATGAGTTGCAACGGAACCTTCGACCCGCTCCCGGCGAAGCCCTCGCGCCAGTCGGCCAGCTGTTGGTTGATGCGTTCGGCGCGGCTCAAGGCGTCCTCCGACTGCCGCGCGACACCGTTGAAGAAATACTCCAGCCAGCCAGCCCAGTCGCCGCGTTCGGTGATGCCGCGCAGGCCGTCGTAGTAGTCGTTGCGCGTCGCTTCAAAGAAAGCCGAAAGGTAAAGCAAGGGTTCGGTCAGAACACCCCGCGCGCACAGCGAAAGGGTGATGAGCAGACGTCCGACGCGCCCGTTGCCGTCGATGAACGGGTGGATGGCCTCGAACTGGTAGTGCATCAGGGCGGCGTGGACCAGCGGCGGCACCGATTCGTCGTGCAGAAACTCCTCCCACCGGCCGAGGTGATCCAGCAGGTCGGCCGGAGGCGGCGGCACATAGGAGGCATCGGCCAGGGTGCAACCCGGTCGGCCGATCCAGTTCTGGGTCCGGCGAAATTGCCCGGGCGTGGCGTGGTCGCCACGCGTCCCGGTCATCAGTTTTTCATGGAGTTCGCGAACGAGCCGGAGAGACAGCGGCAACGATTCAAGGCGCTTGAGTCCATGCTCCAGGGCCGTGACGTAGTTGCCGACCTCGCGCAGGTCTTCCTGACTGCGCTCCGGGCTCACGCCGGCGTCGGCCGCGAGCAGTTCGCCGAGGGTCGCCTGGGTGCCTTCGATGCGGCTCGAATAAACCGCCTCCCGTTGCACGAACGGACGAATCAGCAGGTGAGGATTGGGCAGCCTTCGACCCTCGCCCGTGAGTCGGCCCAGCAATCGATCCGCATGGGAGAGCGCTCGAACCAGCTTGGGCGTCCAGGAGATCTCCGGTGGCAACGGACTGGGATGAAAGGCTCGGTAGCCTTCCAGAGTCTTGACCCACCGCCCGGACGGGCTCCCTGCCGAGGTGGATTTCATGGGTGGAAACAAGCAGGCTGCTTATTTCCAGCAAGCCTAATTAATGGAAATAAGGCCGTTCGCTATTTCCGTGGGTTGTTAGGGGCAGAGAACGAGCCCGTTAGGGTGAAGATTTCTGAAGCCAATGGGGGAGCCCAGAAATGGAGAGCCCAGAAATGGGGTCATGCCGTTACACGTTACATTCGGCATGCGGAAATCGGATTGTGACATGTAATGGCACGCCCCCTCCCCCTCGCCCCAAGGCGGTTCACCGCCCGTTCATCGTTCTCGTAATCGTAATCGTTCTCGTTCTCTCCGAATCTTGATCGTGATCGAGCCTGGAAACGTGGGACACGGCCGTCTCTTAAGTTGCGGTTTATGGGTTTAGTTGAGGAAGGTGCAAACACCTTCCTCCTTGCCCCCCATGGGGGGCAAAAATTTAGCCTCTGCCTGCATGGGGCTCAGGTAGC
>JBGTGS010000042.1:0-11031 GCA_041746615.1 Opitutaceae bacterium | reverse complement strand
ACGTATCATCGACAAGTGTCTCACCGCTGCCCGCGCCCGTGAAGCCGCCCGCAAAGCTCGGGAAACCGTTCGCAAAGGGGCCCTCACCGGCGGCGGCCTCCCCGGCAAACTCGCCGATTGCTCCTCCCGCGACCCCGCCGAATCCGAGATCTACATCGTCGAGGGCGACTCCGCCGGCGGCTCCGCCAAGCAGGGCCGCGACCGCCGCTTCCAGGCCATCCTCCCCCTGCGCGGCAAGCTCATCAACACCGAGAAGGCCCGCCTCGACAAGGTTCTCTCCAACGAGGAAATCCGCACCCTCATCACCGCCTGCGGCACCGGCATTGGCGCAGGCGACGACTCCGTCGGCGGCTTCAACGCGGACAAGGCCCGTTATCACAAGATCATCATCATGACGGACGCCGACGTCGACGGCTCCCACATCCGCACCCTCCTCCTCACTTTTATTTACCGCCAGATGAAGGGCCTGATCGAGCGCGGCTACATCTACATTGCCCAACCTCCGCTCTACAAAATCAAGCGCAAGAAGCGCGAGCAGTACATCGACAACGACGAACAGCTCAACCGCATCCTCCTCGAACTCGGGTCCGAGGACGTTGTTCTCACCCGACTCAAGGATGCCCACGTCTTCGCGCCAGCCGTGATCGACCGCATCGTCGAGAACCTCGCCGCCCTCGAAAAGCTCGGCGCCGGCGTCACCCGCTACGGCGTCCAACTCGCCGACTACCTCGACCGCCACGACCGCGAGACCCAAAGCCTGCCGCGCTACCTCGCCCGCATCCGCGAGGGAAACCGGGAGAGCCACGAGTTCCTGCGCGACGAGACCGCCCGCGGTGCCTTCCTCGACTCCGAGGGCCTGGAGGCCGACCTCGCCCAGTCCAACGAGGGCAACACCAACTCCCCCCTTGGCGATAAGAAACCCACCGGCCCCGTCCGCCGGGTCACCGTGCACGAGATCTTTGAAAGCACGGAGATGACCAAGCTGCTCAAGGCCATCGCCGCGGCCGGCCTCGAGATCAACCGCTTCAGCGCCACCGAAGAGCCGCGCTACACCGTCACCGAGAACACCGGCCAGAAGGGCGAAACCAGCACCGGCCTGCATGCGCCGCTCGCGATCCTTGATCATATCCGCAGCCTCGGCCGCAAGGGCCTCAGCATCCAGCGCTACAAGGGTCTCGGCGAAATGAACCCCAAGCAGCTCTTCGAAACCACCATGGATCCGGAGAAGCGCCGCCTGCTCAAGGTGTCCATCGACGACGCCGCCAAGGCCGACGCCCTCTTCACCCTCCTCATGGGCGACGAGGTCCCCCCGCGCCGCCAGTTCATCGAGGATAATGCACTGAACGTCCAGTATCTGGACGTCTAAGAGAGGTAGTTGGCAGTTGGTAGTTTGTAATTGGGACAATCCCTGAATCACCAACCTGCCCACCAACTACCAACTACGAACTACAAACTACTTCCCCCCTAAATGTACACGGCCAACGAAAAACTTTCGTCTGCAAACATCACCGACATCATGCAGACGGCCTACATCGATTACTCGATGTCGGTCATCGTCTCCCGCGCCCTGCCCGACGCCCGCGACGGCCTGAAGCCCGTGCAGCGACGCATCCTTTACGCGATGCTCCGGGAGGGCCTGCTCCACAATCGTTCCTTCGACAAGTGTGCCGGCGTCGTCGGCGAGGTGCTCAAGAACTACCATCCCCACGGTGACAGCTCGGTGTACGACACCCTCGTCCGCCTGGCCCAGACGTGGGTGATGCGCTACCCGCTCATCGAGCCCCAGGGCAACTTCGGCTCCGTCGACGGTGACCCCGCCGCCGCCTACCGCTACACCGAGTGCCGGCTCAACGCCATCGCCGAGGACCTGATCCGCGACATCGACGAGGACACGGTGGACTTCGCCCCCAACTACAAGGAGTCCACCACCGAGCCGACCGTCCTGCCCTCCGCCCTGCCCAACCTGCTGATGAACGGCTCCACCGGCATCGCCGTGGGCATGGCCACCAACATCCCTCCGCACAACTTGGAGGAGATCATCGACGCCGCCTGCACCATCATCGACCGCCCCTCCCTTTCCGTGGACGAGGTCTGCGGCATCATCCGCGGTCCCGATTTCCCCACCGGCGGCGTCATCTCCGGCCGTGAGGGCATCGACAGCTACCTGCGCACCGGCAAGGGCATCGTCCGCATCCGCGGCAAGGCCCATACCGAGGAAACCAAGACCGGCGGCGAGCAGATCGTCATCACCGAGATCCCCTACAATGTGAACCGGGCCAACCTCGTCACCCGCATCGCCGAGCTCGTCGGCGAGAAGGTGCTCGAGGGCATCCGTGACCTCCGCGACGAGTCCGACGAGAACACCCGCATCGTCATCGAGCTCAAGCGCGGCGAACAGGCCCGCGTCATCATCAACCAGCTCTTCCAGAAAACCGCCCTCGAATCCTCCTTCGGCGTCACCCTGCTGGCCCTGGACCGCAAGCGGCCAAAGCAGATGAACATCAAGGAGCTCATCGACTGCTATATCGAGCACCGCCGCGACGTCGTCACCCGCCGCACCCGTTTCCGCCTGAAAAAGGCCGAGGACCGCGCCCACATCCTCGAGGGCTACATCATCGCCCTCGATAACCTCGACGACTTCGTCAAGATCATCCGCGCCTCCGCCAACCGCGAGGAGGCCAAGCAGCGGTTGATGGCCAAATACCCCCTCTCCGCCCGCCAGACCGACGCCATCCTCGAACTCCGCCTCTACCAGCTCACCGGGCTCGAGCGCGGCAAGATCGAGGCCGAATACATGGAGCTCATGAAGCTCATCGAGGAACTCCGCGGCATCCTCGAATCCGAGCCCAAACTGCTCGCACTCATCAAGCAGGAGCTCCAGGAGATGAAGGCGAAGTACCCCTCGCCCCGCCGCACCGAGATCATCGCCGCCGCCGGTGAGTTCCGCATGGAGGATGTCATCCCCAACGAGGGCTGCGTCATCACCGTGTCCCACCTGGGCTTCATCAAGCGCACCCCCGTCGCAGAGTACCGCAGCCAGAAGCGCGGTGGCAAGGGCATCATCGGCACCGACACCTACGAGGACGACTTCGTCGAGCGGCTCTTCACCGCCTCCACACACGACTACATCCTCTTCCTCACCACCCGCGGCCAGTGCTTCGCCAACAAGGTGTACGATGTTCCCGAGGGCACCCGCACCTCCAAGGGCAAATCCGTCTCCTCCTTCCTCCGCCTTACCGAGGGCGAGAAGATCGCCGCCATGCTCTGCGTGCGCGACTTCGCCCCCGACCAGTACCTCGTCATGGCCACCAAGCGGGGCATGATCAAGAAGAGCGCCCTCTCCGACTACGGCAACGCCACCCGCGAGGGCGGCCTCATCGGCATCAACCTCGCCGAGGGCGACACCGTCATCGGCACCGTTCTCACCACCGGTACCAACGAGCTCATCCTCGTCTCCCACCAGGGCCTCGCCGTCCGCTTCCGCGAACGCGATCCCGAGACCGGCGCGGACCTTTTCCGACCGACCGGCCGCGCCACCAGCGGCGTCACCGGCATGCGCTTCAAACTCGACAGCGACTACCTCGACGTCATCGAGGTCGTCGACCACGAGGCCAAGTTTCTCGTCGCGAGCGAGGCCGGCCTCGGCGTGCGCACCCGTTTCGAGGACTACCGCCTCATCAATCGCGGCGGCAGCGGCGTCTGGGCCATCAGTCTGCCTGAGGACAACTCCATCAACCTCGCCGGCGCCCTCAGCGTACGCGATGACGACGAGATCATGCTCCTCACCGCCAAGGGCCAGAGCGTCCGCTGTCCGGTCAATACCATCCGCGAGGTCAACCGCGGCGGCAAGGGCGTCAAACTCCTCACCCTCGCCGAGGGTGACAAGCTCCTCTCCATTGCCAAGGTCGTCGAGACGGAGGAGGAGCTGGCCGGCACGGCGGAACCGACCCCGGAACCCACTCCGTAGCCCCGGGCCTGAGCCCGGGGACAAAAAGTTTCAGGCTCCCCGGGCTCACGCTCGGGGCCACTTGCCCTTAACCTGACCTATTTTCCGGGCGAACACTCCGCGCTTGCCAACGCATTTTCAGAGGCGTCAGTTAGCCAAACCGATCTCAACTCCCATTCGTCATGCCCGGCCGCCTGTCCACTTTGCTCGACCCCTCCCGCATCTCGCTCACCCTCCGGAGCGTCAAGCGGACGGCTGCGATCAACGAGGTCGCCCGTCTGCTCGACGGCCATCCCGAGGTGCTCAATTTTCAGGGCTTTTATAACGAGCTCCTCGCGCGCGAACGGCTCGACACCACCTGCCTCGGCAATGAAATCGCCCTGCCTCATGCCCGCACCGAACACGTGCAGAGCATTGTCATGGCCGTCGGCCGCAGCGCCTCGGGCGTGCCTTTCGAGAACGGCAACCAGACCGTCCGGCTGATGTTTGTGCTCGGCACCCCCAAGTCCAACCCCGGCGACTATCTCCAGGTCGTCAGCGCCCTCTGCCGGATTCTCAAGGAAGCCACGAATCGCGAGGCGTTGCTCGCCGCACCCACCCCTCAGGACTTTATCCGCATTCTCGCCGCCGCCGAGGACAAGCTGCTCGCCACGCCCTGACCGGGGCGATGCCACAATCAGTCGGCTTGCCTCGCCTCGGGGCGTGCCCACCATGCTCCACGCATGATTCATTCGTTCGTCTTCAGCGAAGGCCGACTTGCGGGACGCGACCTCGAGATCGAGGCCCTGCGCCTCGTCCGCGCCGACAAGGGCCTGATGCTCTGGGTCGACTTGGAGAACCCCACCGACGAGGAGATCAAGGCCGTCCTCGAAGGGGTGTTCGCCTTCCACCCCCTCGCCATCGAGGACTGCGTCACCCCCAGCTCCCTGCCCAAACTGGAGGACTATGAGGATCACCTTTTCATTGTCATGCACGCGGTGGACTTCACCCGCACCGAGAAGTTCAACACCGCCGAACTCAACCTCTTCCTCGGCCGCGATTTTCTCGTCACCTTCCACCGCACACCCCTCAAACCCGTCGCCGCCCTCATCGACCGCTGCGCCAAGGCCACCGGCTCGGTCGCGCGAGGACCCGACCGTCTCGCCCACTACCTGCTCGATGCGCTGGTCGATCTCTACAAGCCCGTGACGGACGAGTTGCGTGGCGAGATCGAGGAGATCGAAGAGACGGTCCTGTCCCACACCTCCTCCAACCTCACCGCCGACCTCCTTGAGGTCCGCTCCGAGATCAACCATCTCCGCCAGATCGTCCGCCCCCAGCGCGATGTCATCAACAAGCTCGCCCATGGTGAGTCCAAGATCATTCGCGCGATCATGCTGCCCTACTTCCGCGATCTTCGCGACGACCTGGTTCGCATTGACGAAACCGCCACCAGCTATGCCGACCAGCTGCTGATTTCCTTCGATCTTTACCTCAGCAAATCCGGCTTCCAGGCCAACGAGGGCATCAAGATCCTCACCGCCCTCACCGCCCTCACCCTCCCGGGCATGCTCGTCGGTTCATGGTACGGCATGAACTTTGAGCACATGCCCGAGCTCAGCCATCCCTATGGCTACACCACGGCCATCACCGTCACCCTCGTTGCCACCGCCCTGATGTTCTGGTGGTGCAAACGCCGCCGGTGGATCTAGGAAATTTTGATTTTCGATTTTGGATTTTTGATTTTAACCGGCCCTCACCCCGTCGGCGCACCACCCGACCACCCACAATCAGAATTCGAAAATCGAGAATCGAGAATCGAAAATGATAAACACCCTTGTCTACCGCGACAACAAGTTCGCCGCGCACAACCCCCCGGCGGAGGTGCTGGCCGGACTGCGTCAGGAGCCGGGCGTGATGCTGTGGATCGATCTCTCCGAACCCACTCCGGAAGAGGTCGCCCTCGTCCTTGAGCGTGTTTTCGCCGTCCACCCCCTGGTGATCGAGGACTGCGTCAGTGACACCCCGCTGCCCAAGCTCGAGGACTACACCGACTATCTCTATTTCGTGATGCACGCGGTCGATTATTCGAAGACCGACAAGTTTTCGACCACCGAGCTCGATTTCATTCTGGGACGAACCTTTCTCATCACCTACCACCGGCAGCCGCTCCGACCGGTGCAGGCGGCCCTCGAGCGCTCCCTGCGCAACCCGGGGACGGCGGTTCGCGGACCGGACCGTTTTGCCCACACCATTCTGGATTTCATGGTCGAGGCCTATCAGCCCGCCCTCAACGAGCTGCGCGAGGAATTGGAATCCATCGAGGAGGCCGTGCTCGGCAATGAACCCGCCGACACTCTCTTTCCGCGGGTGGTCGTCCTCCGCAAGGAACTAGCCCAGCTCCGCCAGATCGCCCGTCCCCAGCGGGAGGTCGCCGGAGCCCTGTCCTCGGGCAAGACCCGGCTGATCCGCAACGTCATGGTACCCTACCTGCGCGACCTCAGCGAGGATCTCACCCGGATCGAGGGGCAGGCCACCAGCTGGGCCGACCAGCTAATCCTCTCCTTTCGCGTCTACCTCAACCGGTCATCTCATGAGGCCAGCGAAGGCATCCGCGTACTGACTGCCCTCACGGCGTTGACCATTCCCTGCCTACTGATCGGGGGCTGGTATGGCATGAACTTCACCCACATGAAGGAGATCAGCCTGGCCTTCAGCTATCCGGTCATGCTCGCGCTCATCCCCGGATGCACCCTCTTCCTTTTCCTCCTGATGCGTCGCAAGCGCTGGCTGTAGCGCCTCCATGATTCATTCGCTCATCCTTGATTTCGACGGTTTGATCGTCGACAGCGGGAACCCCCTCGTGGACGCATTTGACGAACGGCTCGCCCGCTTTTCTGCTCGCACCGGATGACCCCGCCCCCACGCATCAATGTCCTCGGCGTCGGCGTGCATGCCCTGCAGCTGGATATGGCGGGCAATCTCATTCTGGCCGCCGCCCATGAACGCCGGCCGGGGTATGTCTGCTGCTGCGATGTGAACAGCGTCTCCTCCGCCCGGCGCGACCCGAACCACCGCTCCATCCTCAATCGCTCCTTCCTCACCACTCCGGACGGCATGCCCGTCGTCTGGATGGCAGGACGGCAGGCCCCCGGCAGGGTCGGCCGCGTGTACGGCCCCGACCTGATGCTCGCCGTCTGCGCAGCCACTGTCGGATCGGGATTCACGCATTATTTCCACGGGGCCGGACCCGGCACCGCTGAGGCGTTGGCCACCCGGCTGACTGCACGATTTCCCGGCCTCAAAGTCGCGGGCACATTCACCCCTCCATTCAGCGAACCGACGGAAGCCGATTTCGATGCCACGGCGGAACGCATCCGCTCCGTCGCACCCGATTTCGTCTGGATCGGCCTCAGCACCCCAAAACAGGAAGCGCTCATGGCCGCGCTGCTTCCACGGCTCGACCGCGGCATTCTCCTCGGTGTGGGCGCCGCCTTTGATCTCCTCTCCGGGCGTGTCCGCCAAGCTCCGCATTGGGTCCAGCGTTCCGGCCTTGAATGGCTCTGGCGGCTGATGATGGAGCCGCGCCGCCTCGCCCCGCGCTACCTCCGCAACAACCCCCTCTTCCTCCTGCGCGCCTTCGCGCAAATCACCGGACTGAAAAAATATCCGCAGGAGTAATCCTCCCTGCTGACCGGTTTTGGTGGGCAAGCCCTGGATCCAGCCAACCTGAACATTTCCGATACGGTCTGTTATAGAATGAATGTAGGAGCAGCTTTATGCCGCGATAAACACCGTCCGCCAGCCATCGCGGCATAAAGCCGCTCCTACACCCAAGGCCGATCATCAAAACAACTTCCCCTGATTCAGCGCATCGCGCTTGTCCGGATCGAGGGTGCTCATCGTCAGCAGCCAGGCCATGGACTGCCCCGCCACGGACTGCTCGGCGGCGAGCCGCCCGAGTAAAAGCGCGCCGGCCAGTGCATCGTACAGGGCCGCGTGATAGCGCCTCCGGTCAGTCGGGCAATGCCGCTCCGCCTCTGCATCGAGCGCAGGTTGCAGCCCGAAGGTCGCAATCACGTCAGCCAGCTTAGCCGACTTCATCGTCGGATAAAGTTGCGGGTATAGCCGGCCCGTATCGATCCACGGCCCCCAATCCGTCACCGCTCCACCCGGTCGGGCGAAATCGGGTGACGTGCGCGGATAAGGCCAAACCCCTTTGATAAGGGTGTTCTCCGCCCCGGCAAAGTGCGCGGCTAGCGGACCTTGATCCCGCAGCCCTGTAAACAACCCAAAGTCATCGGCCATCGGAGCCAGTCCGGCCACCGCTTCCGCATCCAGCCCGTGAACCTCCGCATCCTCCGGCCGCACGCGGCCGGTCGCTCCGCAAAGCCGGGTGTGCACCCCCAGAATCGCCTCTCCACACAGGGTCACCACGCCGTACTCCAGGATTCCGGAGGACAGGCTCCCTTCGAAGTCAATGAAGTGAATCGGCTGATCAGACCAAGGCATGCGCCACCACGAAACACACCCCTCCCGTGAAATCACGGTTAATCCATCCGGCTTATTTTCGTGTGTTTCGCCGGTTTCGTGGTTTCAAAACCTGCATGGATCTTTCTCCCTACCGGACCTTCCTCCAGGAACTCGCCAGCGCCAGCGGGGACTTCATCCGGCCCTTCGTCACCGATCCGGCCCTCGCCGTCGAGACCAAGGACGACCAAAGCCCGGTGACCGCCGCCGACCGTGGAGCCGAGGAATTGATGCGTGCCATGATCACAAAGAAATTCCCCCGACACGGCATCATCGGCGAGGAGTTCGGCAACGAGAACCCCGATGCCGAGTGGGTGTGGGTGCTCGATCCCATCGACGGCACCAAGGCCTTCATCACCGGCGTCCCGCTCTGGGGCACCCTCATTGCCCTACTCAACCAGGGCCAACCCGTCCTCGGTGCAATTCACCAGCCGGTGCTCCACCAGCTGCTGATCGGCGACAACACCGCCACCACCCTGAACGACCGCCCGGTCCGCATGCGGGCCTGCGCACGCATTGAGGACGCCACCGTCCTGACCAGCGATCCCCTCAATCCTGCCCGTCATCAAAATGGACCCGCCTACGAAGCCTTGATCCGACGCGCCCGGCTCGTGCGTACGTGGGGGGACTGCTATGGCTATTTGCTGCTCGCCACCGGGCGGGCCGACATCTCCCTCGATCCCATCATGAATCCCTGGGATATCGCCGCGTTGGTTCCGGTGATTCGCGGCGCCGGCGGCATCATCACTGACTGGCAGGGCGGACCGGCCTACCCGGCGCAATCCACGATCGCCGCCAACCCCGTCCTGCACGGCGAAGTGATCCGCGTGCTCAACGCCAGGTAGGGCGCTTTCTCCAAAAGCGCCGCGGCGCAGCGGGATTTGCCCCTCGGACGGGAATGCGCCCTACCCGCACGAGAGCAGTTCAACTAAAGTTGCAGCGGGGTCGCGACCCCGGTTGGATGACATACCCGAGGCACCGGGGTCGCCGCCCCCGGGCTACACCGCCACATCTTTATTGAAGGGACTCAGCCGTGCCGTCATTTGGCCGGTGCAACGGGCGCGGCCGGTGCCGGCTGTTGCGCCGCGATCTCCGCCCGAAACGCCTGCGTCATTTGCTGCATGCGTGGGCCAATTTCAGCCATCTGTTTCATCATGACCTCCATCATCCGCTGCTGAACGGCCGGCTGTTTGTCTATCATGGACTGACCTGCGGGAGTTGAATGGAAGGCCCCCATCGCCGCCAACTCTTCCCTGCTGAACACCTCGCTGTAGATGTCGGCGACGGCGGCGCGCATTTCCGGTCCCCCCATCACCGAAAACGTCTCATCAAGAATCTTGGCCTGCAGCTCCATGAACCGTTCCCGATGCTCTTCAGGCACCCGGGCCCGCGCCGCGGATTGCTGGAGCATCGGCAGCATCGCCTGCTTTTGCTGCTCCATGATCTTGGCCATCATCTCGTCAAATCGCATGGACTTCAGCATTTCCTCGGCATCGGCCAGAGTGGCCGGCGTCGCCAACGGGGCCTCGCCGATGGCGGCATGCACCAGGCGGACCG
This sequence comes from Opitutaceae bacterium, assembly GCA_041746615.1. Classification (GTDB taxonomy): domain Bacteria; phylum Verrucomicrobiota; class Verrucomicrobiia; order Opitutales; family Opitutaceae; genus CAMAXB01. The sequence continues at coordinate 1,019 of JBGTGS010000042.1, read as the reverse complement.
CATGTGTCCCAGCCGGGCTCGTGAGCTCCAGCACCCCGTTCTTTTCATCAAAGGACTTCAGGGTGTAGCCCTGCCAGGCTTCGCCCAACCGCAGCCAGGAACTACTTGCACCTGCCGGGGTGGTGAGCACAAACCGGTGCTCCTGACCCATGGTGAGAACGGCGTTGAAGAGCGGGATGTTGTCAGCGGCCGGAGCCGCGGTGGCGATCAGAAGCGAAATCAGCAGGGATTTGAGGTACATGAAATGGGGAGTCGGTCAATACGCTTGCCGGCGACCACGGAAAGTCGATTGCAAAACCGGGACCGGGGCGAGCTTGAACCCGTCCGCTCGTAGCCTTGAGCGTGAGCTCAATGATCACCCCTCCTTGAGCTCACGCTCAAGGCTACACGAGCAAGTCCAACCATATCCACATTCAGGAAAAGAGCAGGGCGGCCGTCAGCGCCGCCCTGCTCTTTTCCTCGGCGTCCATTCCGCCGTGATCACCGAGTTGAAACCGCCCCGCGCCTTCCAGTCCGCCGTGATCGTCAGGCTCCGCGGCTTGAGGGCCGCGCCGAGCTCGTCGCAGATCCGGTTGGTCACGGCCTCGAAGAAGATGCCCTCATTGCGGAAGGCATGGAAATACAGCTTGAGCGACTTCAACTCCACGCAGGTTTTGTCCGGCACGTAGCGCACCGTGATGTGTGCGAAGTCCGGATGCCCGGTCATCGGACACAACGAGGTGAACTCATGGTGCGTGTGCGCGATCACATAGTCCCGGTGCGGCGCGGGATTCGGAAACGTCTCAAGCAGCTTCGGGTCGGACATGGGGAAGAAGAAAGGCTGAAAGACTGAAGGGCTGAAAGGCTGAATTTCGAGTGGTGGTACAGTTTGCCGAAAATGATCGGGTGGCCCTGACGGGATTGCGCCCGTCAGGGCTCCCACACCACCGGACATGCGGTTTTCCGCATCCGGCGGTTGGATAACGAAACGCGGACGCTGGCGGGAGTGATCATCTTGCCGGTCCACAGTTTGCTCTTCG
>JBGTGS010000041.1:0-16467 GCA_041746615.1 Opitutaceae bacterium | reverse complement strand
TGGCGATCACGTCACCAAGCGGCTTTGTCGGGCTGCCCGCGGCGGCCGCGGCAGCATCGGTGGGGATGTCTTCGTTCATGGGAGGAAACCTTCCTCCGCTCTATCCGATCAAAAAATGTGCGCAAGATTCCGGACGTTATCCGGCAGCATCGGTGGGGATGTCTTCGTTCATGGGAGGAAACCTTCCTCCGCTCTATCCGATCAAAAAATGTGCGCAAGATTCCGGACGTTATCTCCTCGCCCCTTCCTGCCCTTTTCAAATGTGCGAAACTTGACTGACACTACCCTGCTTCTCGTGCGGGCCATTGCTGCTCCGTGTCTTTCTGTTTTAACAAAAAACCAGCAGGTTGTTGACCTGCTGGTTATCCGCTACGGCGGCGAGGCCGCAGCATTTGAAAAACAAAAACTGCACCGTGCCTGGTACGCCACCTCGAATCAGGGCAGACAGCTCACAGATTTGGAATCTGTGAACTGGATTCGAGATCGGCGCGCCAAAGCAGGGCGCAGTGCAGTGATCAATTACAGATCGGCCGAGAAGGAGAGAATGAAGACACGGGGCTCGCTGATGCGACTCACACGAATGGGAGCGCCAGCCACAGTCTTCAAACGCGCGAACAGGTCATCTTCGTTGAGCACGTTACGGATATTCAGGCCGATGCGGTATCCCTTGAAGAACATGAACTCAGTCCTGCCCCGGTAGTTGAAGCTCAGATCGAGGTAGGTTTCCTTGTCACCGTAGATCCGATTATCCAAGTCGAATACCTCCTGTCCACCGACAGTCTTTTTGGCATAGCCGATGACCGGTGCGGCGCGATAACGGAAAGCACCACCGATACTAAAGCCATTCAGACGGCCTTGATCAAAACGATAAACTGCATTGATGTTAAAACGATTCGCACGAACGAAATCGTTCGGCTTGCCTTCGAGGGATTTGACGAACTCGCTTCCTATTGAGCCGTCGACAGCAGTCCTCTGGAATCTCGCTGCAACGGTTTCGTTGTCTGTATCGGTGATCCAGGCGGTGTTCCACCCCCATGTGCCAATGGTACCATCACCGTCCACATCACGGGGATTGGCTATACCGCCTTCCGGGAAGGTGAGGGCTTGGAATTGGGGCAGGTATTCCTCCAAGAAATCCCACCACACGGTGCCGACATTCGTTTCCACCACTTCCTGCCGGTTCATATTGAAGCGCAGTTGGAAGTTCTGGGTCACGTTCCAATCGAGTCCGATTTCCGTTCCCGTTGAACGCTTGTCGCTGGTCACCCAATAAGGATCGGCATTGCCGAGCACCGGGAACATTTCGGGATAAGCAGGATCCAAAGGAGCCCGTGCGTCACCCGTGGCGAGCTCCATTATGCGGCTGAGAGGATTCCCGGCCTGGGCACGCCAGCGATTATAGGGGACGTTGGCTGCGCGAGAGGGCCCCCCGGAGGTGTCGAACTCCGTGTATCTGAGATTGAATCGGCCATCGAAAAGACCCAGGCGAACGCCGATGTCTTCACCTTCACCCGCCGTACCATCAACATTGTCACCCAAGGGATTACGGCTCGATACGGATGGCTGAAAGGTGTCAGATTTATTATAAATGAGATCCAGCTCAGCGCCCAAGGGCAGTTGAACCAGTCCCTGGAGCGGCCGAACCACGAGTCCCAATGTCCTCGTGATGCCCGATTGCTCATTAGCGGAATCGTAGGCATCGAAGCCAATATCATCGACGATCGGACGATATCCGGTCCGGGGATCCGCAAGAAAGGGACTGTCGGCTGGACTGGCCGAGTTGGCGGTGTCCTTGCGCCATCCCAAGGTGGCGGCGATACGGTTTTCCCAGAAGAAGCCTTGATAGGCCACTTGTTGGGTTTCCTGTTTGGATTTCAGCAAGAAAATCAAAGCGTTGGCACCCAATCTGCGGCCATACTGATCGGTGTAGCCTGAATTCTTGGGATCCATGGTGAAGGCGGTGCCATTCGAATCATAGGCCGTAACCGGACCGCCTCGTGAACGAAGTCCCGGCCACTGCGGGCTGAGGTCATCACCGTCCATGTAATAACGGAATTGCATCGAGCGGGTGGCGTGGGTCGCGAACCCATTAAAGGTCGGCGCTCTCAAGTTGAGTCCATCGAAGAAGAGACCATTTACATCCGGAACGAAATAATCGTAGAATCCCCATTTGTATTCATAACGGTTTCCAGACATCAGTCCCGCCAGACGTTGCACGCCCATGAACCGCCCGAAGAAGCCGTCACCACTCTTCGAGAAATCCTTTTCGTAGGAAAGCGACACACGCCAATCCGAGGTGCGGGTGTAATCATGCGCACTACGAAAATTGCTGTTGGTGTATCGCTTACCATAATTTGGATTCGGGGTCACCCCATCGGTGTGGAAGCGATTGCTATCCACCCTCAACTGCGACATGGCCGTGTAACTGGAAGCGCCATCAACCCATCCGTCATATTTTTCCTCCTGGAAGGCAATTTCCATGGAAAAATTATCATTGAACTGGTGGGTCAGGAAGAGGTTGCTGGTCTTCGATCTCACCAACTCGGAGCGTTGCAAGCCGGCCAGGTTCTTATCTACCGGATAATAGGTGCCATCCAACAAAGTGTAACCATCGGCTTCACTATTCAGAGGATCTATGTTTGGAGACAGAGTCGGGTTCTTAATGCGCACGTTGTTGGAAACATTATAGGCCCTGCCCTCCAGACCGCCCGCTGATCCCATGTAAAGAACCGGATTGTTGTTGTCCCGGTTCCAAATGGTATTGGCGATTGTAGAACCGACGAAGGGTGCTCCGGCGGCAGCATTATTGTATGTTGGTTGGCTGACGTTCATGCCTGGACCCGTGAAACCGGAGGACGGGGCATCGTACCAAAGCGAAATCTCATCCCAAGGAAGCAGGAGAGAAGGCGTCATGTTATCCACATGGGCATCCTCGTAATGCAGGGAGATGGTTGTTCTCCTGGTGGGATCCCAACGCAGCGTTCCGTAGTAGCGGGTGGTGTCCGTACCACTCGGTTTGTGGTAATATTCCTTGTTGTCCTTTAGGAAACTGAGACGGGCCGCGAGTCTGTCTTGAACCAACACCCGATTCACATCGAGGGCGCCGCGTCGGGAATTGTTCGAGTCGAATTGAATGTCGATATTGGCACTGTCCCGGTACTGGGCCCGCTTGAGCGAAGCGTCGATCACGCCCGCCGGCGATCCGGTGCCGAACAGCAGATTGTTCGGTCCTGATGCAATCGTGATGCGATCCAGATTGTAATTATCGGTGGGCATTTTCGTGCCGAAGAAATCACGGGACAACGTGGCTTCGCCCAGGCCACGAATACGGGCGTTGTTGGGAAACCCTGTTCCATTGTCGTAGCTGGCAGGTGTTTCATAGTTGTCACCCTTGCCCTCGACGTTGGTGCTGTAAATCGAAGCATCATACATCGAGTTCAGCGCGAACTCGTCCATGAAATCTTTGGTCATGACCTCGAGCGGCGCGGCAATGTCCTTGATGTCCGTTTTGAGTCGACTGCCGGCGAGTGACTGGGTGGCCACCCAGCCCGTTTCGGAGCTTTGATCTACGACAAATGGCGAAAGGGATACGACCTCTTCGTTTGCCGGAGCGGTTCCTTGGGCGAGTGCCAGTCCACTAAAGAAGGCACCCAACAAGGTGCCAACGAATAACTTTCTACAAATCGTCGGGGTACAGTTCATTTTAGCTGCGGGGGTTTGTGGTTGGATCGACATGTCGAGCTTACTTGAGAGAATGCTCACCTTAAAATTGCTGGGGTATTCAGCCCGGGGGTAGGGCTGAGCGCTTTTTGATCTGTCAGCATAGTACCAGCAGTCACACCGGGCGACCAATGGTAAAACGCGTAACTCTTTGTTATAATGCATTCGCCAGCAGGCGCGATTTTCGAGTTGGGGTGCAGATCAGAGACTCAGCATCCGAAGCATGCAGATGGATCTGCAGGTTGCGGATAGGGGTTGCCGGGTAACGGATCTATCGTACTTGAAGACCCGACCCGGGATTGATTTCGAAAACCCGGATCACGTCTTGTCGGCACTCAAATGAGCATCTTCGATTAAGAAGGTCAACACTGACTTGGCCTCAAACAGGGGTGCTGTTGATTTGCATATTTACCATGAAGGCTGGCCGGAACCGGTTGCTGATTGGCAGGGGGAACAGCGTCCAAACCCACAAGGGGGCACCCTGCTATCGTGGGCTCGGATCGGTGGTCGGCAGGTTTAAATACCACGCAGCATTGTTGGTGGCTCGTCCGGCCAGCACGAAATCAGGACGATCGTCGCCATTTAGGTCACTGATCTTTATATCGTAGGCTTCCTGCTGGGTGTCGGCATCGATCACCTGCGCGGTAAAATTCCCTTTTCCGTCATTCGCGTACCACGTCACGGAATTCTGGCTGAATGAGGCGGCCACGATGTCCATGTAGCCATCCCGGTTGAAATCCGCGATGGCAAGCGCGTGGGCGTCAACGATGGTGGCATCAATGACGTGCTTCTGCCATCGGGGACCTTCAAACCATGAAAGGCGCTGGCCATGGCCGTTACTGGCCACGACATCGGTTATGCCGTCGCTGTTGAAATCCGCCGCGTATACATTGGTCGCGCCTTTCTCGTCGGCGGCGATGACATGCCTGACCCAGGGTTGTCCGGGCAAGGCGGGGTGTTCCCACCAGGTGACCGTGTTGCCACCCGAGCAAGCGACGAGCACATCCGGCCGGTGGTCGCCGTTCATGTCATGTACGTCGAGGTAGTGCGGTCGGACGTCGGCTGTGTTCTTTGCTATGAAATGCCGGGTGAAACCGCTCCCCGTGTTTTCCAGCCAAACGAGGCTGTCCTTGAATTCGCCCTTGATGCAGTTGCCAATGATGTCGGGACGGCCGTCCCCGTTGAGATCAGCGATGTGCAGGCCGTGAATGCCGTCCATATCCGCCATGACGGGATGCAAGGGCAGCGGGGTGCGGACATGTTTGAGGTTTCGCAGCCAGGCCAGACCGAAATCGGGGCCGATCGGATCGGCGGACTCCCGGCCAGCCGCGCGTTGGATTCGCACCTGGATCCAAGGGTTGGTCTCACGGGCGATGGCGAAATCCAAGGCGCCATCGCCATCCACGTCGATGACCGCCCCGTAAAGCAAAATGCCGTCCTTGAGATCGGCGATGACAGTGGGCGACGTAGGCTGGAGCGGATTGAGCACGGCAAACACCCGGGTGACCCCGGTCGCAACAATATCGGGCACACCGTTCCCATCGAAGTCGGCCACATCGATGCCGCGGATCGATTCGCCCAGGGCAACGGATCCCTTTTGCCAGACGGGCTCGTCGGCCAGGGCATCGGCGGTATAGAGAAGGAGGGTGAGGGCGAGGGGTAGGCGGATGCTCATGGGTGAAATAGATCGTTAAGGTGATTTGATGCTTTATCTGGATTCGGCCTTTTCGCAGTCCGCGATATCAAGAGCGGGAGAGCCTGTCGATGATCTTGAAGGTGAGTTTCACAGCACCCGGACCACTCGCCATTACTTCAAGTATTTCCTCCCTCTCATAACGGCCTGGCATGCCAATTGCTCGGTTAGTTACGTAATACCATTCCATAAAATCGTAACATCTCCCCCTCCCATGCGCCTCTTCCGACTTCTGCCCGTCTTCCTTGCCTTCGCCTGCTCTCTCTCCTCCGCCCCGCTCAAGGTCGCTTTTTCCGACTGGCCGGGCTGGACTGCGTTCGAAATCGCCGCCCAAAAGGGCTTTTTCAAGGAAGCTGGCGTCGAGGTCGAACTCCTCTGGTTCGAATACGGCCCGTCGATGGAGGCCTTCTCCGCCGGCCAGGTTGACGCAGTCATGATGACCAACGGCGACACCCTCGTCACCGGTGCCAGCGGCGCCAAGGCGGTCATGATTCTCGTGACCGATTACTCCAACGGCAACGACATGGTTGTGGCCCGTCCGGGCATCACCTCGCTGCAGCAGCTCAAGGGTCGCAAGATCGCCGTCGAGGTGGGCTTTGTTGATCATCTCCTCCTGCTCAACGGCCTCAAAAAGGCCGGCCTGACCGAAGCCGACGTCGAACTCGTCCCCACCCCCACCAACCAGACTCCACAGGTGCTGGCCTCCGGTCAGGTTGACGCCATCGCCGCCTGGCAGCCCAACTCCGGCGCCGCCCTCAAGGCCGTCCCGGGCTCCCGCGCTGTCTACACCAGCGCCGATGAACCCGGCCTTATCTATGACACCGTCGCCGTCAGTCCGCAAAGCCTCGCCCAACGCCGGGCCGACTGGGTCAAATTTGTGAAGGTCTGGGATAAGATCGTGGCCTTCTTGGAGAATCCCGCCACCCGCGCCGAGGGCATCCGCATCATGGCCGCCCGCGCCGGGGTCGACGCCTCCGAGTACGAGGCCTTCATGGGCGGCACCCGCCTGCTCCCCTTGGCCCAAGGCAACAGGGTGATGGCCGACCCGGGCGCCTCTTTCGCGAGCCTCCTCGGCTCCAGCAAGATCGCTGACGAATTCAATGTGCAGAACGCCGTCTACGCCACCGCGCAGGACGTCGCCACCTACATCGATCCTTCACTCATGGCCGAGGCGGTCATGGCGAAGTAAGAAGTTTCGCCAACGGGACGCGACGGACCTGGCCGGCCGGCCTCTCCCGAAACTTCCATGCCGACCACGCCCTGGCTTTCCGTGCACCGCCCGTTGACGCGCGGGCGTCGGCAGCTGCTCGGGCTGCTGGCCTTCGTGCTACCACTGGCCGTGTGGTCGCTGGTCAGCTACGTCCCTTTCCTCTGGCACCCGATGGTGAGCGTGGAGAAGCCGGGCGACGTCACGTGGTTGCAGCCGGGCTCATTGCTCGACCGGCATGATTTCAATCGCGAGGTCGTGCGGGTCCGCGAGGAGGGCGGCGAGGTCCCGGTTGGAGTGAGGGCCAACCCGATCTACCTGCCCGCCCCGCATCAAGTCGCACGCGCCCTCTACACGGCGTTCACCACCCCACCCGCCTTGCGCGGCGACAAGTGGCTCCATGAAAGTCTGTGGACGAGCATCCGCACGATTTTTTGGGGCTTCTTCATCTCCTCAATGATCGGCCTGCCCATCGGCATTCTCTGCGGTGCCTATGCGGCCGCGTCGCGCCTCGCCGAGCCATTCGTCGATTTTGTCCGCTACATGCCGGCCCCCGCCTTCGGTGCTCTCATGGTCGCCATCTTTGGCATTCATCTCGAACCCAAAATCGCCATCATAGTCATCGGCACCCTCTTCCAGCAGATTCTCGTCGTCGCCAACACCGTGCGCAAGGTGGACGGCAACCTGATCGAGGCCGCACAAACCCTCGGAGCCAAACCCCGCCAACTGGTGCTACGTGTGCTCCTGCCCGCCAGCCTGCCCGATCTCTACAACGACCTGCGCATTCTGCTCGGCTGGGCCTGGACCTACCTCATCGTCGCAGAGGTCATCGGCGTGAGCTCCGGCATCACCTTCTTCATCAACCAGCAGGCCAAGTACCGCAATTTCGACAACGTCTATGCCGCCATCATCATCATCGGCCTGATCGGCATCACCACCGATCAGGGTCTCGCCTGGCTGGGCCAGCGGCTCTTCGCCTGGAAAAACCCGCGCCCCAGCCGGCTGCGCACCTTCGTCACCCGTTTCTTCGCCGGACGGGACGTCCTGTTGTTTCCGGACAAACCCGCCGCGCCCCAATCGTGAGGCTGACCATGATGACCGCCCCTCCCTCCGCCCACCTCGTTCAGTCCCCTGCGGTCGCCGAGCGTTTCCGCAAGCTCAAGGAGCGCCCGGTCGTACTCGAAGTCGACCGGATGAGCCGGCGCTTCGACGGCGACGGCACCGTGGTCACCGCCCTGAATGATGTTTCCTTCAAAATCCACCGGCGCGAACTCGTCTGCGTCATCGGTCCTTCCGGTTGCGGCAAGTCCACCCTGATCCGCATCATCGCCGGTCTCGATGAACCTTCATCCGGCCGCATGCTGGTCGATGGCAAGGAAACCAGCGGCCCGTGCCCCGAGCGCGGGATGGTATTCCAAGGATACACCCTCTTCCCCTGGCTCACCGTGAAACGCAACGTGATGTTCGGACTCGAAATGGAGGGCCGGCACAGCGACCTGGCCGAGGCCGAGGCCCGCCAGTGGATCGATCTCGTCGGCCTGACCAAGTTCACCGACCACTACCCCCATCAGCTTTCCGGCGGGATGAAACAACGCGTCGCCATCGCCCGCGCCCTCGCTCCCAATCCCCGCGTCCTTCTCATGGACGAGCCCTTCGGCGCCCTCGATGCCCAGACCCGCGCCCAGATGCAGGCCCACTTGCTGGAGATCTGGCGCAATGTCGATGTGACCATCCTCTTCATCACCCACGATCTCGACGAAGCCGTCTTCCTCGCTGATCGGATCATCGTTCTGAAGGCGAACCCGGGTGAGATCGCCGAAATCATCGAGGTGCCTGTGCCCCGTCCGCGCAGCCTCGATCAGGCGCAGAGCCCGGAATTTCTGGCCACACGACGCCGGCTCGACGAATTGATCCATCCAAAACTTGCGCATGCCCCGGTCGAGCGCCTACCCATTGTGCGCCTCACCCAGGTCGGCGATGATGTCGAATAGCATCCACCGCCCACCCCTACGCGTGCCACCCACCACCCCTTCCGCCATGCCCACCACCAAACGTGACAAGATCGCCCGCTTCAGCGTCTCCCTGCCCGAGCGGCTGCTCAAGGAGCTCGACTCCATGGTCTCCCGCCGCGGCTACCAGAACCGCTCCCAGGCCGTGGCCGCCCTCGCCCGCGACGGTCTTGTTGAATACGCCGGACAACTCGGCACCGAGACCGTGGCCGGCACCATCAACCTGATCTACGACTACCGTAAATCCGGCTTGCAGGCCCGCCTCGCCGAGATCCGGCACAAGCACTATCTCATGGTCGTCACCAGCATGCAGGTGCACCTCGAGGGCCATCACCTGCTCGAAGTCCTCCTCGTCCAGGGCCCCGCCCGTGACCTGCAGAAGCTCGCTGACGAACTCGCCACCAGCCGCGGCGTCAAATCCGGCCGGCTCAATCTCGCCGCCGTGGCCATGCCTCCCCTGCTGTAAGCGCCGGAGAATTTCATCAATCTGCATCATCAGTCTTGCCACCCATCAAGCCGTCAGTATTACGTTTTTTTATTTTCGTAACACTTTATTAAAGCGTCGTCGCCATGCTGAAACCGCCCGCACCCTCGGAAACCACCTTCGACCGCCCGCCGCCCGCCGGCCCTGCACCGGTCCCGCCCGCGCAGGTTCCCGCGGACCGGTTGCTGCACGAGGAGGTCATTCCCGGTGGTGCTGCCTGGTCGGGCACGGTCCGCCAACACACCACGCTTCGCCTCACCGCGCGCGGAGCTGGCGCCAACGTTTCGCTGCTCTGCTTCAACCGCCATGATCTCCTCGATCGCTACAACATGCCCGACACCCTGAAGGGCCAGCACACCGCCAAACTGACCACCGGCTTCATTCTCGTCTCCGACATGGGTCGCGCCATGCTCTCGATCACCGGTGACACGCTGGGCTGGCATGACGCCCTCGGGGGCCACGACACCGCCGCCATTGTCGCGGGCAAATGGGGCCAGCGGGACTACCAGACTGCCCGCAACGAACGATTCAACAACTCGCGCGACCTCTTCCTCATCGAACTCGCCAAGCACGGACTCAGCCGTCGCGACCTCGTAGCCAACGTAAACCTCTTCAGCAAGGTCTCGGCCGACCCCGACGGCCGGCTCCACTTCCATGCCGGCCATTCCCAAGCTGGTGATTTCATCGATCTCCGCGCCGAGATGAACCTGCTGATTATCCTGACCACCTGCCATCATCCCATGGACGCGGCCCCCGCCTACGGGCCCGCCTCGGTCAAGCTGCAGCGCTGGCGCTCAGACTCGCCCCCGGCGGATGACTACTGCCGGACCTACCGGCCAGAAAACGAACGGGCATTTTACAACGCAGAGGTGAATAGTTAGTAGTTAGTAGTTGGTAGTTAGTAGTTGGTAGTTAGTAGTTGGTAGTTGGTAGTTGGTAGTTGGTAGTTGGTAATTCGATACGCGTAACGCTGTCACCTGCCCTCGTTTCCCCAGTCGCCCCAATCACCAACTACGAACCCCAACTCCCATCTCCCAACTCCTAACTACCAACCCCCAATGCCCGTCCTCAACCACATCGAATCCCCGCTCTTGCCGGCCGACGCCGTCCTGCGCCACGTCATCCCCGCTGGTGACTACTGGATGCACGAAATCAAGGCCGGCCAGACGCTTCGCATCGTGGACCTCGAGGGCAATCAGGCGGCGGACACGCTGTTCTACAATGCCGCCGACTTCACTGAGCGTTACAGTGCCCAGGACACCATCCGCGAGCAGGGCTCCATCTACCTGACCACTGGCACCCGGCTGATGTCCAGTGAGGGCCGGACCATGCTTACCATCACTGCCGACATCTGCGGGCGTCATGACACTCTCGGCGGCGCCTGCTCCTGCGAGAGCAACACCGTGCGCTACGGCCACCGCACGAAACACATGCATGCATGCCGCCAGAGTTTCCTCCTCGCCCTCGCCACCTGGCCGGGGTCGACGTTCGATCTCAACAAGCGGGATCTCCCCGCGAACATCAACTTCTTCATGAACGTGCCCGTGACCTCAATGGGCGGACTCAAATTCGAGGACGGGGTCTCCGCCGGCGGCAAGTACGTCGAGATGCGCGCCGCGATGGACGTCGTCTGCCTGATCTCCAATTGCCCGCAGCTTAACAATCCTTGCAACGGCTATAACCCGACGCCGGTGGAGGTTTTGGTTTGGGGTTCGGACGCCGGTACAAGGGCCGGCGGGAAGTTTGTAGTTCGGAGTTAGTAGTTGGTAGTTTGTAGTTGGTGATTGGGCACACGGTGGGGTGATCACTTTTTATGCACATTCAGCGAACTCAGGTAGGCGTTCAGGGTAGGCAGGAGTTCTTTCAGAATTGTGGCGATTGGCAGTTTCTTGTCCGTCGGCAGGAGGCCTCGTTTCTGTGCGCGTCGAAGAAAATGCCGCAACTCGTAAAGCGATCCGCGGGCGGTGCGGACAAACCGCTGATGATCAGCCGGCGATGCCCGCCCATAGCCCTCGGCAATATTGGCTCCGACACTGTCAGCAGCACGCACCAGCTGCCTGCCCACTGTGTCCTTGGAAAATGCATCCCAGTCTTTCACCACCTCCCAAACCAAATCCGCAATCTCCTCCGCCATCCCATACACCCGAAGATCCTCCAGAGCAAAGCGCGCCATCCCCAGAAACAATCATGACATCTACCGCAAACCAACTGCTTTCTAAGCACCCGACCACCTTTGCGCTCAAGCCCCCAATTGCAAACTACTAAATACCAACTACTAACTCCCAACTTCTAAGTTCCTTTGTACCAAAAAGTCCTAATCGCCAACCGCGGCACCATCGCCTGCCGCATCATCCGCACGCTTCGTCGCATGGGCATCGCCTCGGTCGCGGTGTACTCGGATGCCGACCGTCATAGCCTACACGTCGCTCAGGCTGACGAGGCCATTCACCTCGGCCCCAGTCCCGCCGCCCAATCCTACCTCGACACCGCCAAGATCCTCGCCGCCGCGAAGGCGACCGGTGCCCAGGCCATTCATCCCGGCTACGGATTTCTCTCGGAGAACGCCGCATTCGTGGAGGAATGCGAGGCCGCAGGCATCGCCTTCATCGGTCCCCGCGCAGCGCAAATGAGGCAGCTCGGTCCCAAGCACTCCGCACGCGCGCTCGCCCGCGCCGAGGGTGTCCCGCTACTGCCGGGCACCGACCTCCTGCCCGACTTCGCCACCGCCCGGCGCGAAGCCGCCCGCATTGGCTTCCCAGTGATGCTCAAGAGCACCGGCGGCGGCGGTGGCATCGGCATGCAGCTCATCCGCAAGCCCGCCGAATTGGCCACCGCCTTCGAATCCGTTGTCCGCCTTGCCCAAAACAACTTCAAGGACGGCGGCGTCTTCCTCGAAAAGTTCGTCGAGCATGCTCGCCACATCGAGGTTCAGATCCTCGGCGACTCTCACGGCCGGGTGGTCGCCCTCGGCGAACGCGACTGTTCAGTCCAACGTCGCAATCAAAAGGTCGTGGAGGAAACACCCGCCCCCGGTCTTACCGCCAGTCAGCGTGCCGACCTTCTCGTCTGCGCCGCCCGCCTCGGCACCGCCGCCAGCTACACCAACGCCGGCACCGTGGAATTCGTCTACGACAACGTCACCGGCGCGTTCTACTTCCTCGAGGTCAATACCCGCCTTCAAGTCGAGCACGGCGTCACCGAAGAGGTCACCGGCGTCGATCTCGTCGAGTGGATGATCCGCGCCGCCGCCGGCGAACTCGACCTGAGCGACTACACCCCCACCGCGAGTGGCGCCTCCATCCAGGTGCGCCTCTACGCCGAGGATCCGGGTAGGAACTTCCAGCCTTCAGCCGGCCTCCTCACCGACGTTCACTTTCCGGCTTCCGCCCGCATCGAGACCTGGGTTGAGTCCGGCAGCGAGGTCTCCGCGTTCTATGACCCGATGATCGCCAAGATCATCGTCCGGGGAGCGGATCGGGCCGACGCCCTCGCCCGTCTGGACGCAGCCCTCGCCGACACCCGCATCCACGGACTCGAGAGCAACCTTCCCTACCTCCGCCAGATCATCGCCAGCGAGGGCTTTCGTAATGGCGCTGTCACTACCAAGTACCTCTCCACCCTCACTTTTGCTCCTTCGACCATCGAGGTCCTCGAAGGCGGCACGCAGACGACGGTGCAGGACCACCCCGGCCGCATCGGCTACTGGGACGTCGGCGTCCCGCCTTCCGGACCGATGGACAACCTGTCCTTCCGCCTTGCCAATCGCCTGGTCGGCAATCCCCACACCTCCGCCGCGCTTGAGCTCACCGTCAACGGTCCCACCCTCCGCTTCAACACCGCTGCGGTTGTGGCTCTCACCGGCGCGCTGATGCCCGCCACGCTCGAAGGCAAACCCGTCGCCTTCCACCGGGCTTTCCATGTCCGTCCCGGCCAGACTCTCCGCATCGGCTCCGTATCCGGTGCCGGCCTTCGCGCCTACCTCGCCATCCGCCACGGACTTGACGTACCCGACTACCTCGGAAGCAAATCCACCTTCACCCTGGGCCTCTTCGGCGGCCACGCCGGCCGGGCGCTGCGTGCCGGTGACATCCTCCGCATTCAACATCCAACTTCCAACCACCAATTTCCAACCACCAACTCCCAACCACAAACTTCCAACTACCAACGTCTAACTACCAACCCCCTCCGCCGTCTCCCCACCGCCCTCATCCCTCCCCTCACCCGCGAGTGGTCGATCGGCGTCCTCTACGGCCCGCATGGCGCTCCCGATTTCTTTACCAAGCACGACATCTCCACGCTCCTCACCACACCGTACGAGGTCCACTACAACTCCGCCCGCACCGGCGTGCGCCTCATCGGACCCAAACCCGAGTGGGCCCGCCGCGACGGCGGTGATGCCGGACTGCACCCGAGCAACATCCACGACAACGCCTATGCCATCGGTGCGGTCGATTTCACGGGCGACATGCCCATCATCCTCGGCCCCGACGGCCCGAGTTGCGGCGGTTTCGTCTGCCCGTTTACGATCGTGCAGGCCGAGCTCTGGAAAATGGGGCAGCTTAAACCAGGCGACAAGGTTCGCTTCGTTGCGCTCACCACGCAGCAGGCACGCGAACTCGCGTCAGCCCAGGAAGCCGAGATTGAGACGCTCACCGCAGTCCGGCGCGCGCGCCGGGTAGTTGGCAGTTCGTCGTTGGTAATTGGTGCCCAGCCCCCCCCACACACCAACCACCTACCCCCAACTTCCACCTCCCACCTCCCAACTACCAACTACGAACTACCAACTACCAACTTCCAACTCCCAACTTCCAACTTCCAACTACCAACTACCTCACCCGAGCCCGCAGTCATCCACACCCTCCCCACCCGCCCGGCCACCCCGCAGGTGGTGTATCGGCGCTCGGGTGACGCCAACCTCCTCGTCGAATACGGCGAGGCCCATCTTGACATCGCCCTCCGCCTGCGTGCCCACGCACTGCAAAGCTGGCTCGGACGCCACCACATCCAGGGCCTCATCGATTTAACGCCCGGCATTCGCTCGCTTCAGATCCATTTCGACCCACGAATCCTTCCCTTGGAGCGTCTGCTCGAGATCCTCCTCCGCGCGGAGTCCGAGCTCCCGCCAGTGGAAGACATGGAGGTACCGTCGCGCATCGTTCACCTCCCGCTTTCCTGGGAGGACGAGTCCACCCTGCTCGCGATTCGCAAGTACATGCAGATCGTGCGCAAGGATGCGCCCTGGTGCCCGAGCAACCTGGAATTCATCCGCCGCATCAACGGCGTCCCGGACATCGAGGAGGTTTACCGCATCTGTTTCGACGCGAGCTACCTCGTGCTCGCCCTCGGCGATGTTTACCTCGGCGCACCCGTGGCCACCCCGGTCGATCCGCGTCATCGCCTCGTCACGACCAAGTACAATCCCGCCCGTACTTGGACCCCGGAGAACGCTGTGGGCATCGGTGGAGCCTACCTTTGCATCTATGGCATGGAGGGTCCCGGCGGGTACCAGTTCATCGGCCGCACCTGCCAGATGTGGAACCGCTTCAAACAGACGGCTGACTTCGTGGACGGGAAACCCTGGCTCCTCCGCTTCTTTGACCAGATCAAGTTCTATCCGGTCTCGAACGCCGAACTCACCCGCTTCCGCGAGGAATTCCCTCAGGGCAAGGTGAAGCTCCGTATCGAGGAAACCACCTTCCGCCTGCACGATTACCGGAAGTTTCTCGCCGACAACACGGACGATATCACTGCCTTCAGGAACCGCCAACAGGCCGCCTTCGAGGCAGAGCGCCAGCGTTGGGTCGAAAGCGGTCAGCTCAACTTCTCCGCCTCGGACGAGGCCGCCACCGAGCTCGACGAATCCGCCATCCCGGCCGGATGTGTCGCCCTTCCCGCCCATATCCCCGGCAATGTCTGGAAAATTCTGACCGCACCCGGCGCCACCGTCGCCACGGGCGATCCCCTCGTCATTTTGGAATCCATGAAAATGGAGGTTACCGTTTCCGCCACCCAACCCGGTACTATCCGGGAAATCCGCTGCGTGGAGGGCCGCACGGTCAATGCCGGTGAAGCACTCTTGATCATCGAGGGCTGATGCCCGGGGCGGGTGGGCCCATAGGACAACCTCCGCAGAACTCTAGGCTTGCATTCATATCATCAAATCTGCATGCGTTGATATGTATATGAGCCCCGATCGCCCGATCTCCACTCTCTTCGCCGAAAAGCGTCCCCTGCGATCGCTGGAGTTCTTTCCTCCAAAGGACGACGACGGGGTCGAGGCCCTGCGCCAAAGTGCAACGGCCCTGAAAAAAATCCCGTGGGATTTCGTGTCTGTGACCTATGGCGCCGGCGGCAGCACGCGCGAGCGCACCGCGCAGGTGAGCGCCATGCTAAAGGATGAGTTTGGCCTCACCGTGATGCCCCACCTGACTTGCGTCGGCCATTCACGCGATGAACTGAATACGATCGCCGACCGTATTCACGACGGGGGTTTTCGCAATATCATGACCCTGCGCGGCGATCCCCCGAAGGGGTCCACGACCTTTGAGGTCGCAACCGACGGCCTGCGCTACGCCAACGAGCTGGTCACCCTCCTCAAGCACCGCCACTCCGACTTCTGCCTCGGCGTCGGCGGCTACCCGGAGAAGCACCTCGAAGCCCCGTCGCTCGAAGCCGACCTCGACGCCTTGAAGCGCAAGATCGACGCCGGCGCTGACTTCATCACGACCCAGCTGTTTTTCGACAACAGCGTTTATTATCGCTTTGTCGACCTGTGCCTCGCCCGCGGCATCACCGTGCCGATCGTGCCCGGCATCATGCCTGTCCTCTCCGTGAAGCAAATCCAGCGGATCGCTACCTTGAGCGGCAGCACGCTCCCCACCACGCTGACCCGTCGCCTCGACGTGGCCTCTGAGAATCCCGACGTGGTGGAAATCATCGGCATCGACTGGGCCCTCGACCAGATCCGCGACCTCGTCGCCCAAGGTGCGCCCGGTTACCACCTGTACATTCTCAACCGGGCCAAGAGCGCGCTAGCCCTCGCCGCAGGCCTGGCGTCCTAACCGGACTTCCGCTACTGGGGAGTTGCGCTGGTGTAACTCCCCAGTAGCGGAAGTCGGGTTAGATTATCGTCCATCGCTCGATTTCCCGGCTGCTGAAGAAGGAGTCCGGCAACGGCCAGTTGCAGTGCTTGTCGCGGATTCCACGGATGGTTGGGCGCCCTGCGCAGAACGAGGGTGCCGGTGACTCCTGAGCGTTCGCCACCGCGGAAGCATATCTCCACGCGCTGACCAAGCGGCAGTCCCCAAGCTGCGGCAATCTCGTCCCGCAGATCGGGAAGCGCCGCCGGGGCGGT
>JBGTGS010000040.1:0-16380 GCA_041746615.1 Opitutaceae bacterium | reverse complement strand
GCCGCGGCCCCCGCCGGCGGCTCGTCTGCGGAGGGCTTCGCCTCAAGCACCAGATCCCGAAAACGCCGCTCCCGGCGTGTGATCACCCGCCGCATCGATTCGTCGTACACCACCGCCGTCGCATCCCGGTAGTCCTCCGGGAACAACTCAGCCAGCCATGACTCTTCAATCGCCGTCGCCAGTGACAGCAGCACATTGACCTCCCCTCCCCGGGCTTCGATCTCGCTGATCTCGGCGGCCACGAGCAGGGGTGCCTGCTGGATTGCACTCTCCCGCGCCAGCACCCCACGACGTCGATGCACCAGTTCGCAGCGTAGCGTGCCACCGTCGAGCCGCTTCGCGAGATGGTCGGAAAACCCCGCGAGCACGCATTTACGCACCGCCGCGCCATCCACCCTCCGCTCGGAAACATCCAGACCTTCCTTTTCCGCGATCTCCAGAAACTGCCTGAACAGGGGTCCGACCTGACGTGCTCCCTGCGCATGCACCCCCAGACGGCGGCAGGCATCCAGTGAATAATTATTCCGGTCCGCATAACGCCAGGCCCGCATCAACAGAAAGAAATCGCTCTCATGCTCCTCGCCGAAGAGCTCCTCGCGCGCACCTTCGACCTGGCGCGGCACGCCACGCAGCAGAAAGGTGCGCCCCTGGGTCAATGCCGCCATCAAGGCGACCGGTCTTACGCATTGTCGCGCATCCGCCTCCAGCAGCATGCGTGCATAACGCGGGTGCACGGGAAAGCGCAGCATCCGCCGGCCGGTATCCGTAATCCTCGTAGGAGCGGCTTTATGGCGCGATGGATCGGATGAATCGCGGCATAAAGCCGCTCCTACCGGGGCCACCGCGCCGAGATCCGCCAGCAAGAGTTCCGCTCGAGCCAGCGCCTTCGGATCGGGCTGCTCCAACCACGGGAAATTGACGATGTCATCAATGCCACTCGCCTTGAGTGTAAGCACCACTTCCGACAAATCCAGCCGGCGCACCTCGGGCAGTTCCTGCAAGGCACGCTGCGCATGCTCCCGCTCCGTCCATAAACGTACGCATACCCCGGGCGCCGTGCGACCGGCACGACCCGCCCGCTGGTCCGCGGAAGCCTGCGAGATCTTTCCAATCAAAAGCGTGTTGATGCCACGTTGCGGATCAAAGCGTGCCATCCTCGCGAGACCGGAGTCGATCACCGCGGTCACACCGTCGATGGTCAGCGAGGTCTCGGCCACGTTGGTCGAGACGATGATCTTGCGCGTTTCCTGCCGCGCCACCGCCCGGTCCTGGGCTTCGGGCGGCAGCTCGCCATGCAGCGGGAGCACGGCAAACCCGCGAAGGTCGCGTTCGCCCTGCAGGGCCTGTACCGTGCGACCGATTTCGTAGGCACCGGGCATGAAGACCAGCATGTCCCCCTCCGTTCGCGCCGCCACCCGGGCGCATTCACGGGCGGTCACATCCCAGACGGGCTCCTTCTCGAAATCCACACTCCGTGGCAGATACTCGATCACCACGGGATGGGTCCGGCCTTCCGAAAGCAGCACCTCGCACGGAGCCAGGTAGTCGCGCAGGACCCCGGCATCGAGGGTGGCGGACATGACGATGATCTTCAGATCGGGCCGCACTGTCGCCTGGATCTGCAGGGCGCGGGCCAGGGAGATGTCTCCATAGAGGTGACGCTCGTGAAACTCGTCGAAGACGAGGACGTTCACTCCACGCAGGGTCGCGTCAAACGACATCTGCCGGAGCAAAATCCCCTCGGTGACGAAACGGATGCGGGTGAACTTGGAGACGCGTGCCTCCAGGCGTATTTGATATCCCACGACACCCCCCAGTTCACAACCGGTCTCCTCCGCGACGCGGCGGGCCAGCATGCGGGCGGCCAGCCGGCGGGGCTGGAGGACCACGACTTCACCGCCGTCGAGAAAGCCATGCCTGAGCAGCATCCGGGGGATCTGCGTCGACTTGCCCGACCCCGTCGGTGCCTGTACGATCAGCCGACCCGACTCCCGCAACGCCGCCACCACGGCGGATTCAAGTTCATAGATGGGCAGATCGGGCATGGGCATGGCTTGTATCCGAAAAGCGGAGCGTCACCCGGACCCGGAATGACGCAAGCCTGACCTGTGCACGAGCGATGTGGATCTTCATCCCGACTCCCACAAGTTATTCACTGGTTATTCACCATGCTCTTGCTAGTGAATAAGTTGTGCAGAACAAAATCGTGACTTTTGCCGCCCTGCGATGCATGTTCTTTCTGTTCCTTGATAGAACAGCCAAGCGCAGGACGGCCTGAAAAATCCGTCGGAAGCGGGGGCTGGGATAATCCCGGGCAACCGGGGAAAGGCAGGTCGAAGCTGGTTCGGCCCTCCCCTCCCATATGCGAGTCATCGCCAGGGCAGGCATATATCACCAGTTCCTCTGGCCGGGGTCGTGCCCGGTCCAGTCGTTCACGAATCAGGAACTGAGCGGTCAGGCGCGAATTAGAAACCGCGTCCAAGCCGAGTCAGGTCCGGGGGCAGTTTCGACCCCCGCACTGATACTGTGACCCAGAGGGTTACGGCTGCTACAGTAGTACCAGCACGTGTCCGGTTCTCCCGGCGGGTCCACCCCGCCAAAAGGCTCCGCTGTCAAAGGCGGTGCGCGCAAAGGAGATCCATTCACGGGGATCGAGCGAGTCTGGCAAAGCTCGCATACGATCCTGATCCGGGCGGCGTGAAAAACCACGTCACCCGGTTGCAAAGTCAATGCAGCCTGAGAGGTAAGAGGTCAGACCCGTCGAACGGGGCCAACGCCCGGCCACAAGCCGGGGCCGTCCCCGTGGTAACGGTGCCGACGCGAAGCAGTTTGCAAGCGTGTCAGCACCCTGTCCGGCGAGCCGTTCTCGGCAGAGAACGACCGAACCGGGCACAGAGGCCTCACTCATCAAACCCCAACCGGCAACGGTGGGGGCGATCCCGCCATGAGATCGAAAACCGCGCATGCCGTGCGGAGTGGCGTCGGGGAGTCTGCGGCCCGCGAAAGCGAGAGCGCCAAACGCAGGCACATTGGGAAAGAGAGCGTGGCGACCTCCAACCCCAAATTTGGCCCGCGGAACCTCGGTTCCGCGGGCCTTTTTGTTTTCAATACCCAAGAGGGGCAGCTTGCCCCCTCCCGGACCTTCGGCCTTGCCTTCCCCTTATGCGGGGCGCACGGTCTTTGGTTTTTCCGAAGTCATCACGCCTTTTAAGTCATGAACCAGAACATCCGAAACATCGCCATCATTGCCCACGTCGACCACGGCAAAACCACGCTCGTCGACCAGTTGTTGAAGGAGGGTGGCGTTTATCGGGCCAACCAGCACGTCGAGGAACGGGCCATGGACTCGATGGATCTCGAGAAGGAAAAGGGCATTACCATCAAGGCCAAGAACACGTCCGTGCACTGGCAGGACAAGACCATCAACATCCTCGACACACCCGGCCACGCCGATTTCGGCGGCGAGGTCGAACGGGCCCTCCGCATGGTCGACGGGGTGCTGCTCCTCGTCGACGCCTACGACGGCCCCCAGGCCCAGACCCGCTTCGTGCTGCGCAAGGCCCTCGCCCACGGCCTCAAGGTCGTGATCGTCATCAACAAGGTCGACCGCGACAACGCCGACCCTGCCAAGATGTACGACAAGGTTCTCGAGCTCCTCATGGAGCTCAACGCAACCGAGGAACAGTTCGACGCCCCGGTCGTCTACGGCTCCGGACGCGACGGCTACATGATGTACCAGCTCGGTGAGGAAAAGAAGGACATGACCCCCCTTTTCCAGACCATCATTGACCATGTCCCCCCGCCTTTTGCCAAGCCCAACGATGCCTTCCACATGCTGGTTTCGAACATCGACTGGAGTGACTACGTCGGCCGCATCGCCGTCGGCAAGATCCTAGGTGGTGCCGTCAATGTAGGCGATCCGGTCTTTGTCATCCGTCACGGCGAGAACGGCAAAAAGGTGCGGGCCAAGATCAGCAAGGTATTCGAATTCACGGGGCTGGGTACGCGCGAAAACGAGTCCGCGGCCGCCGGCAATATCGTCGGACTCTCCGGCTTCGAGGATATCGACATCGGCGATACGCTCGCCTCTTCGGATACCCAGCACGCCCTGCCCTTCACGGACATCGACCCGCCCACCCTGGAGATGCAATTCTGCGTGAACGACGGCCCCCTGGTCGGACAGGAGGGCAAGCTCGTCACCTCCCGTCAGCTGCGTGAGCGGCTTTACCGTGAGCTCAAGACCAACGTATCCATCCAGGTCGAGGACTCGGACCGGGCCGGCGTCTTCAATGTAAAGGCGCGCGGTGCGATGCAGATCGCAGTGCTGGTCGAGACGATGCGTCGCGAGGGTTTTGAGCTGCTGGTTTCCCGGCCCACCGTGATCGAGAAGGTCATCGATGGCCAGCGCCTGGAACCCTATGAGACGGTCTGGATCGAAATTCCCGACGAATGCGTCGGCTCAATCATGCAGAATCTGGCCAACCGCAAGGGCCAGCTGACGAACATGGAGAAGTTGTCCCATTCCACCATGATCGAAGCCACCATCACCACGCGTGGCCTGATCGGACTGGAAATCGACATCGTCAATGCCACCAGCGGCCGCGGCGTCATGAGCCATCTTTTCAAGGAGTACGGACCCTATGCAGGCGAGTTGCTGACCCGCATCAGCGGAACCATCATCGCCACCGAGGCGGGTGAGACCACCGCCTACGCCCTCATCATGGTGCAGGAACGCGGCAAGCTCTTTGTCAGCCCCGGTGAGAAGGTTTACGAGGGCATGATCGTGGGCGAGAATCCCCGCAATGAGGACATCGCCTGCAATGCGGTGCGCGAGAAGAAGCTGACCAACTTCCGCTCCCAGGGTGAAGGCGTGGCCGCCGGCCTGACCCCGGCGATCAAGATGTCACTCGAACGTGCCATTGAATACATCGCAGCCGATGAGTTTGTCGAGGTCACCCCCAAGAACCTACGTCTGCGCAAGCGCATCCTCAACCAGGGTGAACGCCAGAAGGCCAAGAAAGCCGGCAAGACCGGCTGATAAAAAGGCGGCCGGATCCCCCGGCCGCCTTTTTTGCGACCCGGGAGGGCCGCCCGACTGAAGGAATTTACTGCGCCACCTCAGGCGACCGATGGCCGGGGCCGTGGTCTATTCCGGTGCTCACTTCCTTTTCGATTTCCGCCGCCCGCTTGAGCCCGTAGGCACTCGACTGGCCGGTGACCTTCATCACCGCCCTGTCCATCATGATGTAGAAGACGGGAATGACAAAGAGCGTCAGGAAGGTGGAGATGGCCAGTCCACCGACGATGACCAGACCCATGGGATTGCGCGTCTCCGCACCCGCCCCGGTGGCGAAGGCGATCGGTACGGCGCCCAGGATGGTGGAAATGGAGGTCATCAGGATCGGACGAAAGCGCAGGGTCGCCGCCTCAAAGGCCGCATCGAAGGCCTTGCGTCCCTGCACCTGAAGCTGGTTCGCAAACTCGACAATCAGAATGCCATTCTTCGCCACCAAACCGATCAGCATGATCAACCCGAAGCGCGAAAACAGATTATCGGTCATCGGCGGACCCCAGAAGCGTGTGCAATAAAGCACCGTCAGCCCTCCCGAGAGTGCGAGCGCCACTCCGGAGAAGATCGTTATGGGGTGCGTCCATGATTCAAACTGGGCCGCCAGGATCAGGAAGGCAAAGAGCAGCGCCAGACCAAAGAGCATCACCGTGTCGTTGCCGCTGTCGACAAACTCACGCGTTTCCCCGTCCCAAGTGTAGGCATAACCCGGCGGCAGCATGGGCCGCACCAGTTGCTCAAGGTAAGCCACGCCGTCACCGAGGGTGCTACCCGCGGCCATCTGCCCGGAAACGGTCACGGCCCGGAGCCGGTTGAAATGCGGATACTCATCGGGAACAAGGCCCTCGACTGAGGTGACGAGATTGCTCAACTGCACGAGGTGGCCACTGTTTGATTTTACGTAGAGTCGGGCAAGGTCACGGGGCGATGCCCGGTTGTTGTCCTCGACCTGCACCAACACGTCGTACTGCTGGTTGCCGCGCTGAAACTGCGTTACCCGGCGACCGCCCAGCATCGTCTCCAAGGTGCCGGCAATATCGGTGATCGGTACCCCCAGATCCGCCGCGCGGGCGCGGTCGATGCTGACATCGATCTGGGGCTTGGTTGGCAACGGATCAATGCGGGGTTGGATGAGGACATTGCTGCTACGCAAGGCCACCATGATTTCATCTCCGATGCGCTGAAGCTCGTCAAAATCGGCACCCTGCAGGACCATGGATACACTGCCGCCACCGCCACCCCGACCGCCACCGAAGGGCCGCACCGCCGAAACCCGGACCTCGCCGCCCGTGCTCTCAGCCATCAGGCGGCGGCGAAGTTCCGTGGTGATTTCCTGCGTCGTCCGCTCACGGTCCTCCCACGGTTTCAGGGTCGCAAAGACAAAGGACCGACCGGTGCCGGCGCGCGCAAAGGTGCGGTCGAGTTCGGGTATTTCATGCACCTTCGTGATCAACTCCGTCGTATAAATCTTGTTGTACTCGGCGCTTGCTCCCACCGGAGGGATGAAACTCAGGCTAAAGACTCCCCGGTCCTCCTGCGGCGTGAGCTCGCGCTGGAGTTTCGTGTAGAGATAAAAACCCGTGGAGGAAAACGCGATGGTGCAGGCCATGATGGTCCAGGGGAACCGCAGCACCCGGCGCAACATCCGCTCGTACAGGTCGTTCAGGCGCACAAAAAAAGGTTCCGTGCGGTCATAAAACCAGCCGTGCACGGCATGCCCGTCAATGATACGACCCTTCAGTATCCGGGAGCAGAGCATGGGCGTGAGCGTGAGTGCAACAAAGGAGGAAACCAGCACCGACACCGACAAGGTGATGCCAAACTCATAAAACAGCCGGCCGGTTCGTCCTGATTGAAATGCCACCGGCAGGAAAACCGCGGCCAGCGTCAGGGTTGTCGCAATGATGGCAAAGGCCACCTGCCGGGCACCAAAGATGGCCGCATGGATGGGTGATTCCCCCTCCTCCACCCGCCGATAGATGTTCTCCAGCATGACAATCGCATCGTCCACGACCAGCCCAACTGCCAGCACGAGAGCCAGCAGGGTCAGCACATTGATCGAGAATCCCAGCAGGTGCATGATGGCGAACGAGCCGGTGATGGAAACCGGAATTGCGAGCATGGGGATCAGCGTCGCCCGCCAGTCACGCAGAAATAGGAAAATCATCAGCACGACCAGACCTGCGGCCATGAAAAGGGTATTATAAACCTCCCGCACCGAGCGCTCAACGAACACGCTGGTGTCCTGGCTGATGTTGATGGAGATGCCCTCAGGCAGATCGCTCTGGATGATCGGGAGCAGGTCCTTCACCCCCCGGGCTACATCAAGCAGATTGGCTTGTGATTGGCGTACGATCCCCACCCCGGCCGTCGGAAAGCCGTTGAAATAGCTTTCACTGCGATAGTCCGCCGCACCCAGCTCAACCCGACCGATGTCGGAGAGCTTCACCTGGTAATCGCCTCGTGTGGCCAGAATGACGTTCTCGTATTCCGCCGGACTTTCCAGCCTGCCCTGTAGACGGATCGGGAATTCCCGGGAGAGCGACTCAATGCGTCCGCTGGGCAGCTCGACGTTTTGCTGGCGCAACGCATTCTGAATGTCGGTAATCGTCAGGCCATAGGAAGCCATGCGGTCACTGTCGATCCAGAGGCGCATCGCATAGGTTTGACCATAGAGGGACACCGCACCCACGCCGGAGACCGTCTGGAGTCGCTGCACCACAATGCGATCAACGATCTCCGTCAGTCCCAGCCGGTTGAAGCGGTCCGAGTTGAAGGACACCGACATGATGGTCTCGGAGTCGGCATCGCTCTTCTCGACCTGGACGTTTTCCACTTCGGGGGGGAGCTGGCCGGCAGCCCGGGAAACGCGATCACGCACATCGTTGGTCGCTTCCTCGATGTCCCGGCTTAGGTTGAACTCTATCGTGATGCGCGTGCGGCCCTCGCTCGATGAAGATCGGATCACATCGATCCCCTCAATCGTCGACAACTCCTTCTCCAAGGGTTCCGTGACCTTGGATTCAACCACCTCGGCGGAGGCCCCCGTGTACGAGGCCCGCACCGACACAATGGGGGAATCCGTGCTGGGGTACTCGCGCACCGGCAGCCGGTTGAACGAGATCACACCGATCAGCACGATGATGATGGATGCAACCAGGCAGATGACCGGCCGCTTGATGGAGATGTCCGAGAGAATCACGGGATCAGCTTTCTGCGGGTAGGAACTCGGCGCGCAAGGGGCGCGGGTTGAGTTTGATGCCTGGATAAAGGGTCAGTCCACCCACTCCCGAGGCGACCACGGGTTGGGCCTCGGGCAATTCTCCGCCCAGCGGGATGATCTCCACAAAGCCCCGGGACCTCAACCCGAGTCGTACAGGAATGAACTCGGCCACCTGGTCGGTGCCGGATTCCTTCACCAGGATTACCTGGGAGCCCTCAGCCGTCGTCAGGATCGATGCTTCCGGCACCGTCAGTGCGCCACGGCGAACTTCCAAAACCATCTCAACATTGGCAAACATGCCAGGTCTGAGTCCTGCGGGCGGGTTGGACACCACCCCCTTGACCTCACTTGATCGGGTCGCCCGATCGATGACCGAATTCACGAAATACACTTCGCCTCTTATCGGGGTGCTCGCTGCCACACTGGACTGAAGCGTGAAAACCGTGCCGTTCCTTACCTTGGAGAGAAACATTTCAGGCACCTGAAAGGTGATCTTTATCTGGCTCAGATCATTGATGGTCGTGATCACCGTGCTGGTCGTCACATAATCGCCCGGTGATATCGACCGTGATCCGATGATGCCGTCAAAGGGAGCCTTCACATCGGTCCGGGCCAGCCGGAGTGTCAGCAAGGCGAGTTCGGCCTGGGCTGATGCAAACTCGGAGCGGGCCCGGTCGGTTTCCGACTGGGGAATCGTGCGGGACTCGCTCAGGGCTTCGCTCCGTACAACATTGAGTTCGGCGAGGTTGTAGCGGGCCTGCACCTGGGCCAACTGCGCCCGGAGCTCGGAGTCATCGATCTTCAACAAAACCTGACCGCGTTTCACCTGCTGGCCTTCCTCAAAATGAATCGCCTGCACCAGGCCGGCCATTTCCGGCCTTAGTTCCGCCGATTCATTGGCCGCAAGCGATCCGAGAACGGGGAGCGTCTCGATAAGATCACGGCGCATGATCGGGGTTACTTCCACCGCCTGGCCCTGGTTGGCTGCTCCTCGCCCGCCGCGTCCCCCTCCCACGCCATCCTGGCCGGATCCGGGTGAAGTTGCACCTTGCGGGGTGGAATCAGAACAACCAACAGCGAAAGTGAGGGTCAAAACAATGACCGGGAAAAGTTTGGAAAATACCATGAGATTGGCTGACAGTATGACGCCGTTGCCGGCGTCATGTTACTTGATGGGACGGATTTCCCCTGGAAAAATTCCCGGATTTATGCGTTTAGAAGACGGCATACTCCGAAAGCGGCCAACCTCAACCCTCTTGCCTTATTTCCGCCCATCCGCGGACACCGACGGCTCAGGCAATCAGTGCAGTATAGGCGGCCGCATCCAGCAGTTGCCCGGCGGAGGCGGGATCCGCCAGCTTCACCTTCAGCATCCAGCCGTCTTCATAGGGGGCCCGGTTGATCGTCTCCGGTGCCGCATCCAGGGCGGTATTGACCTCAATCACGGTAAAATCAACCGGGGCATAGAGGTCTGAGGCCGCCTTTACCGACTCCACCACGCCAAAGACCTGGCCGGCCGCTATCACCGCACCCACTTTGGGGGTTTGCACGAATGTGATGTCCCCCAAACTGTCCTGAGCATAGTCGGTGATCCCCACCAACGCGGTGCCATCTCCCGCAGGTTTGATCCATTCGTGGGACTTGGCATAGCGAAGCTCGGTGGGAACACTGCTCATAATCAGTTCTTTTTTAGTTCCACAAATGGAGGTTTGACCAGCCGCAAGTTGATCAAGGTGCCACGAATATCGGCCGTCAGCGGTGCATTTGCCGCCCGCGCTTCCACCAAGGCCGACCCAATGGCCTCATTCAGCATGGGGGAAAGGGTGCCGGAGAGCACCCGGCCAACCACCCGGCCTTCCTCACCCTGCACCGGTGTATCCGCCCGCACAATCCGTCGGTCCCCCGTCCGGAAATGGACCACCTTGCGCATCGAACCGGCCTTCTTTTCCTCGAGCAAGGCCGCCCGACCCACAAAGTCCGCCGCTTTATCCAATTTCACCGTCCAGCCCAATCCGGCCGCCAGCGGAGAAATTTCCCGGCTGAGTTCATGCCCGTATAAGGGATAACCTGCCTCCAGACGCAGACTGTCCCGCGCACCCAGCCCAGCCAGTAACAGTCCATGGACACTCCCGGCGGAAACCAGCGCTTCCGCCAACTGCACGGCGTCGCCGGTCGCATGGTACAATTCATACCCGTCCTCGCCCGTGTAGCCCGTGCGACTGATGAGGCAATGCACCCCCGCGACCGTGCCTTCGACAAAATGATAATACTTGACCACATCCAGCTTGGCCCCCGTCAAACCCTGCACGATGGCGGCGGCCCGCGGACCCTGCACCGCCAGCAAGGCATAATCGTCGCTCCGGTCCGTGATCGTCACCTCAAACCCTTGCGATTGCTCCGCCAGCCAAGCGAGGTCGCCCGCAATATTGCCCGCATTGATGCAGAGAAAATAATCCTCCGGCGCCCGCATGTAGATCAGCAGGTCATCCACCACGCCGCCATTGGCATCGCACATCGGAGAGTACAGCACGCGACCGGGGTAAAGCTTGGTGACATCGTTCGGCACCAGGTGATCGAGAAAGTGGGCCGCATCCGGTCCGCGCACATCCACCTCACCCATATGGCTGACATCAAAGAGACCGGCAGCCAGCCGCACGGCCTTGTGCTCCTCCAGGATGCTCCGGTACTGTACCGGCATCTCCCAGCCGGCAAAGTCAACGAGACGTCCGCCATGAGCGGCATGAAACGGGTACAAGGGTGTGCGTCTGAGCGTGGACATCCCCCAACCTGGCCCGGAGCGGTGAACATGCGCAAGTGCCCTTTGGCCCTCACCCGGTCTCCCCTGCACTTTATATTCGTAAACGCCCCCGGTCCCATACACTGGGACCCATGCAACTGCTGGCACTTGCCATCACCCTCACCTTGGGGATCTCCTTCCTGTGCTCCTTGATGGAGGCACTCATCCTGAGCACCACCATAGCAGAAATCGAGGGTCTCAAACGCACCCAGCCCCATCGGGGTGAACGCCTTGAACGCCTCAAGCTCAACATCGAGGAGACCATCTCCACCATCCTCACCCTCAACACCATCGCCAACACCCTGGGCTCAGTCATCATCGGCGGACTCGCGACCAAACTCTACGGGCAGGCCGCGCTGGGCATCGTCTCCGCCATCCTCACCTTCGGCATCCTCATTTTTTCGGAGGTCGTTCCCAAAACCCTTGGTGTCGTCTACCGCCGCACCCTCCAGCCCTATATCGTCTATCCACTCACCTGGATGTGCAACCTGCTCCGTCCGGTGACCTATTTTTGCAGCCTGATCGTCCGCGTGGTGATCGGAACCCCGAAAGAAGAGTCCCACTCCGATCAGGAGATCATTCTCCTGGCTCAGCGGGGCGCCCAACAGGGCACCCTTACCCGCAGTGAATCCAACATCATCACCAACGCCCTCGCGCTTGATGATGTCCGCGTGAGCGAGATCATGACCCCCCGCACGGTGGTCACCGCCCTGAAAAAGAATGCCACCGTCGGCGAAGTCTTCCGAGACTATCCCAACATTCCCTTCGCCCGCATCCCGGTCTACGGCAAGAGTCTTGACGACGTCGTCGGACTCGTGCGCCGCCGCGACCTGCTCAAGGCCAAGGCCAACGACCATGACCTCGATACGGTCGAGAAGCTCATGCAGGAGATCCACTTCATCCCCGAGACCATCACCGTCGCCAATGCCCTCCAGGTCTTCCTCAAGGCCCATCAGCAAATCCTGGTTGTCGTCGATGAGTTCGGCGCCACCGCCGGGGTCATCAGCATGGAGGATGTGATCGAACGCCTGCTGGGCCGTGAGATTTTCGAGAAGGACGATATGGCCGTGGACATGCGCGAACTCGCCCGGGCCCGGCTCCAGCGCTCGGGTCGGCCCCGGCGCATGGGTGAAGGCACCACCACCCCATTCATCCCCCCCAAGCCATGAGCACCCCGGCAACCGGCCACTGGGTCCATGACCTGAGTCCATTTCTCATCCAGTTCAACGAGTCCTTCGGCCTTCGCTACTATGGGCTCGCCTATGTGCTGGGCTTCCTGGCAGCCGCCTGGATCCTTTCCGGCTATGCCCGCAGCGGACGTTCCCTCCTCCCGGCGAAAAACATCAGCGATCTCATGTTCGCTCTTGTGCTCGGCGTGTTTGTTGGCGGCCGCCTGGGGTATTTTCTTCTCTATCATCCGGGCGACCTGCTCAACGATCCCTGGCAACTTTTCCGCATCTGGGAGGGAGGCATGGCCAGCCACGGCGGCTTTGTCGGTGTGGCCTTCGCCTTGGCCTGGTTTGCCCGCTCACAACGAATCCCTTTCCTTCATCTGGGCGACCTTATCGCCTCGGTCACCCCGCTGGGCCTCATGTTTGGCCGCATCGCCAATTTCATCAACGGGGAACTCTGGGGGAAACCCGCCACGGCCGGCTGGGCGGTGATATTCCCCGCGAGTCCGGAACCCCTGGTGGCGCGCCACCCCTCCCAGCTATATCAGGCCGCCCTCGAGGGTGGCCTGCTGCTGGCCTACCTGCAGATCCGTTTCCGCTTCTCCACCATTGTCAGGACTTCACCCGGACATCTTTGCGGTGAATTCCTCGTGGGCTACGCGATCATGCGCGCCATCGGCGAATACTTCCGCGAACCCGACGCCGGCCTCATCCTCGGCCTCAGCCGCGGCACCTTTTATTCGATTTTCCTGATTTTGGCCGGTGTCGGCCTGATGGCCTGGTCCCGCCGGTCCGCTGTCCATCGTTAAGTCAGTCTATCCACACCCGTTTCGACCATATCCCTTCCTGGCTCCAGACACACGGCAAGGACCGTTCGCACCGCCTCGACCAGGGTGGCCAGAGGCAGCCCGGACTTCCCCGGAATCGAGCCCTCCAGGCAGGGCACGTGCATGAAGCCCCCGCGCACGCCCCGGCGGCGTTGCAGCAAATGCATGAGGACGTAAAACACATGGTTGCACACATAGGTGCCCGCGCTTTGTGAGACCTCCGCCGGTATCCCCCGGGCGCGCAGGGCCGCGACCACCGCATTCACCGGCAACCCGGTCCAGCGGGCAGCCGGACCGCCGGCAATCACCGGCGTATCCAATGGACGGTTACCCGCGTTGTCCGGAATCGGGGCATCGTCCACGTTCAACGCCACGCGCTCGGGCGTGATGGCGCAACGATCCGCCGCCTGGCCGAGGCAGACCACCAGCACCGGGCGGTGGCGGCGCAAGGCCCGGCGCAGATCAAGAGCCGAACGCCCGAATTCACAAGGCAGCGTCACCGTGGTGATCCGATGATCCGCCACCTCCGATCCATCGAGCAGCCGGACAATCTCTTGGGAGGCATTGTAGCGGTCACCGCCGAAAGGCTCGAATCCGGAGAGCAGGATGGTCTTCATGCCTTCAACGCCTGCACCATCAGTCCCGCTGCCTCCAGTCCCCTGCGGAGGAGCCTCGCCAGATCCGGAGCTCCCGCCGCATCACCGTGCAGGCACACCGTGTCCACCCGCACCCGTTCATCACCGATCAGGCGCAACACCTGCGCCAGCGCCGCATCCGCATCGACAATAAGCGCCTCCGGACGGTCGCGCGGCATCAGCCGGCCATCCGGAAGATAAGCGCGGTCGGCAAACACCTCGGAGGCCACCCGCAGCCCGCAGGCTTCGCCCGCCCGCAACAGGGCTCCACCGGCCAGGCCGACCAAAATGGCATCCTTGCCCGCTGTTGCCTTCACAGCCGCGGCCACCGCTGCAGCCACGTTATCGTCTCGAGCCGACTGATTGTACAGCGCTCCGTGCGGCTTGACCTGATGCACGGGAACAATCGCCTGCAGTGCCCTGATCTGCCCGGCCACCAGGGCATGGATTTCCGTCGGGGACAATTCCAGTTCGCGACGGCCAAAATTCACCCGATCGGCATATCCGGGATGGGCGCTCACGGCCACCCCGTGCCGGCGAGCGAGCGCCACGGTTGTCCGCATCCGTGCGTCATCACCGGCATGCCCGCCGCAGGCAATGTGCGCCGTGCTGATGAAGGGCATGATCTCGACGTCATGGTCACCGCCCTCCCCCAGATCACAGTTGAGATCGATCGCTTGCCTGGTCATCGAAATTTCCCCCTCAGCCCGACCCGCAGGCGCGCCAGTTCATCCTCCTGCGCTTCCTTGAGCCGCCGCGCCTCCGCCAGGGTCACGAGTTCGAATCGAAGCGGATCACCCGGACGCAATTGCGCAATCAGTGCCTGGTCCACCGATATGACATTTGCGATCTTCGGATAGCCACCGATGGTCTGCCGGTCAGCGCCGAGTACGATGGGAAGCCCATCCGGTGGCACTTGAATCGAACCTGCTGCCATTGCCTCGGAGAGCAGGTTGCGACCGGGGGAAGTCCCCAGGGCACTTCCCTCCAGACGCAACCCCATGCGATCCGAGTCCCGACTCACGCGGTAGGCGGTGGACAGAAACACGCTCCAGACCTCCTCCGGGAACCATGCCGACTGGGGTCCCCGTACAATTCGGGCCACCGAGCCATCCATCCGGCCGTGAAAAGCTGCCGCATCCACAAACCAGGAAGTGCCCGAGGATTCCGGCCAGGCACCGCCGGCCACCCCGATGGGCAGTTCATCACCAGCCCGCAAGGCCCGCCCCACAAGCCCGCCCAGTCCAGATTGCAACAGAGTCGAACGGCTTCCCAGCACCTCCGGCACTGCGAGGCCACCGGCCAAGGCCAGATAAGCCCGACATCCACTTTCCAGCGTTTCCAGCGAAAGCGTCGTTCCGCCTTTGACCGCAAACGGCCGACCATAGGGCACTCCCGAAACCCGCGCGCCCGTCACGACCGCCATCGCGTCGTTCCGAAACTTTAATGTGGGCCCATGGATCGTGCATTCCAACAATGCGGCCCCCTCGGGATTACCCACCAGGAGATTCGCCAGCCGCGCCGCCAGCCTGTCCATCGCCCCGCCTGATGAAATCCCGTGCCGCTGCCACCCCGGCCGACCCAAATCCTGAATGGTGGTCTGCAACCCGGGTACCTCCACCGAAACCCTCCGGCCGGTGTCACGTAATACCTGACTCTCACCCGGGTCCATGGTTCGCACCTCCTTGCGGCTGAGGGCGGTGAACTCCTCCGGTGTAATCGGACTGAAGCGAACCCGGTCTCCGCTTTGCAGCAACACGGGAGGATCCTCCCCGGGACGAAAGAGCCGCAGGGGCGTCCGACCGATCAGATTCCATCCCCCCGGCGATTGCAGGGGGTATACTCCGGTCTGGCTCCCCCCAATGCCGACGCTTCCCGCCGGCACCCGGATTCGCGGAGTCTTTTTTCGGGGACAATGCAGGCGAACCGGCAGACCGGCCAAATACGGAAAGCCGGGCAGAAACCCGATTGTCCTGACATCATAAACAACCCTCTGATGCAAGGCGATGGCCTGAGCGGGAGTGAGACCGGCATGAGCAGCCAAATCATGGAGATCCGGTCCGTACTCCCCTCCATAACAAACCGGTATGTCCACGGTGCGTGATATTCCCCGGGCTGCGGCACCGGGCTTGGCCGCGACCGATTTGAGCCATACCCGCATCCGGTCCATTCCATCCGCTGCCCTGATCTCAAAATGCACCACGACCGTTGTGTAGGATGGCACCACGGCAATGATTTCCGGCATGGCGGCCGCCACCAGCGCCCGCGTCAGGCGATTGACGGCACGGGCCGTCGCATCATCGGCTTTGGACCCGAGTTCGGCCAGTATAGCGGAATCGCCAAGGGGGATGATACGCATCCATCAATTCTGCACCAACCGGCTTGCACCTCAAGTGCAGCCTACAAGCCGCGGGCATCATCACCACCATTCCAGCTGATAATTTGTCGGTTTGGGTTGCAGTCAGGCCTTGCCCGGGGGAATAAGTTATCTCCATGCGCCCACCCCACTTCACCTTGCTGCTCCTCACACTGGTTGTGCTGACGGGCTTCACAGGCTGCCGCGACAATGCGATCCAAACCTATCGCATTCCTCGGGAAAAGTCAGCCGAAGCACCGGCCGCTCCGGCCCCGCCCCCGGCGGCCACCACCGCCCCGGAC
>JBGTGS010000039.1:0-4369 GCA_041746615.1 Opitutaceae bacterium | reverse complement strand
CTCCGGCGAGGCCGGCCGCCGGCGGACCGGTTCGTCCGGCGGGAGTTCCGCCCGGGTCAGGATGGCCGCCAGAAACAGCCAGTTGCCAAAACGGCGAGAGATAAGCATCGCATTTTTTCCCGTGAAGCCCAGCCCCGCCCGGGCGGCCCAGCCACGTTCGAGCACGGGACCCGTGTCGACATAGTAACGATGATCCCCGGGACCGATCCCGCAAAGCTCCTCCAGCACGCGGCCGGCCGCCGCCAGCGCCGGCTTGATCGTGTCGTGATAATCCGAATACAGGGAGTAGCGCGCCCAGGCCGGACCGGCGGCGCCCGCCGTAGGCAGCTCCCGGCTCCAGTAGTTGACCCCGAGCATTACGACGGAGCGGGCACCCGGCAATACCAGGCCGGGATCGGCCCGCTTGGCGGCGGTGCGCTCCAGCCAATGCATGTCAGCCTGGTGGCCGGCAGCCAGCCACTCACCGAAGCCGGTGGCCCCCGGGGTGCCTTCCGGACCGATCCGGGCAAACCTGACCTCGTCAAAACCCAGCGCCCGTAGCCGGCGCCGCAACTCTGCCGGTTCAGCGGTCATCGGCTGCATGTGCCCGACTCCACTCCAAGGCTTCGCGGCGATAGGCGCGCAGCAGATGGGCAATGATGTCTCCGGCCGGGCGCTCATCCGTCAGGATGACGGTGCCCGCCTGCTTATAGAGCGGCTCCCGCTCCTCATAAAGGCGGCGGATGCGCTCCATCGGATCCTCCTCCACGTTGAGAAGAGGACGGTGACGGTTGCCCTGGGTGCGCTTGAGAATGGTTTCCAGCGACGCGTGTAGACAGAAGACGACCCCGCGACGCTTGAGCTCGGCCAGCATGCCGGGCTGCACCACCAGGCCGCCGCCGCATGCCACCACACAACCCCGCGGGGGATGACCGTGCTCGATGAACTCCCGTTCGAGCATGCGGAAGGCAGCCTCTCCCTGCTCCGCAAAGATCTCCGTGATCGGACATCCCTGGATCCGCTCAATCTCATGATCACTGTCAAACAGGCGAAAACCCAGGCGCTGGGCCACGGCCCGGCCAATGGTCGTCTTCCCCGTGCCCATGAAGCCCACGAGATAAAGATTAACGTCCAGGGGTGTCCTTGTCATGCGAAGTGCTGCGACGTAACGGGGCGGGCGGGTTTTTGCCAAACACGAAAAGCAAACCCCCGGCACGCGGCCGGTGAAAAAGTCTTAGCCTCACGGCCTGATTGCTGCTCTCATGACGTCCATGTCAGCCACCGCCACCGCCAGCCCGTCCAGAACCGCCCTGGAATCCAGCCCGGACCGGCCCATCCCCTCCGCCTGAAGTCCATCCCTTTCGCATGCACCTGCGCATCTCCCATTTCACCCGTTATCAGTATGAACGCGATGTCAGCTTCTCACCGCACATCCTCTACCTGCGTCCGCGGGAAACCGCCCTCATCCGGCTGCGTTCCTTCAGCCTGAACGTCTCGCCGGACGCCCGGTTCGTCCATATCCTGGATCCCCACGACAACGCCCTCACCTGGGCTCATTTCTGGGAACATGCGGACGCACTCAGCCTGCGCACCGAATGCGAGGTCGAAACCCTCGATACCAACCCGTTCGATTTCATCCTCAAGGGCTACGCCACCCGCCTTCCCTTCACTTACGAACCGGTCTTCGACTTCGCGCTCAGCCCCTATCTGGCACCACCATTCGACGAAACCCAGGCCCGCCTGCGGGGTTGGCTGGATGAGCATTTCCCCAACCCTCCGTCCGAAACCGTGCCTTTCATCAGCGAGCTGTGCAGCTTCATCTACCGGACTTTCAACTATGAACGTCGCGAGGACGGCGGCAGTCAGTCGTCGCTGACCACCCTCAGGCGCGGAACCGGGGCCTGCAGGGACTTTGCCGTCCTCTTCATCGAGCTTTGTCGCACCCTCGGGCTCGCCGCCCGTTTTGTGAGTGGTTACATGTACGCGCCCGGGGAAGACAGTGAGCGCACCAGCGGCGCCATGCACGCCTGGGTCGAGATCTATCTTCCCGGGGCCGGATGGAAGGGTCTGGATCCCACCCACGGAATGTGGTGCGACGATTCCTTTGTGCCGGTGGCCCATGCCGCGCAGGCCGAGAGCGTCAATCCCATCCAGGGTTCGGTCTACAGCTCGGTGCCGGTGCCGGCGGAGCTGCACACGGACGTGGTCATCGAAAAAATCGCCTGAATTCATGACCGCTCCCTACACCGCCCAAACCTGGAAAAGAATCAACGCATGCGGCACGTCCGTCGAAGCCGTGCTGGCCCGGGCGGAAGTCTCCCTGACCATGGGCGGTGAACCCACCTTCATTCCCCGCGACCCTTCCGGTGCCGAGTGGAACGTGGCTGCACTCGGCCCGACGAAGCTGGGTTATGCCCGCCGCTTTGCCCGCAAGCTGATCGCCCTCAGCCATCCCGGGGCGGTTATCCTGGAAACCCTTGGCAAGCACTATCCCGGCGAACCCCTGCCGCGCTGGGCTCTGCTCGTGCAATGGCGCGCCGACGGCCAGCCGCTATGGCGTCAGCCCACGCGGCTCAAGGGTGACCTCAAGCCGGGCTCCCACACCCCGCGGCAGGTTGCAGCGGTCATGAACCACCTCGCTACCGCGCTCGGGCTTGATCCGGCACGGGCCTGTCCCCTTTGCGAGATCTCCGGCACCGCCGCCGGACTGGTACTGCCGCTCGATCACGACGGCTCCAAGTGGATATCCGATGACTGGAGCCCCGTGTTTGCCAACCAGCCCATCCCGCTTCTGGCAGGTGAGAGCCTCGCCGGCCTGAGGTTGCCACTCGATCAACTCGGCAAGAATCATCTGCGTCGCGCCCTCACCGTGGAACTGCGCAAGCGCAGCCTCACGGTCTTCATACCTCCGCTTTCACTCGACGCCTATCTCGAACTGATTCCGGTCATCGAGGCGGTGTTCACCGCTCTCAATCTCAAGGGGTGCACCCTCGGAGGCTATGCCCCACCCGCCGACCCGGCCTTGCTCACCATTGGTTTCGCCTCCGACCCGGGTGTGGTGGAGGTCAACCTCGCTGCTTGCGCCACGTGGAGCGACTACGCGGTCCAGCTGCTTCAAATTTATGCTGCGGCGGAAAAATCCGGACTGCAGGCACGCAAATTCCATTTCAATGGCCGCCAGTCGGGCACCGGCGGCGGCGCCCACCTGGTGTTCGGCGGTCCCGAATCCGAACGGTCGCCCTTCTTCACCGCACCCGCGCTGCTGCCCTCCGTCATCCGCTATTTCCAGCACCATCCCGCCCTCAGCTACGCCTTCACCGGCGCCTACATGGGCCCGAGTTCACAGGCCCCCCGCATCGACGAATCCACCTTCGAAGCCCTCTATGAACTGGAGATCGCCTGCGCCGGTGCCGAGCAGCTCGGCTCGCCACGCAACCTTCCCCTCTACGACCTGATGTTCCGCGATCTGCTCATGGACCGCTCAGGCAACACCCACCGCGCGGAGATCAGCGTGGACAAGCTCTGGAATCCCTTCGCCGGCAACGGCCGGCTCGGCCTCGTGGAATTCCGGGCGTTCGAAACCCATCCGCAGTTCTCCGCCCTCGCACTCACCGGCCTCTTCGTACGCGCCATCCTCGCACGCCTTTGCGCCGAGCCTTTCCGCGAGCCGTTCATCCGTTGGGCCGGCGTACTGCACGACCGCTTCTTCCTGCCCACCTTTGTGTGGGAGGATCTCGAATCCGTGTGCGCTGATCTCCGGGCTCACGGGATTCCCTTCGACCGGGAATGGCTGCGCCCGCTCTGGGAATGGCGCTTCCCCCTGCTCGGCCGGCTCAGCAT
Organism: Opitutaceae bacterium; assembly: GCA_041746615.1. GTDB lineage: Bacteria > Verrucomicrobiota > Verrucomicrobiia > Opitutales > Opitutaceae > CAMAXB01. The sequence goes on along the minus strand of JBGTGS010000039.1, from coordinate 550 downwards.
CCCGAATCCGGACGGTGGGCCCGCCCGCACCGTGGTCTTCCGCCAGGCCCTCGAAGCCTGGCCTCTGCTCGGCGAAACCCCCAACGCCGGCACCGTCGCCCGCACGGTGGACGCCAGCATGGACCGCATCGAAGCCGGCTTGGATGATCCGAAACTCGCCGATCAGGGCCTGCTCCTCGTCAACGGCCTCCCCTGCGAGTTTCGCGCCGGCGGCACCCGGGCCGCTTGCGGCATCCGCTTCCGTTCGTTTCATCTCAACCCCGCCCTCCATCCCCACGTACCGGTACATGCGCCGCTGTTGCTGGAATGGGTGGACCGGACTTCCTTCAGTGTTATGGCAGCGGCCCGCTGGCACATCTGGAACCCCCGTAACCAGCAGTACACGGAGCGCCCCAAGGACGAAGCCGCGGCCGGCGAACGCCATGCCGAACGCTGGGAGCCCTGGCCCCACAGTGTCGGCCAGACCCGCTACATCCCGAAAATCGATTTCCCACCCGAGGGACGCCACACGCTCGACCTCCGCCGCTATCCGGCTCAGGCGCGCGCCTGA
>JBGTGS010000038.1:0-4527 GCA_041746615.1 Opitutaceae bacterium | reverse complement strand
ACTAGTATAACGTTCGAATGGAAGGTGAACAATTAAGCCTGGGTGCCGAGTGCGGCGAAGTTGCTCCAGCGGTGCACGACGGGGGCGGCGTTGATTTCGGCGATGCCTTGGAGGATGCGGGCCTGCAGCTCGTCCCAGCTTTTCACGCGGATGCCGCGCAGAAACGTGCGGGCCATTTTCCCGAACAGGGTCTCTACCAGATTCAGCCAGGAGCCGTGTTTGGGGGTGTGGACATAGACGAAGCGATTGGGCCGCGTGGCGAGGTAGGCCATCGTCTCTTTGGAGATGTGGGCAGAGTGATTGTCCAAGAGCAGGCGAATCGTATCTTCGGGCGGATAGTAGGCATCCAGGTCCTGCAGGAGCCGCACGAACTCGACGCTGCGGTGACGTTTTTCCACACGCGCCGTCACATGCCCGTCTTGCAAATCCAGACCCGCCAAGATCGAGGCGGTGCCCAAGCGTTTATATTCATAGTCCCGGCCGATTTGCGGATGCGCACCAGGCACGGGCGGCAGATCGGCGCTGGTGGTGGCGAGAGCCTGGACACCCGGTTTTTCATCGACCGAGACGGTCACGATCCGCGGTGTGCCAACGGGGGGCGGATACTGTTCCAACTCGGCCACTTCGCGATAGACGATCAAGACTTCCTTCATCTTGCGCTCAAACTCCGGATCCCGTCGCTCCAGGTAGTACTTGATCTTGTGCGGACGCACAGGCGCGTCCCGCAGGATCGCGTGGACGGTCGATTTGACCACGTGGGCCGCCGACGGATGACCGGCCGCTTTGGCGGTGCGGCCAATGTGTTTGGCCAAAGCTGCGAGCGTCCACAACTCGGCCGCCTGGCCGTGCTCGGTTGGCTTGGTGCAGGCCAGCGCGAGCACCCAAGCCTTGGCCTCCGGCGTAATCGTCGGCGTCGATCCATGCGGCCGATCCCGCAACGCAACGTCCACGCCCGCCGCCAACGCCCGGTCCACGTGTTTGTAGACGATGCGCCGACTCACATGCAGGTTGCGACTCAGGGTGCTGAAGTTCTCTCCGGCGTGGTAGCCGAGCAGGATCTTCGCTCGCTGAACTTCGCGCACGGCGGCCGTGCGCGAAGCGGCAAGCGCTCGCAAGGTTTGTTCCTCTGCCGCCGACAGAGCCAAAGCGGCACGCGCAGTCGATTGGGCCATGGCCAGCCACCCTGTCGTCACGCCTCCGCCTTGGCAAGCTATCGTTCACCTTTCATAGAAACGTTATACTAGTCCCATGAACTCCCCCTATGAACTGGATGTGCGCCCCTTGGTGGCAGCGCAGCGTCCGCCTCTGCCGGCAATCCTCGCCTCCGTATCCGCCCTGGAGCCCGGTCAGGCCCTGTTCTTGATTGCTCCCTTCGAGCCGGTTCCTCTCTACGACTTGTTGGCGGATCGTGGATTCACCCACATGAGCCGTCGCCGAGACAACGGCGATTGGGAGATTACCTTCACCCCGGAGCCGTGAGTCACGAGCTGGCCTGGCCCGGTATTTTTCATGGCCCCAGACTGAGCAGCCGTCCTGCCAGTGCTGGTTTTTGTCAGGACAAAAACCATGCATTGTTAGATAGGAAATCATGCGCCCGGCTCATGATTTCCTTGAGGAGCGGCCGGGCCGCTCCGTTAGAATGAATAGTCGGCCTGGAGGAAGAACTTGTCGCGGTCGGCGAAACCGGGGTTGCCGTCGAAGAAGGCAGCCTTGGCGGTGAGGGAGAGGCGGGTGTTGATCCGGCGGACGACTTGCAGGTCGATCTCATCACCATAGTGGGCGCCGCCGGCATCGGCCTCAAAGCGATGGTAGAAGCCGAGGAACTGGAACTGGCTCGGGAGGGTGGCGGTGACCTTGGCATAGGTGTCACGGAGACCACCGGCGGGGGTGGCCAGGAAAACGTCGGCCCAGCCGTTGAAGGCGTGGAGCGTGGCCAGCGGCGTGCGGAAGCCCTGCCCATTGTCGGAGCCGAGTACCTCGTGACCGGCGGAGAGGCTGAAGGTCTTCCAGGCGATTCCGGCCTCCAGGTTGTAGTAATCGGCCCGGTAGTCGAACGGGCTGCTGCCATGGTCCGACTGGGTGGCGTACTCCGCGCGGTAGTTGAGCCGGACGGATTCGTTGAGCGGGGTGGAACCCGTGAAGCTCAGGCCGTAGGTGGCGGTGGAGTTGCCGCGGGCACCGGCGGGGGTGTCGAAGTCGAGCAGGTAGGCGTAGCCGGTGAGGGTGCCGATCGGGAGTGCGGTGGTGGCATGGATGACATGTGAGTCGGAGTTCCAGTCCAGGCGGTCGCCAAAGATCCGGTTGATCTCCCAAAGGTAGGCGTAGGAGAGGGTGACGGTTTCGATGGATTTGGTCTGAAGGACGAAGGCATCGAAGGTCTGCATGTCCTGGCGCCAGGCGACATCCCCGATGAAGCGGGCATTATCGAGGACGAGGCGCTGGCGGCCGAGGGTGGCCTTGGTCTTGCCCGCAGTATAGGCGACCCAGGCCTGGTTGACCTCGGTGACCGTGGGGTCGGCGACGACGGGATAGCCGGGTTTGGCGGTGACGCCGTCGGCGTAGTCGTTGACGAGGGCGGTGGTGTTCTCGGCCTCGGCCATGAGCTGGAAGCCCTGCCAGGCGGCCGAGGTGTAGCCGAGGCGCGTGCGGAAGGTCAGTGCGTCGGCGCGCTCGGCGAGGCCGGCCTGGCTCACGTGTTCGTGGCGGAGCCGCGTGTTGAGCGAGACCTTGCCGGATTCGAGTGATTGGAGGAAGGACGTTGGCGTGTCGGGCCGGGGCGCGACGTCGGACTGGGCAAAAGCGGCGAGGGCGGTGGCCAGCACGGCGGGGAGGAGAAGAGACAGTTTCATGGTATGGTTGCTTGATGGGACTGGACCTGCGTTTCGCAGGATGGCGGGAGGCGTGAGCCGGGGCAATGTCAGCAGCGGCGGTGCCGCGACAAAGTCCGGGAACGGGAAGCGCCCTGAATTGATTTACTGGGAATGATGCGCGGAATTGATCGGGGGGCGGCGGTGGGGCGGCCTACCAGGTTTTGTAGCCGAGGAACTTGCCGTTCATGATGATCTTGACCCGGTCGCCCTTGGGATCAGGGACCTTTTCGATGTCCATGGTGAAGTCGATTGCGCTCATGATGCCGGGGCCGAACTTCTCCTCGATGAGGGCCTTCAGGGTGCCGCCATAGACGTAGATGATTTCCTGAAAACGATACTGTAGGGGCTCTTTGGAGACGGTTGATGCGGCCTCGCCCTTGTTGGCGAACTCGACCAGGGCGTCGGCGATGCCGGGGCCAAGGCCGAGCGCGGAGGCAACTTTTTGAGCGGCCTCGGGTGGGAGGGCATTTTCGCCGAGGCAGGCGGAGGTGGTGTAAACCTCGGAGAGGCCGGAGGCGGCAGCGAGCTCGGCCCAGGTGAGGCCCTTGGCTTTTTTGGCTTCAAGGATGAGATCGGTCATGACGGATTTTTTCATGGATGTGGGATGAGTTGGGTTGAGTTTTTCGGACGGGAAATAGGTGGGGCGGGTGGTTCAGTCGCGGGCGCGGGCTTCGCTCACGAAGTCCCTACGGGAGGCGGCGATCCGCGGCGGCGATGGGCTGGTCGTTGATGCTGGCGTAGCGGCGCGACATGAGGCCCTCGGGAGTGAACTCCCAGTTTTCGTTGCCATGGGAGCGGAACCATTGGCCGGAGTCGTCGCGCCACTCGTATTCGAAGCGGACGGCGATGCGGTTTTCGGTGAAGGCCCAGAGGGTTTTTTTTAGCTTATAGTCGAGCTCGCGATCCCACTTGTGCCGGAGAAAGGCGCGAACGGCTTCGCGGCCGCGGAGGAACTCGGCGCGATTACGCCACTCGGTGTCCTCAGTGTAGGCGAGGGCCACGCGGTCGGGATCGCGGGTGTTCCAGGCATCCTCGGCGGCCTGTACTTTTTGGCGGGCGGTTTCTTCGGTGAAAGGAGGGAGAGGCGGGCGCATGGGCGGAAGAAGAAGGCTGAAAGGCTTGCCCGCCTTGGCGGGCTGAAGGGCTGAAGAACTCGGAAGAAGGGGCGTCGTGGTTTTCTTGGAGGTTGGTTAGGCGGGGACGGGGATGGGGTCGGGCTGGGGTTGGTGGTTCCGGGAAGTGGGTGCGGGGCGCTTGGAGCCGGCGACGAGGAACTGGAGGATGCGGTTGCGGAGACGGAGGTATTTGGGGTCGTCGATGAGGGAGGCGCGGGTGCGGGGGCGGGGGATGTCCACCTCGATGATCTCGGCGAGCTCGGCCCCGGGGCCGTTGCTCATGAGGGCGATGCGGTCGGAGAGGAGGATGGCCTCGTCCACGTCGTGGGTGACCATGAATACGGTGCCGCGAGTGGCGGCCCACATGCGCATGAGCTCGTCCTGGATGGAGCCGCGGGTGAGGGCGTCGATCTGGGCGAAGGGTTCGTCGAGCAGGAGGAGCTTGGGCTTGACGGCGAAGGCGCGGGCGAGGCCGACGCGCTGGCGCATGCCGCCGGAGAGGAGGGCGGGGCGTTTGCGGGCGGCGTTGGTGAGATTCATCA
>JBGTGS010000037.1:0-13359 GCA_041746615.1 Opitutaceae bacterium | reverse complement strand
GACTTGGTGTAGGTGCCGGCGTTGGCGAACGTGTAGGAGCCGCCGAAGATGTTGTTGATGAAGTTGTCGGCGGCGTTCTGGTCGTTGAAGGAGGCGCCGGCAGCATTGGTGAAGGAACCGCCGTTGCCGGAGCGCAGGTTGCCGCCGGACCAGTTGATGGTCCCTTGGTTCAGGAGGGCCAGGCCGTTGAAATCCTTGGGATCGGTGCCGGTGATGTCCAAAATGTTGCCAACCAGCACAGTGGGCGGATTGAGGACCAGCAACAGATCGCCAGTGGACCAGACGTCGACGAACTGGGCGCGAAGACCGGAAAAGGATGCCAGCAAGCCGGCCGTGATCACGGCAGCACGGGTGTACCAAGCAAGGCTGGAACCAACCCTAAATGATCGCATGGACTTATGCTGACAGTTCTGCCGTTGAGCTGCGACCCTGAATTTCCTTGCCGGGAACGCCCCGTCGGCCTGCGCCGCCGCCGGCATGCCCTCAGGTGTGCAGGTACGTGTTGACGAGGTTTTCCAGGTATTCCTGGCGGCCGCTTTGCGGGACGGGCTTGCCGAGTTTGAGGGCGATTTTTTCGAGTTCCTTAAAGCCCAACTTGCCCGTCTCGATGTCGCGGCCAAAGCCGACGTTGAAGCTGTTGTAGCGGGCGGCAAGGAACTGGGTGAACTTGCCGTCTTCGATGATCCTCCGCGCGATCCGGAAGGCCAGGGCGTAGGCGTCCATCCCCCCGATGTGGGCGTGGAACAGGTCCTCCGGGTCAATGGAGGGGCGGCGGAGCTTGGCATCGAAGTTCAGACCACCGGAGCCGAGGCCGCCGGCCTTGAGAATGGATACCATGGCGAGGGTAAGCTCCTTGACGTCGGTGCTGAACTGGTCGGTGTCCCAGCCGAGGAGGAGATCGCCGGTGTTGGCATCAATGGATCCGAGCAGGCCCTGGGCGGCGGCGACCTCGATCTCGTGTTGGAAGCTGTGGCCGGCGAGGGTGGCGTGATTGGTCTCGATGTTGAACTTGAAGTGTTTTTCCAGGCCGTAGGTCCGGAGGAAGGCGATGCCCGAGGCGACGTCGAAGTCGTACTGGTGCTTGGTCGGTTCCTTGGGCTTGGGCTCGATGAGGAACTGGCCCTTGAAACCGATCTTCTTGGCGTAGTCCACGGCCATGTGGAGGAAGGCGGCCAAATGGTCCTGTTCACGCTTGAGGTCGGTGTTGAGCAGGGTCTCGTAGCCCTCGCGGCCGCCCCAGAAGACGTAGTTCTCGCCGCCGAGTTCCTTGGTTACCTCGAGGGCCTTCTTCACCTGGGCGGCGGCATAGGCGAAGACATGGGCATCGGGGTTGGTGGCCGCGCCGCACATGTAACGCGGGTTGCTGAAGAGATTGGCGGTGCCCCAGAGCAGCTTGACCCCGGTGGCCTTCTGGTGCGCCTTGGCATGGGCGATGAGTTGGTCGAGATTGCGGTTCGACCCGGCCAGGGTACGACCCTCGGGGGCGATGTCCCGGTCGTGGAAGCACCAGAAGGGAGCGCGGATCTTCTGAAAGAATTCGAAGGCGGCATCCATGCGCACCTTGGCGACGGAAACGGGATCGCGGCCATTCTCCCACGGGCGACGGACGGTGCCGGGTCCGAAAGGATCGGCGCCGGTACCGCGGAAGGAATGCCAGTAAGCGATGGAAAAGCGCAGGTGCGTCTCCATGGTCTTGCCGTCGATGACCTCGGCCGGGTTGTAATGGCGGAAGGCGAAAGGATTGTCGGACTTCGTGCCCTCATAGGCGATCGGGCGGATTTTCGGGAAGTGGGTTTTCTTGGAGTGCATGGAGAGGCGAACGTTGCAGGCAAACGGCTCGAAGGGAAGTTTTTCTCTACGGGATCCGGGACTCCGAAAATTTCCCGCCAACAAGGCTCGCCGCGCTTCCGACTTTCGGAATAAATATCACTCTGCCGCTGGCAGCTGATGAGCGGTATGCTTTAGAATCCAATCGAAACCACATTCCCGTCTCCATGCTCGTCTTGTTTCATCTTACGTTCGCGTTCATCGGTTCCCTGCTGACCGGCCTGCAAGTCACCGCTTCCGAACGCCCCAACATCCTCTGGCTGACCAGCGAGGATCACGGGCCCGAGATGGGCTGTTATGATGACCCCATCGCCCGCACGCCCCATGTCGATGCCCTGGCCGCCAAGGGCATGCTCTTCCATCGCGCCTGGTCCACTCACCCTGTCTGCGCCCCGGCGCGCTCTGCAATCATCACCGGCCTTCATGCCAACAGCTCGGGCGGCGTGCACATGCGGTCGATGGTGCCCATGCCAACCGGAGCGAAGATGTTCCCCGAATACCTGCGCGAGGCCGGCTACTACTGCACCAACAACGTGAAGGAGGATTACAACCTGCCGAAGACGGCGCAGACGTGGGATGATTCATCCAACCAAGCCCACTGGAGCAACCGCCCTGCCGGCCAGCCTTTCTTTGCGGTCTTCAATTCCACCAAGAGCCACGAGTCCCAGATCCGCTCGCGTCCGCACCAAGCCATCACCGATCCCTCGCAGGTTCGCGTGCCGGCCTACCACCCCGACCTGCCCGAGGTGCGAGAGGACTGGGCGCAATATTATGACAAGATCAGCGAAGCTGACGCCGACGCCGGTGCGCGGCTGAGAGAGCTCGCCCTGGCGGGACTGGCGGACGACACCATCGTCTTCTACTATGGTGACCACGGTCATGGACTGCCCCGCGGCAAGCGCTGGCCATCGAACTCCGGATTGCATGTCCCCATGGTCGTGTATTTCCCGCCAAAATGGCAGCACCTCGCGCCGGTGGAATACGCTCCCGGCGGCAGGTCGGAGCGGTTGGTCGATTTCGTCGATCTTGCCCCGACGGTCCTGAGCATTGCGGGCATGCGACCGCCGGAGTGGATGCAGGGCCACGCCTTTGCCGGGCCGCACCAGACCGCTCCACAACCTTATATCTACGGTTCCCGCGGTCGGATGGATGAGCGGCAGGACACCGTGCGCAGCATCACCGACGGACGGTATGTTTATCTGCGCAACTTTTTCACGCATGTATCCCAGGCGCAGCGGGTGACCTACCAGTTCCAGACTCCGACCACCCGGGTCTGGCGCGAGCTCTTCGACGCAGGCGGGACCAATGAGGAACAGTCGATCTTCTGGCGCGTGCCCAAGGCTCCGGAGGAACTTTACGATCTTCAGACCGATCCTGACGAGGTGCGCAACCTGGCCAGCCTGCCTGAATATGGTCCCGTGCTCGCGCGCCTGCGCACCGCGCTGTATGCGCATCTGGAGGAGATCCGCGACGTGACCTTCCTGCCTGAGAGTGACATGCATGCGAGGTCCGCCGGCGGGTCCCCTCATGACATGGCGCGCCGCGCGGGCATCTATCCGTTCGAACGGGTCTTCGCCGCCGCAGATCTCGCCTCGCGATACGAGGTCGACGCGGCTCCGCAACTGCGGGCCTGGTTGACCGACTCCGACAGCGCCGTCCGGTACTGGGCCGTCATGGGTTTTCACATGCGCGGGCGCGCGGCGGTGCTGGGGGAGGTCGCCCGGCTGCGACGCGCCTTGAACGACGATTCGCCCTGGGTTCGCATCGCCGCGGCCGAAACGCTCGGCACTCATGGCGAGCCGCAGGACCTTGCGCCTGCACTTGCCGTACTGCGCGAGCAGGCTGACCCGGAACGACAGGGAGTATTCTCCTCCATGGCGGCGCTCAGCGTGATCGAAGGGCTCGGCTCCAAGGCCGTCTCTCTGCATGACTTTGTCCGTGCGTTGAATGCCGACACCGGCATGCCGGACCGGCGCTTCGGCGGTTATGTCAGCCGTCTCGTCCAGAATATCACGGCGACTAATCCAAGCGCAACGGATGGCAATTGACCGGGCCTCACGAAAGCCCCGATGGGAAGAGGGGTGGTCCTGTGTGGTGGCCTGACCTTACTGGCCTGCGGCCCTGGTAACCGCAGTCTTGCGGACGATCTGCCGGCGGACGCGCTCGCCGAGGAAATCCAGGAGTGAGACCACAATCAGGATCAAAATCAGCACGGTGGCGAAGCGGTCCCACTGGTAGTATTCCTGGTAGGTGTGGAGTTGGAGGCCGATGCCGCCGGCCCCGACGTAGCCGATGATCGCGGCCGAGCGGATGTTGTACTCGAGCATCCAGAGCGAGTAGCTCCAGACCAGCGGGCGCGCGTTGGGCCAGAGACCGAATTGAAACGTCTGCACGGTGCCGGCACCGAGGGCGCGCATGGCCCGGGCGACCTCGACGTCGACGGACTCGAAGGCGTCGCTGAAGAATTTCCCGAGGTAGCCCATGCTGTAGAAAGTGAGGGCGATGACCCCGGCGAGCGGGTTGGGGCCCACAATGGCGACCGCGATGAGCGCCCAGATCAGGCTGGGGATGGTGCGGATGCCGTTCATGAGCATCCGGGTGCAGAAGACGAGCCAGGAGGGCGAGAGGGTTCGTGCCCCGGATACGGCCAGCGGGAGCGAGAGTACGATGGAGAAAAGGGTGGCCATGGCGGCGATCTGGATGGTCTCACCGAGGGCGGCGAGGGCCTCGCCGGTGACAGACAGATCCGGCGGGAAGAAGCGGGCGGCGAATCTCGTCAGGTTGCCCCAATAGTCGAGCGACCGGCCGGAGCCGCCCAGCACACCGACCGAGGTGGCCGCAAGCACGAGGAATAGGACAAGGGAGATGCTCGCGACGTTGATGCGCGCATGCCAGGGCAGATCCCGGAATGGCGGGGGTTCGGGTGCGGCCTGGTGATGGGGGGCCTTCGGCTCCTCAATCATGGGTGGGGCGCACGGCGCGGATCTTCCAGCCAGTGGGGTCCTGGGGGTTGAGACTCAGGGCATAGTCGGCGAAACGCTCGACCAGTGAAGGATCGTGCAGCACGCAGATGACGGTGCACTGCCGTTCCTGGGCCTGCTGGCGCAGGAGGCCGAGCACGCGGCCGGCGAGGTAGGTGTCGAGTTGGGAGACGGGTTCATCCGCGAGGATGATCTCCGGCTCCTGGAAGAGAGCGCGCAGCAGGGCGGTACGCTGCTGCTCGCCACCGGAGACCTGCCCGGCGCAACGATGGGCATAGGACCCCAGTCCGAGATCGTGGAGCATCCTCCATGCCTCCTCACGGTCGTGCCGGGGGAATCCGGTCAGGGTGCGCCACCACGGGTAGCGGGCCAGGCGTCCACACATGACATTGCGCAGCAGCGTGCTGTTCAGGCTGAGGGCGAAATGTTGGAAAACAATGCCGATGCGCGGTTGGTAGTCTTGAGGTTGATGGGGCTGATTCCGGGAACAGCGGTAGCTCAGCGAACCCTCGGTGGGCGTAAGCAGGCCGGCGAGGCAGGCCAGCAGACTGGATTTACCTGCACCGGAACTGCCGACGACGGCGATGACCCGACCGCGTGGAATGCTCCAGCTCAGGTTTCGAAACAGCCAGCGGTCGCCGCGGCGAAGGCCGATGGAGGAAAGCGTGAGATGGGCGGTTTGGGCGGATGCGACCACAAGGTGGTTGGTTGGGCGTGAAATTAGCGGGTTAGCGGGCACCACTCAGGAATTCAATCGCCGACTTCAGTCCCATGAGATGCTGTTCCGCATCGACGGTGATCAACTTCGACGTGAACAGTCGGTCGCGGAGTTCCTGATGGACCGGGTCGTTGAGGGATTCCAAGGCGGCCTTGATGCTGGCGCGGTCGGCGGCGCTGATGGTGCTGCGTGCGGCAATGACATGGGTCGGGACCGGACCTTGGGACGCCATCATTTTAAGTCGACCACGTTGCTCAGCTGTGAGGTGCTTGTCCTCGTCGAGGACGTAGTAGCTGACGGCAGCAGCCTCGACCTGGCCGCTGAACACGCGTTCGATCGCGGAAACATAGCCGGTGCCATAGGTCACATGGTTGCGGCCGAAGAATTCCTCGGGATTGGGAGTCTGGAGGTAGCCTTTCTGCCGCAGATCCCACATTGGGATGACAAAACCTGACGTGCTCGTGCGGCTGGCAAAGGCGATGGGTTTGCCCCGGAGGTCCTCGACCTTGTTGTAGGGCTTCTCCCGGAGCGTGACCCAGTAGCTGGTGTAGGAGGGCTTCCCGTTGATCTCACCGGCCAGCAGGATGTTCGCGGCGTTGATCTTCCGGGCGTTGAGCATGTCACTGGCACTGAGGTAGCCGAGGTCAATGGATCCGTTGGCAAAGCCCTCGATGATGACGGCGGAGGTGAGCGGGATGATGACCTCGACCGGGCGACCGAGTTTCTGGCTGAGGTAGTCGGCCAGGCTCTTGCGTTCCTGGGCCATGAGCTCCGGGTCCTTGTCGGGCTTGAGGGCGACCACGACTTTGGATAGGGAAAGGGTGGCAGAGGCAGTGGTGGGGCCTGTCAGGACTGCGGCCATGAGGGCAAAGAGAATGAGACCTGATTTCATGAGCTGATCGAGTGTGGAGGTTGTGAGATGCATGGCAAGCGGGAGAAAGGAAAACAGCCCGTGCGAGGGGCACGGGCTGTGTGGTGGTGATACTTCCCGTTGAACTCAGCCCGGGATCAGAAGCGGACTTCCACTCCACCGGTCCAGGTGCGTGGTGCGCCGGGGCGCGGTCCGATGGGCACGCGGGAGGAAATGTATTCCCAGTCGAGGAGGTTGGTGCAGGCGAGTTTCAGGCGGGTCTGATCGTTGAGCTGGAAGTGTAGGGCGGCGTCGACCAGAAGGAAGGCATCGACGCGACCATAGCGGCTGTCGAAGGCGGGTTGGAGACCGGCGGCGGCACTGGCATCGGGGTTGATGAGGTCGTTGGAATTGTTGGCCGAGGCGTAGGTGCGGGGCTGGTAGTAGGCGTCCAGGTAGAGGCTCCATGCCCCGATCTCGATGCCGGTGCCGAGGGCGATCTGGTACTTGGGGATGTAGGGAAGGTGGTTGCCCTTGCGGCCGCCGGAGAAGATGGACTCGGCGACCCCACCGCTGTTTCCGGTGGCGTTCACGTCGTTGCCGAGCCGGGCATTGGTGTAAGTAGTGCTGAGGTTCCAGGGATTGCGGAAGCTCCATCCGCGGCTGACGGAGGGATCATAGGCGAGGGCGAACTCCATGCCGGTGGAATCGACCTGGCCGATGTTGCTGGTCTGTCCCACGCCGCCGCCACCACCGGCATTTTGTTCGACGATGAGATTGTCGAACGCGGTGTGAAAACCGATCAGTTCCAGGGAGAAATCGCGGCGGTTGTTGAAACGCAGGCCGGCTTCGATGCCGAGGGAGGTTTCCTCCTCAAGGGTGTTACCGGAGCTGCCGGGCCCGGGAGGGGACACACCGCGGTGCACGCCCGCGAGCCAGGTAAAGTTGTCCGACTGGCGCCAAGTCGCGCCGATTCCAGGGGTAAAGGTGTCAATGGTCTTGGCCCTGGTCACCGTGATGTCACTCAGGGTGGCGACAGTCGTGCTGCGGCGGATATCGGTGTAGTCGATGCGTTCGAGGCGGATGCCGGGCGTGAGGGTGAGGCGGCCCACATTGATCTGATCCTGCACGAAGAAGGCGAGGGCATCGGATTCGCCGCGGCGGTTGTCCTGGCTTCCGGGGATGCCCGCGGAGGTGCGGCCCGCGCTGCCGTCGGCGGACTGAGTATAGATGTCGTCCCATTGAAAGCGATCACTGAAGTCCTGATGCCAGCGCAAGCCTGTCTCGATGCGGTGGGTGACGTCACCGGTTGCGAAGGTGAGGAAGGCGAGGGCCTCGATACCCTCGCCGCCGTAGGTGCGATTGTTGGCCCTGACGCGGAGGCGCCCGGCGGCCTCACCCCTGAGCACGTCGATGATGGCGGAGCCATGTTGACCGGCGAGGGCTTCGCTGAGATTGAGGAATCCACCTGGGCCGACCCCGGCATCGTTGAGCTTGTACCAGTTGCGGGCGAAGTCGGTCTTGTAGGCGGTGAGGCTGAGGGTGAGGGCGTGGTTGGGCTGGATGACGTAGCGGGCCGACAGGCGCTCCTGTTTGGTGTTGATCTGGTCGAAACGGGAGGCGGCGTAGCGCCGGCGGGGGTCGGCCCGGAAATCAGCGTCGGTCAGGCCGAGGTAGGTCTCGTCGGCATGGATGTCGGTGCGTCCGTATTTGAATTCCAACGACTGCGGGATGGCGGACTTGAAATCGAAGCGGAGCTTGACCATGGGCTCGTTGCGATCGAAGCCCGTGCGGCCGGAGCCGGCGTAGGCGCCGGAGGGTGTGGCGTCGATGTGCTTGAAGCCGTCGGTCTCACGATTGACGTTCTCAACGAGGAAGCCGACGGTGGCCCACGGGGCTTCGAAGCGACCGCCATAGTTGGCGTGAATCCGGATGTCGTTGTTGCTGCCGAGGGACGCGCTGAGAAAGCCGGAGTTGTTCGCAGGTATGGGCGTGGAGAGGTAGTTGATGATGCCTCCGGTCGTCTGCGGGCCGTACTTGATCTGGCTGGAACCCTTGAGGACCTCAAGGCCGCTCATGCGGCCGGTGTTGGGCGTGTAGTAGGCGGCGGGGTCGGAGTAGGCCGCGGGGGCCATGAGGATGCCATCCTCCATGATGGTGATCTTGCCGTTGCGGGTGGTGGAAACGCCGCGCAGGGAAACGTTCGGGAAGAGGCCGTAGCCATCCTCCTGCCGGATGTACACGCCGGGCGACCGACGGACGACCTGATTGATGTCGTCATAAGCGAAGGTGCGGATGTCCTGGGAATCGATGAACGTGCCCGAGCCGGGCAGGCGTTCCACATTCTCCTTGGAACCGATCACACTAATGGCTGCGAGTGCGTGCACTTCGTCCGGGGTCGGGGCCGCCAGTGGCTGGACCACTGTTTGAGCGGAAGCGTTCATTGCCACCAGCAGGGTGAATGAGACGGATGATGCTGTTGAGGACTTGAGGAAGGATTTGATTTTCATCGGAGCACAAGTAATCGAATATGAGACCCAGTATCATGCAAGAAAAAAGTGATATAGAGTCTCAATATCGTCTCAATAGCATCCCGTCGGGCTTACATTTGAACCCTTGGGGGGCATCCGGGAACCTTTTAGGCTGCTTGAGGACCTCCTCGACGGGTTGCTAATCAGCGCTGCGCGCTGCCTCGGAATACAAAAAATCGGAGCGATTTCGGAACGAGTGCGGACTTGGAAGCCTTTTGCGCGCTTAAAACTCCGGCGTCGGCATTGACCCGGGGGGAGGGGTGCCGTTTAACCCGTTCATGCTTGAGAGCCTTACGGTCAATCTGGGTGAACGCAGTTACCCCATTCACTTTGGGGAGGATCTGAAGGCGATGATACGCTCGGAAGTCCAGGCGCTAGTTGGTACCGGTCGCAAACTGGTCGTGGTGACGGATCGCAACCTGGCCCATCAGCATGCGGAGGGCTTGCAAGGCATGTTTGCCGATGTGCCGCAGTTGGTGTTGAACCCCGGGGAGGAGACCAAGTCGCTCGGCGAACTTGGCCGGGTCTGGGATTTTCTCGCCGAGCAGCGACTCGATCGCACCGGGGTGATCTTTGTCGTCGGCGGGGGCGTGATCGGTGATCTGGGAGGCTTCGCGGCAGCGAGTTACCTACGCGGGATCGAGTTTCGCCAGGTACCCACCACGTTGCTGGCGATGGTGGATAGTTCCGTGGGCGGCAAGACGGGCATCAATCTCAGCGCAGGCAAGAATCTGGTGGGGGCTTTTCATCAGCCGCGGGCGGTGTACGTAGCGACGGGAATGCTTGCGACCCTGCCTCCGCGCGAGTTCGCAGCCGGCATGGCGGAGGTGATCAAGGCCGGCCTGTTGGGTGACGCCGGACTTTTTGAGCGGCTGGAGCGGGAACCGCTGACCGTCTCCTCGGATGACCTGGCTGGTGTGGTGCGCCGTTGTTGTGCGCTGAAGGCGCGCATCGTCGAGGCCGACGAACGTGAGACGGCGGCGGAAGGTGGACGCGCCCTGCTGAATCTCGGTCACACCTTCGGCCATGCCATCGAGCAGGTCACCGGTTATGGCACTTACCTGCACGGCGAGGCCGTGGCGATCGGCCTGGCGGCGTCAGCGCGGCTTTCCCGTGACCTGGGATACATCGGTGCGGCCGAGGTGGCGCGGATAGATGCGGTGTTGACGGCGCATGCGCTGCCGGTGCGACTGCGCAAACCGCTTCCGCTGGCCGGCCTCATGGCGGCGGCGTCCCGCGACAAGAAAGTCCGGGCCGGTGCCCTGCGTTTTGTGGTGCTGCGACGGGTGGGCGAGGCTGCCACCCAGGGAGGGATTGATCCGGTGCGGGCCGAGGACGTTTTCCGCGAAGTGGGGGCCTCGTGAAGGCGAAATTCGGATTGCGGAATTCGGAATCCGGAATGACCTGAATCCAAAGCCGTCCGGCTCTTTGCCCCATTCCGCGTTCCCCACTCGTCATTCCACAATCCCATGTCCGCCATCGACGAAGGCATTGTCCGCGAGTACTTCGAGCAGAACGGCTTTTTGGTGCGCCAGGTGCGGAAGTACCAGGTGACGGCACGTCGGAAGAGCGGGAATGAGGAGATAGACCTGATTGTGTACAACCCTGCGTGGCAGCGCGACTCGCGCCGTCCGGAGTTCTTCCTTTTTGCGAACGAGCTCCCCTTCATCCAGCGTGCGGTGGTTTCAGTTAAGCCCTGGCACACCAATGTGTTTTCGCCGGCGATTCTCAAGGGTAGTCCGGAGATCTTCCGTTTCCTCGAGGAGAACGTGCTCAAGGAGGCGACCCGCCTGTTCTCCACGGAGGAGGCCGGGGACGGCGATCTCATCAAGATCCTCGTCCTGCCCAGCCTGCCGACCGCCGAGCCCTTCCGCTCCCAAAGCGTCGAACTGCTGAAGGAGCGCGGGGTGGATGCGATCATTTCATTCCGGGCGATGCTGCTCGACCTGCTCGACAAGATCGAGAGCAACCAGAACTACACGAAAAGCGACACGCTCCAGGTCATGCGCATTCTCAAAAATTATGATCTGCTCAAGGATGCGCAGCTCGACCTGCCAGGAACGCGCAAGGCGCGTTCCTAAGCTGATGGCAGCCGGAGTTGAATGGTGGCAGGTGAATATTCCCTTGGTTTTATTTGGCGTTTGGACTTTTGACGTTTGTGATTTCCAAGGTTTGGCATTTGGAGTTTTTGAATCATGATTCATCCCACCGCCATGATTGAGGACGGCGCGCGACTGGGCGCGGATTGCGAGATTATGGCTGGTGCCATGGTCACGAGACACTGCATCCTCGGCGACCGCGTGGTGGTGCATCCCTATGCCGTGCTGGGGGGCGATCCGCAGTTTCTCAAGTTCGACCGGGCGACGCCCTCGGCGGTGCGCATCGGTGACGGCACGGTGGTGCGCGAGCACGTCACGGTGAACCGTTCCATTCACGCCGGCGGTGAGACGGTGATTGGTGCGCGCGGTTTCCTCATGGCCGGCTCGCATGTCGGTCATGATTGCGTGGTGGCGGACGACGTGGTGCTGGCGAACAACGTGATGCTGGCCGGCCATGTATCCGTGGGGGCTTTCACCTTCATTGGCGGCGGGGCGGGCATTCATCAGTTTTGCCGGATCGGCGAGAGTGCGATGGTTGCCGGGCTTGCCCGGGTCACGCTGGATGTGCCGCCATTCACCCTGTCGGCCGAGCGTGATGAAATCATCGGCCTGAACCTCATCGGCCTCAAGCGCCGGGGTTTTCCCCGCGAGACCATACGCGAACTCAAGGAGGCATTCCGGGCGGTTTATTTCACCCCGGGCAACATCCGGACGGTGGCGGCGGGGCTGGCGGTCGGTGCGGCATCCGCCGAGGTCCGGCAGTTTTTGGAATTTTTCACGCAGGGGAAGCGCGGGATCGCCCGGCCCACGCGTGACCCGGCCGGCAGTATGGAGGAATCATGACCCGGCCGCTGGCGATCACCTGTGGAGATCCGGCCGGGGTTGGACCGGAGATCATTGCGGCTTGGCTGGAGGGAAACCCGGACGAGGCGGGGAAGGTGGCGGTGATCGGACCGGCGAAGTGGCTGGATGGGCTGTCTCTGGAGGCGGCGCAGCGTGTGCCGGTGGGCATGGAGGATTTTGAGGCGGTACCCGGGCAGCCGACAGGTGAGGGCGCCCTGGTCGCCTGGGCGGCGATGGAGCGGGCGGCGGCGGGTTGCCTCGCGGGGGAGTTTGCAGGGGTCGTCACCGGCCCCGTGAGCAAGCTGTCCCTTGCGGGCATCGGCTACGGGTTTCCTGGTCAGACCGAATTTTTTGCAGCTCGTTGGGGTGGGGAGCCGACGATGGCGTTTTGTGGGGGGCGGCTCCGGGTGGTTTTACTTTCATGGCATCTGCCGCTGCGCGATGTGCCGGCGCAGCTCACGCCAGCGAACGTGACCCGCGCGGTCCGGGCGGCGGACGAACTGGCGCGTGCAGAAGGGGTAGGCGCCCCGCGTATCGGCGTATGCGGGCTCAATCCGCATGCGGGGGAAGATGGCCTCCTTGGCAGTGAGGAGCACGACCTGCTCAACCCGATACTCGACGGCCTGCGTGCGGTCCATCCCGGTCTCTCGCGTGCGGAGCCAGGCGACACGCTCTTTGCGCGACAGCTGCGCGGGGAATTCGATGTGGTGATCGCGCTTTATCATGACCAAGGACTCGCACCGCTGAAGACGGTGGATTTTGACGAGGCGGTGAACGTGACCCTCGGTCTGCCCTTTGTGCGCACGAGTCCGGACCATGGCACGGCCTTTGCGATTGCCGGCCGCGGCCTGGCGCGACCGACGAGCTTCGCCAATGCCGTGAAGGTGGCCCGGCGGTTGGTGCTGCGCGCGGGGCGTTGAAGGCCTTTGGGGGTATCAGTATGGATTCTTTATATAGGTGGCGAGCTTGCACGCCACGTTGCGAGACTAGCTCGCAACCTACATTTTCGGCAGCCGGACACACTACCATCCCATCAGGACGCTTGCCTCACGGGATGGATTTGGCGATACTGGCCCGTTCATGGCTTCCACCTCCTTTTCATCCCCGCCAGCAGCGCCCACGGATACACGGCGGGCAGAGGGACCTGCCCGCCCACCTTCGGAAATGGGGGAGGGAGTTCGGGAGGGCAACGAGGCTCTGGTCCGACTGACGGAGGACGCCGGTCGGAAGGTGTCGGCGCTGATTACGCGGGACGGGCAGGGGGATTTTCTGCGCATTGCCATCAGCGGAGGCGGCTGCAATGGGCTCAGTTACAAACTTCGGTTTACGACCGCTCCACGGAAGGGGGACATTCTGGTGCGCTCCGCCGGGGTGCCGGTCCTGGTCGATCCCAAGACCGCCCTTTATCTGAAGGGGACCATTCTCGACTATTCCCATCAGCTCATCGCCGGTGGGTTCAAGTTCACCAACCCCAACGCGAAAGCCAGCTGCTCCTGTGGGGAAAGCTTCA
>JBGTGS010000036.1:0-7194 GCA_041746615.1 Opitutaceae bacterium | reverse complement strand
GGGTCTTCGCGCAGCACGGCGGCGCTGGCCTGGGCGCGCTGGTGGAGACCGAGACCGAGATCCATGGGCAGCAGGTCGAAGCGCAGCTCAGGCAGACGTTGCTGGACCTGGTGGTAGCGGTTGGGTTGAAAGCGGGAGAAGAGGGACAGAACGTGGTTGCGACCCGCATGGGTGGCCTCGAGCCAGGTGTCGGGCGTCTGGACCGAGGCGAATTCCCTGAAGCGGAAGTCGCGGACGATTTCGGAGTCGCTCCAATAGTTGAGCTGCCCGTGCAACGTGAGGCGGTTGGCGAGACGCTGCCGGTGTTCCCATTGGATGAAGCCGCGGCCCTTGGGGACGGGGTTGCCCAAAATGTCGGTCAGACGGTCGCCGAGGTCGCGAATGTAGCCCGAGTTGAGGGAGCCCTCGGCGCCCCGGGTCGGGTCACCAAAGGAATAACTCCCGGTTGGACCGGCCATCAGGCCGCGTTCGCTATAGATGCCGGCCTCAGCTCCGAGTTGGAGGCCGGGGCGAATGGGGATCTGCAGTCCGGCGGAGAGATAGGCGCCGAGTGAGGAGCGGTAGCCGATGTTGCCGCTGAGGTTGGAGAAAACGGGTTGGTCGAGTTTCTGGATGAACGACGGCAGCGGGAGCGGTTGGAAGAGGCCAATGCCCACGCGGGCGCGGGTGGTCGTGATGGTTCCGTCCTCGTGGTACACCAGGCTTGCAGCCTTGAGGGTCGGAGCGAATCGACCGGGCCGGTTGTAGGACACGGTGGCATCCGTGAGGGTGATGGCGGCAGGACCACCGGTGGCTTGGTCGGCGGCCAGGTAAACGGAGCCTTCGCCGACACGCAGGTTGGTGATGGCGAAGGTTTCCTCGCGGAGGTGGTAGTGAACCTCGTCTGCCAGCATGAGCCGCTCGCCCTGCTGGATGCGGATGTTGCCACGGGCGACCGCGTGGTGGGTGGGTGAGTGATAGGTGATTTCATCCGCCAGGAGGACGACGCCGCGATAGGCGAGGCGCGCGTTGCCCCGGGCGATCGTGTTGCGGGTCTCAAAATCAACAACGGTTTCCTGCGCGGTGAAATCGACCCCGGGCAACGTGGCCTGGCCTGCAGCGGAGTGGAGGAGGCCGGTGAAAAGGAGAAGGAAGAAGGGGAGGCGCGGCACGGGTACGATGGGCGGGAGCAAAGGAGGGGAGGGAGCAGGTGGCAAGCGATAGCATCCAGCATCCTGCCGGATAGGGAGTCGGAAGTCTCGCGTGAGATGGAAATCTACTGGGCGAATGGGGCGGTCTTCCCGGCAGGATGCTAAGTTGGCGCATTTTTCGCTTTTTGGTGTTCTCAAAACCACTCATCGATATACCGCTCATCCGCCATGGCCAACTCCCGACCCTCCACTGCCCTGAAAGAAATGGCCCAGCTCCGGGCGGAGGTTCGCTCGCTGGGTGCCGCGCTCGGCCGGGTGATCACCCGGATCGAGGGACAGGCGACCTTTGAAACGGTCGAGCGCCTGCGCACCTTGGCGAAGGCCAGCCGGGCCGGTGATGCGACGGCGGGCGGTGCGCTGGCCGCGACGGTGGCCCGGCTGACTCCGGCGGAGGGGATCAACCAGGCGATGGCCTTCACGCTTTATTTTGAGCTGGTGAATCTGGCGGAGGAAAATTTTCGCATCCTCCTGCTGCGCCGTCGCCGGACGGGGCGGCTGAAGGCGGAGCCGGGCAGCCCTGAAGCCCGGCCGATCCGTGAATCAATCGAAGCCGCTTTGATCGAGATCAAGCAACGCGGGGTGGATGCAGCGGCGATGCAAAAGCTGGTCGATGCTCTCTCCATTGAACTGGTCTTCACCGCGCACCCGACCGAGTCCAAGCGGAGGACCCTGCTGACCAAGCTCCGGCGACTGGCCGAGATCCTGCGCCAGCGGACGCAGCCCACGGCGGTGGTGGATCCCGGAGCGGTTGAGCGGGAGATCGTTTCGCTTTGGTTGACGGATCGCAGTCGGGTGGCCCGGCCGGAGGTGGCCGACGAGGCCCGCACGGGCCTGTGGTATTTCGACACCACCCTTTACGAGACCCTTCCGCGGCTGCAGCGCGACTTCGAGCAGGCGCTGGCCCGGCATTTCCCCGGGGTCACTCCGCCGGCCCGCTGGCTGACCTTTGGCTCATGGATTGGTGGCGACCGTGACGGCAATCCTGGGGTAACGGCGGCGGTGACGGCTGATGTGCTCCTGCTGCATCGCCGGCTGGCGATCGAAAAGCTGCGGCTCGGCACGCGTGATCTTTCCCGCTCGATCACCGTCTCGGACCGACGCGATACGATCTCGCCCGCCGTCCGGCGGCTGGCGCGGGAGAGCCGCCATTTCTCCAAGCACATGGAGGAGATCGGCGGACGTTATCCCCACGAATCCTACCGCCTGCTGCTCGGCTTGCTGCGAGAGCGGCTGGCCCAGGCGGTCGGTGAAGTGCGCGACAGTGCCTCGCTCACGGGGGAAACCGTTGGGGATGAAGTCTGTCTTGGAGCCGACACGGTGCGGGAGACTTATCAGGTGATCGCCGACAGCCTGGCTGTGGGCCGCGGCGCGCTGCTGGCGGACGGCGAACTGAAAGACGTCCGTCATCAACTGGCTGTCTTTGGTCTGCACACGGCGAAACTCGATTTGCGCCAGCATTCCGCCCAGCACGAGGCGGCCGTGGCCGAGGTGCTGGGCCGGTCCGATTACGGAAAACTGAACGAGTCCGACCGCTGCCAGGTCCTCGTGAAGGCATTGGGTGGATGCAAAGAGATGACCGGGACGGCGCTCACGCGGTTTTCCAATGCCACGCGTCATGTATTGGAGCCGTTGAGACTGGCCCGGCTGATCTCGACCAAGTTCGGTCCGGAATGCCTCGGGATTTACATCATCAGCATGACCGAGGCGGTGTCCGATCTGCTGGAAGTCCGGCTGCTGATGAAGCTGACCGGGGCTGTGCTGCCCATCTCGCCGCTTTTCGAAACGCTGGATGACCTGAACCACGCGCCGGCGATACTGGATGCGCTTTTCACCCATCCCGGTTATGCGGGTGCACTGCCCGAAGGTCATCAGCATGTCATGTTGGGCTATTCGGACAGCAACAAGGACTGCGGCTACCTCACGGCGAACTGGGCCCTCTACAAGGCGCAGGATGAAATCACGGCGGTGTGCCGCCGGCACCAGATCCGCGTGACCCTTTTCCATGGGCGTGGGGGCAGCATCGCGCGCGGGGGCGGACCGGCGGCCAAGGCCATTCTCGCGCAGCCGGTCGGCCTGCGGGATGGAGGCATCCGCGTGACGGAGCAGGGCGAGGTGTTGTCCACCCGTTATCATGATCCGGATCTGGCGCATCGGATCCTGGAGCAGATGACCTATGGTGTCCTCGTCGGCACGCAGGCGGCGCAGTCGGAGGCCCGGACACCGGCGGAGTGGGTCGAAGCGATGGAGACGATGAGTGCGGCCGGTTTCGATGCCTACAAGGGCCTGGTGCACGATGATCCCGAGTTCCTGCAATTCTGGCGGCAGGCCACGCCGATTGATGAGATCGGCAACCTCAAGTTTGGGTCACGACCGACCTACCGCCGGGCGACGCAGAGCGTGGCCGATCTTCGGGCGATTCCCTGGGTTTTCTCATGGATGCAGAGCCGCTTCAATTTTCCCGGCTGGTATGGACTGGGTTCGGCTTTGGATGCGGTTCTCGCACGCGGCCGGAAGGGTCGGCACCTGCTGCGCACCATGCATGCGGAATGGCCCTTCTTCCAAACCCTCATCGACAACGCCCAGCTCACCATGCGCAAGGCGGACATGGGTATAGCCCACCTCTATGCCACGCTGGTCGAGGATGAGAAGATTCGTGAGCGCGTGTTCGCCGTGCTCATGGTGGAATTCACGCGCACGGAGAAGGCCATTCTTGCCGTGACCGGGCAAAAACAGCTGCTCAGCCGCGAGCCGGTGCTCCTGAAGTCGGTGCAGATGCGCAATCCCTACATCGATCCGCTCAATTATCTGCAAGTGGACATGCTGCGCCGGCTGCGTTCGGGCAAGCTGGCCCGGGATGAGGAGTCTGCCGCCCGCGGGGTGGTGGAACTGACCATCAACGGCATCAGCGGCGGTTTGAAGAACACCGGGTGAGCGGCAGCTGCTAGCAGGAGGCTTTGGAAGCCGACTCGACCTGAGTTGACCGGACCCAATGCGGGCGCCCGCGTTCCTGCCCCCGAGTAAGTGTCACGTATTATGTGACACTTGCGCCGGGGGTGGGCATGGGAGTAATTATGGGGCGAAAAAAGGCGCACCCGGTCGGCCGTGGTGCGCCGCCTCACGGTGGGTGAGGGGGGCACAGAATCGCGGCATAAAGCCGCTCCTACCCAGGTGGCACCCGATCATCCACTGCCGGAAGGTGGCGATCCGTTCTAGACGTATGGGCCTGCTTGCTGCACTCTCGGGATCCAACCCATTCAGCCGTGATTATTTCCCAAACCGAACTCGATTCCTTCCTGAAGGCCCGGAATGCCAGTCCCCACAGTCTGCTGGGGATGCATCCGATGAAAAAGGGCCGGAGCCAGGGCCAGGTGGTGCGCGCTTTTGTGCGCGACGCGGCTGACTGCACGGTCGTGGAGACCGGGACTGACCGGCTGCATGCGCTCAAGCAGCTCGCCCCCGAGGGTTTTTTCGAGGGGTTCATACCCAAGCGGCGGGAAGCTTTTCGATACCAGCTGCGGGTGACGTACCAATCGGGGGAAATCCACCAGTTCTTTGATCCCTACAGCTTCCTGCCGACCCTGAGTGATCAGGACCTTTATCTCTTCAACGAAGGGAATGAGCACCGCATTTACGAAAAGCTGGGTGCGCATCTGCGTGACATTGACGGGGCCAAGGGCACGGCCTTTGCGGTCTGGGCACCGAGCGCGGCGAGGGTTTCCGTCGTGGGAAATTTCAACCAGTGGGACGGCCGCTGTCATCCCATGCGCCCCCTGGGGGTCTCCGGGGTGTGGGAACTGTTCATTCCCGGAGTGGGCGAGGGGGAGTTCTACAAATTCGAGATTCTCGACCAGCAAGGCAATCTGCTCGTCAAGACCGATCCCTACGGCACCTACTTTGAGGCACCGCCGGGCAACGCCTCGATCGTGCACAACCCGCGGCGGCACGTCTGGGAGGACAACGACTGGATGGAGCGTCGTCGGGCGGAGGCTGGCAGGCTGGACCGTCCCATCTCGATCTACGAAGTCCACCTTGCTTCCTGGAAGCACAAGCTGGAGGACGCGGATCGACCCTACACCTACCGGGAGCTGGCCCCCATGCTGGGCGATTATGTCCTGGAGATGGGGTTCACCCACGTCGAGCTGATGCCGCTGGCGGAACATCCCTTCGAGGGGTCCTGGGGATATCAGGTCACCGGCTTTTATGCGCCGACCCACCGGTTTGGCCCGCCGGAGGATTTTGCCTGGTTCGTGGATCACCTGCACCAGCGCGGCATCGGGGTCGTGCTCGACTGGGTGCCGGCGCATTTCCCGCGCGACAGCTTTGCGCTGGCCGGGTTTGACGGGACCCACCTGTACGAGCACGCCGACCCGCGCCAGGGAGCGCACATGGACTGGGGGACGCTGATTTTCAATTATGGGCGCAACGAAGTACGCTGCTTCCTGGTGGCCAACGCCCTGGCCTGGCTTGATCGCTACCATCTCGACGGCCTGCGGGTCGATGCGGTCGCATCGATGCTCTACCTCGATTACTCGCGCTCCGAGGGTGAATGGATCCCCAACCAATACGGCGGCCGCGAGAATCTGGAGGCCATTCATTTCCTCAAGCAGACCAACGAACTCGTCCACCACTACTATCCCGGCGTCCTGATGATCGCGGAGGAATCGACCTCCTTTGCCGGCATCTCCAAGCCGGTCAAGGATGGCGGCATCGGCTTCGACCTGAAGTGGAACATGGGCTGGATGCACGACACCCTGCGTTATTTCCAGAAGGAGTCGATCCACCGAAAGTGGCACCAGAACGACCTGTCCTTCGGTGCGCTCTATCAGTATTCGGAGAACTTCATCACCGTCTTTTCACACGACGAGGTCGTGCACGGGAAGAACTCCATGCTCTACAAGATGGGGGCATGGCACATCCCTGAGAAGGCGGCCAATCTGCGTGCGCTTTACGCCCATATGTGGGCCTGGCCGGGCAAGAAACTGCTCTTCATGGGCTGCGAATTCGGCCAGTCCCGCGAATGGGCCTATGCAGGCAGCCTCGACTGGCACCTATGCCAGTACCTCGACCACGAGGGCATCCGCCTGCTGGTGCGCGACCTCAACCATCTTTATGCCGCCGAGCCGGTGCTGGGTTCCAACGACCTGAATCCGCAGGGCTTCCGCTGGATCGCCTGTCATGACTCCGATGCCAGCGTAATGGCCTACCTGCGCCTCGATGCGGATGAACGCACCCTGTTTGCAGTGATCGGTCATTTCACGCCGATCATCCGTCGCGACTACCGGGTGGGGGTGCCCCGGCGCGGCTTCTGGAAGGAAGTGATCAACACGAACAGCCAGTACTACGGCGGCAGCGGTCTGGGCAACGACGGCGGTCGTCACACCGAGGATGTCCCGGCTGATCACCACAGCCAGAGCATCCTGCTGACTTTGCCCCCCTTGAGCACCACCATCCTTAAATGGACGGCGGAGTAGACGTTGGCACCAAGTTGGTTATCTACAGATGACTGACTTCGCTCCGGACGCAGCGCGCAGCGCTGTTTAAGCAAGCGTCCGGAGATGTGGTCGCACCATCACCTTGGATCCCCGGGCAGATCTGCAAATCGGATGGAATCCCGGCACGCTTGCTAAGCATTGACAAAGCGACGGCGGGGATGCTTTTTGACCCTTTCCCACAATGAGCATCCTCATCGGCATCGCCACTTTCGTCCTCATCATTGTCTCCGTATTTCTGGTGCTCGTCGTGCTGGCCCAGAAGGCCAAGAACGACGGCGGCGTGGGTGCTGCCTTGGGCGGTGGCGCGACCGAGGCCACTTTCGGCGCCGAGACGGGCAACATCCTCACCAAGGCCACCATCAATGCGGCCATCACTTTTTTTGTACTGAGTTTCCTGTTGTACCTCGGCCATGTCCACCAGCGTGCCCAAGGCACCACCTCCGGCGGCGCTCTGCCCACCATCGATGCCCCCGCCCGGCCGGCCGCACCGCAAGGTGACGCCCTTCCGGGGG
>JBGTGS010000035.1:0-5454 GCA_041746615.1 Opitutaceae bacterium | reverse complement strand
GAGCGGCGCACCTTCGCTGATGCGCTCCCACAGGTGGGTGCAGAGCTGGTTGAGCGCGGGATCCTTGAGGCGCTGGGAGAGCAGCCGGATGGCCTCGCCGGCGGAGAGTCCGCTGGTGGTGAGGTCGTGCAGCGCCTGCAGGAAAGGCAGCCGGTGGGCGCGCGTGAGTCTCACGCTGCGGCTGCTGGAGAGGCTGAAGGCACCGGCGCGCGCGGGTTGTCCGTTGACCGGTGCGCGCAGTCCGCCGGCGGATTCCTCGGATACGCGCATGGGTTGCAGGCCGCGTGCGGCGAGGATCCGGAGGACGTCCTTGCGCGAGGGGGCTTCCAGCGCGGCCGCCACCGGGTGGCCGGAACGGTCGCGGGCGGTGTAGGCGAAACGCGGCATTACTTCTCGGCGACGGTGATGACGCGCAGGACTTCCTCGAGGGTGGTCTGGCCGGCCTTGATCTTTTCCCAGCCGGACTGCTGGAGCGTGCGCATGCCATGCTTGCGTGCGACTTGGGTTAGGGTGCGGGTGCTTTCGCGCTGCAGGACCAACTCGTGCAGTTCGTCGTTGAGCCTGAAGATCTCGAAGATGCCGATGCGGCCGCGATAACCGGTGCTGCGGCAGCGATCGCAACCCACGGGTGACTTTAGGGACTCGATGAGGTCGGCCTCGGCGGGGTCGAGCCCAAGGATGGAGAGGGAATCCCGCAGCTTCAGGCGGTTGACCGGTTCCGGCTGGGTGCAGTCGTTGCAGAGGCGGCGGACGAGGCGCTGGGCAATGACCAGCTCGATGGCCGAAGCCACGAGGAAGGGCTCGATGCCCATGTCCACCAGGCGGGTGATGGCCCCCGGAGCATCGTTGGTGTGGAGGGTGGAGAAAACCAGATGGCCGGTGAGCGAGGCGCGGATGGCGATGTCGGCCGTCTCGCGGTCACGGATTTCGCCGACCATGATGACATCGGGATCCTGGCGGAGCACGTGGCGCAGGGCGTCGGCGAAACTGAGGCCGATCTCGGGGCGAACCTGCATCTGGTTGACCCCGGGGACCTCGTACTCGATCGGATCCTCGATGGTGATGATGCGCAGGTCGGTGGAGTTGATCTTGCGCAAAAACGCGTTCAGCGAGGTCGACTTGCCGGAGCCGGTGGGACCGGTGACAAGGATGATGCCGTGCGGGTAGTCGAGGATGTGGTTGATCTGGTTCTGCTCCTCGGCGCTCATGCCGAGCTTTTCCATGCTGAACGCCTGCTTCTTCTGGTTGAGCAGACGCAGCGAGATCGACTCGGCGTAGATCGTGGGGATGGTGGAGACGCGGATATCGAGGTTGATGCCGTTGGCCTTGAAATTGATGCGGCCGTCCTGGGGCAGCCGGCGCTCGGAGATGTTGAGGCGCGCCATGATCTTGAGGCGCGAGATGATGGCGTCCTGAAAGCGCAGGAGATTCTCGGGCACGGGCACGGAGACGAGCAGGCCGTCCACCCGGTAGCGGATCCTAAGCTGGCCCTCCTGCGGTTCGAAATGGATGTCGGTGGCGGAATCCGAGATGGCCTGGGAGATGACGTCGGTGACAAAGCGGACGACGGCGGCGTCCTCATCGACGATCTCCTCGTCGGCCTGGGCAATTTCCGGGGCGAGGTAGGTGTCGTCGCTGTCCTCGAGCGAGCCGGAGCCGACGCCGAAGTGCTCGATGATGAGCTGGTGGACGCGCTCGGCGACGGCCAGGTGCCAGACGACGGGTCGCGGGGTGAAGGTGCGGATCCAGTCGTGCATGGCGGCGTCGGGCAGCCAGGCGCTGGCGAGGTGCAGCGGGGTGTCGGGGGTGGGCGGTTCTTCGCCGCTCTCGGGTTCAGGTCCCAGGCGGATGGGCACGATCTGGTAATCGTGGACGAGGCGGGCGGGCAGGAGGCGGAGGGAGGCGGTATCGGCCTTGAGATCGCTCGCGACATCGAGGCCGGCGCCGGTGGCGAGGGCGCTGAGGGCCTCGGGCTCAGCGAAAGTGAGC
The DNA here is from genome assembly GCA_041746615.1 of Opitutaceae bacterium. Lineage (GTDB taxonomy): Bacteria > Verrucomicrobiota > Verrucomicrobiia > Opitutales > Opitutaceae > CAMAXB01. The sequence continues at coordinate 3,465 of JBGTGS010000035.1, read as the reverse complement.
AGGACGGCGAGCGCTTTGACCCGCTGGTCGCGGGGAGTTTCCAGCAGGGACTGGATCTGCTCGGGGGTGAGTTTGTCCGCGAGGCCGGAGGGCAGCGGATCGGCGGGAAGCGCGGTCATGGGGCAGGCAGTCCGCGCGTTATTGGGCCTCGGTTCCCAGCAACCGGTTGACGTCGTCCTTGATGGACATGTCGTTGACGCGCTCGAGGGCGGAAACGTTGTCAGCGGGCGTGTTGGTCAGCACGACCGGGCGAAGGAAGAAGACGAGGTCGGTGCGCGAGCTGCTGCGGGTGCGCTTGCCCAGGAGGTCTCCGATGAAGGGAATGGGTCCGAGGCGGCTGGTGCTACGGCCTTCGGATACACGCTGGAGCCCGCCGAGCACGATGATCTCCCCGCTGCGGAGACTGACCACGGATTCGGTGCGGCGGTTGCCAACGCGGGGCTGGGGGTTGCCGTCGATCAGGATTTCGCCAAGAATGTCCTCAATGTTCTGGGTGATGGTCAGCTCGACGGAGCCGTCGACGCCGATCAGGGGGGTCACGGTTAGACCGATGCCGATTTCCTGCTGGCTCACATTGGTGCGGGCGCCGGTGGTGGTGCTGGCGTCGGTGACGAAGCCACTGATGACAGGCCGGCGTTCACCGACGAAGATGACCCCCTCCTTGTTATGAGCGGTGAGGATGCTGGGGGCGGAGAGGATGTTGCTCCGTTCCTTCCGGGGAGTGGTGCTGAGGCGAAGGATAGCGGCGAGGTCGTGGGTGCCCGAGATGAAGCCCTCTTCGCCCGGTCGGGTGATGCTGGCGAAGCCGCCCTCGGTGCCGTCGCCGACGGATATGCCGGGCATGCTGGCCGAAAAGCCGACAAGCTTGTCGCCCACGACCTGAAGCCCGAGGGCCTCGATACCGGTGGAGTGGTTGTCGCCGAGGGTGACCTCGGCGATGACGGCCTCGATGCGGACCTGGGGCAGCACGATGTCGATCTTGTCAACCAGTTCGCGGATGAGCCGGATGTCGTCGACGGTGCCGCTGACGATGAGGGAGTTGCTGCGTTCATCGGCCAGAATGGTGACGAGCGAGCTGAACTGGCTCCCCGGAGAGCCGGCATCGGTGGAGCCGGAGAACGTGTTCGCGGGGCCTTCCACCGGAGCGGCTTGGGCGGCTGCTCCCGGCCCCTGCGGAACCTGATCGGCTTGTCCAAGCTGTCCTTGCTGACGTCCCCGTTGGGCGGCCTGCGAGCTCGCGATGCCCTCACCGGGGCGGACGGAATCACCACTGGCGGCGGCCTGGGTCTGGCCGGACACGAGCTGGCTGATCACCGGGGCGACGAGGATGGCAATGGAGTGTTTGAGCGGGATGACCTCGTTGCGGGTGTTGGGGTCGGCCTTGACGTCGAGTTTGGCGATGAGCTCGCCGAACCAGTCGTGGAGGCTGGCGTCGGCGATGAGGACGACCTGGTTGGTGCGGTCATCGGCACTGTAGGTGGTGGCGGTGCCGAGCTGGGCGCGGAGGGTGGCGCCGAGAGCCGCATTGATCTTGTTCACCAGATCCGAGGCCCGGGCGAAGCTGAGCGGGTAGAAGCGCGGGGTGAGCCCGACGGTGGCGGGCTGGTCGAGCTGCTGGAGCAGGAGCTCGATGCGTTGAAGGGTGGTGATGGAGTCGGTGATCAGCGCTGCATTGGCCTTGGTGAACAAGGTGGGTCCGCCGAACTGCGGGTTGAGCAGGGGGGCGATCTCCGGGAGGAATTCGCTCACCCGCAGGAATTGCAGGGAGAAGAGCTTGCTAACCGCCCGGCCGCTGGGAGGCAGGCCGAGAGTGGAACCGGTGATGAGCTCGGGCGCCTCGGCCCTCAGGGAGCCGGCCGGGACGACCTTGATGAAGGTGTCGTCAACCGGCACCAACCCGATCTGGTTGAGATTGAGCAAGGTTTCGAGGGCGAGAAGCGCCTGGGATTTCGGCAGGGTGGTGCGACGGACAAAGTGATAGCTTCCGGCGGGGAGGGCGGCCGGGCGCAGCACGGTGCGACCGGTAAGCATCTCCACCAGATCCAGAACCGCATCCAGAGTCACGTCCGGCATGTTGAAAGGCCCCACCTGTTCATTGTCGGTGACCGTGATTGCGAGGCTCGGGGCTGGTGCGGCCGGCTGGGCGGGGAGGGCGGCGGCGAGGACCAGGGACAGTGTGGCAGCCGGAAGAAGACGGAAATAGCGCGAAATCATACGGGGTCGGGTTGAGAGGGGATGGACAGGTGAAAAGAAGAGGCGAAAGCACCGGGGTTGTAAACGGCGATATCGGAAAGACGACCGATGACCGCACAGGTTGCCGGATTTTGACACTTGCGGGGGAAATCGGTGCAGCCAACGCTGCGGTTTCACGATGCCCAACCGTTTCGGCAAACTCTTCACCGTCACCACCTGGGGCGAAAGCCACGGTCCGTCCATCGGCGTGATTGTCGATGGCTGCCCACCCCGCCTGCCCATGACCATGGAGGAAATCCAAGCCGACCTCGATCGTCGCCGGCCGGGCCAGAGCGACATCGTGTCCCCCCGCAAGGAGGAGGACAAGGTGGAGATCCTGTCTGGAATCTTCGAGAGTCGCACGACGGGGACGCCCATTTCCCTGCTGGTGCACAATGCCGACCAGCGCCCGGGGGCCTATGACGAGATGAAGGACAAGTTCCGTCCCTCTCACGCGGATTTCACCTATCAGGCCAAATATGGCATTCGCGACCACCGGGGAGGTGGTCGCAGTTCGGCCCGTGAGACCGTTGGCCGGGTCGCCGCCGGAGCCATTGCCCGCAAGATCCTTGCCCTCGCCGGCGGAGTGGAATTGCGCGCCTTCGTCACGCGCATCCATGACATCGCTGCGCCAGAGATCCCCGGTTTTCCCACCCTGGCTGAGGTCGATGCCAGCGCGGTTCGTTGTCCTCACCCCGAAACGGCCGCCGCCATGATCGAGCGCATCAAGCAGGTGCGCAGCGACGGTGACTCCGTGGGCGGCGTGATTGAGTGCCGCGTGCGCGGCGTGCCGGCAGGCTTGGGGGCTCCGGTGTTCGACCGGCTCGAGGCGGATCTCGCCAAGGCCATGCTTTCACTTCCCGCGACCAAGGGCTTCGAGATCGGCAGCGGTTTTGCCGGCACTCTCCTCAAGGGATCGCAGCACAATGATGCCATCGGCAACCGCGAGGGCCGGGTCCGCACCGATTCCAACAACTCCGGCGGCGTACAGGGCGGCATCAGCAACGGCGAAGAGATCGTGTTCCGGGTGGCCTTCAAGCCCACCGCCACGATCCTCCGACCCCAGAAGACCGTCGACGTGGCCGGAGCCGAGACCGAACTCACGGGTCGCGGCCGTCACGACCCATGCGTGCTCCCGCGCGCCGTACCCATCGTCGAGGCCATGGCTGCGCTCGTCCTCGTGGACCACTGGATGCGCCACGCCGCACAAAATCAGGTTTTTGAGTTCTGATA
>JBGTGS010000034.1:0-2592 GCA_041746615.1 Opitutaceae bacterium | reverse complement strand
CAAAAAATACGTTAAACCCGGGGATAAGGGCAGTTTCCCCTTGTGTAAACGACCCAAAAATTGCGAAACCTTACATCCGCGATGCGCACTCTCCGCCAGCTCTTCCACCGCTCGGTGATCCGTATGGGATCAGTGGATAATTCGCGCATCCACACCACCCCCATCCGCAATGCCGGCTTTGTGAGTTTTGTCTCCCAGAGCGGCTGCCTGCGGATCCGCTCCGGGGACTGGCACGACAACCGGTTGCGTCGGCAGCGGATCGTGAAAACCATGCTGCTGATTGCTGCGGTGGCCCTGTGCACCTGGTTCGCCATCGAAAGCGCCCGGGCGTTCTCAATGTTCTGAGCCGACGGGCCGGGACCGACAGGCTGAATCTTAACTGAGCGCCGGGTTGCGAAATCGTTTCCGAGGTTAGTTCGCTCCTGGGACACGCTTTGCCATACAGGAGAAAGCGAACGATTACGAGAATGAGAACGATTTGAGGGGGAGAGGTCTACTCCTTGCCGGTCTCACCCAGAGCGCCGACCAGATCATGGCTTTTCTGATGCTCTGGACTCTTCTGCTCATGCTCTGAATCACCCTCGGCCTACCCGTGGGAATCAACGCGCCCCTCAGTCTCGCCCCCTGAAACTCCGGGCCTGCGCGTGGTGGTTTGATTTGCCGATAGGTAGGTTGCGAGCTGGTCTCGCAACGTGGCGCGCAAGCACGCCACCTACATCAGAGAACCAAACTCTCTCTCACCGGGTTGCACGGAGTCTTGCGCTCGCTGCCCTGAACCGCCTTCGTAGAAACAAATGAACGTTTGCATTCGATTTCTTCCCATCCTCTTCGCCGCAGCCTTGCTCGGTGGGTGCGGCACCACGAGCATTTCCGCCCTCAGAAGCATCACCGTCAGCGTGGTCGATCTCAAGCCGGCCGCCGACGGAGAGAGCGCCCTTCTGACCGTGCGCTATTTCAATGCGAGCCCGCTCGCAATCGGGCTGACCGAAGCGGACCACCGCCTGCAGGTCAACGGAGCCAACGTGGGACGGGTGGTGAACAAACAACCCGTGGGCCTGCCACCTTCCGGTTCGTCCACTGAGACCATCACCCTGCCCCTGTCCCGTGGCACCGTGTTGACCACCGGCCCGGCCGCCTATCTGCTGGAAACCCGCATCCTGGTGATGGCCGGGAGCGAGGAATTGCGCGAACGCATCGAGACCCGGGGCATGGTGGAGATCACCCGGCCTTGATCGGACGGTCCAATCGTCATCGTTATTCTACGCTACCTGATCACTCCAACCTTCAGACCATCGCCCCATGGGACGTCAATGGCTCCACGCCAAGCGCGCAATCGTCAATCAGAAGAAAGGGCAGCTGGTCGGCAAGCTGGTCAAGGAAATCACCGTTGCCGCGAAGCTTGGCGGCGGTGATCCCGCCGCCAACGCCCGGCTGGCCGCCGCCCTCGAAAAGGCACGCAAGGCCAGCGTGACCCGTGACGTCATCGAACGGGCCATCAAGAAAGGTGCGGGCTCCGGCGGTGAGAAGATGGAGCTGGAGCATATCGTCTTCGAGGGCTACGCCCCCCACAAGGTGCCCGTGGTGGTCGAAGTCTACACCGACAATCACCAGCGCACCACCCCCGAGATCCGCGTGCTGTTCAAGAAGGGCGTACTCGGCAATGCCGGCAGCAACAAGTTCCTCTTTGAGCATGTCGGCCTGGTCGAGGCCCATCATCCCGAAGCCGCCACCGATGCGGAGACCGCCGCCATCGAGGCGGGGGCCAACGAGGTGGAGCCGCTCGCCCACTCCCAGAACGACGACATTCCCGAAGGTCATGCCGGCGCACGTTTTATCACGGACCGCACCGCAGTGCACGCCGTCTCCATGTGGCTGTCCACTCATGGCTGGACCGTGGTGACCGGCGAAATCGGCTACGTGGCCAAGCAATTCCCGGAAATCACCGATGAACAGAAGGCTGAAGTCGCCGACTTCCTGCATACTCTCGACGACCATGACGACGTCCAGCGCGTCTGGGCGGCGCTGAGGTGAATGCCTCGCGGCGTGGAGCCGGTCTGCGGGATCCGGAAAATCGCGGCGTAAAGCCGCTCCTACGGTCCGACCCCGGAGGAGCAGCTTTACGCCGCGATGTATTTTCGGACTGCTCAGGCTCCGCCGCTGCCGCCGGCCGAGGCGGGCTTGAAGGCGGAACGGATGCTGGCCGTCAGATAATCACGGTTCATCCGCGCGATGAAATCGTGGCTGATCAGCTTCGGGCAGGCCGCGCTGCACTCGTACTGGTTCGTGCAGTTGCCAAAGCCGAGCTCATCCATCTTCGCCACCATCCTGAGCACGCGCGTGTCGCGCTCGGGCTGGCCCTGCGGGAGTAGGCCGAGTTGGGAAACCTTGGCCGAAACGAAGAGCATGGCGGAGGCGTTCTTGCAGGCAGCAACGCAGGCGCCGCAGGCAATGCAGGCCGCCGCGTCCATCGCCAGGTCGGCATCTTCCTTCGGCACCGGAATGGCGTTGGCATCGCAAGGGCCGCCCGTGCGGATGCTGATGAAGCCACCGGCCTGCTGGATGGTATCGAAGGCGGAACGGTCCGTGATGAGG
>JBGTGS010000033.1:0-19196 GCA_041746615.1 Opitutaceae bacterium | reverse complement strand
CAACGCCGGTGCCCCAGACCGCTCAGGCGCTCCCTGACTTCCGTCGGGGTTTCGCTGGTGAACTCGAGCAGGTCGGGCTGCGCGTCCGCCACATGCCGATCCGGCGAGCGCGTAAGCACCACCCGCCTGCGGCCGGGCTGGCAGTTCCCCAGGATGATATCGCGCTCCGCCCGATAGGTGACTCCACCGAGGACGCTGGCGTCGATCATCTCCAGCGCGGACCGGAACCAGGCCTTGTCCGCCGCCGAGGTGAACGCGGCACCCGGCGTGTCATGCCGGGTGATGAATCCGTCGAGGGATTGGGCGGCGATCAGGATGATCTGCATGGCAGCCCGTCGGACGCGGTCCTTCAGGTTGCCCAACAAAGTGCCTGCGGCCTTTTGGGTTGGAAGGCTAAAGGAGGGGCGGGCTGCGAATTGGCGGCCTTTATCCGCGACAACCGTGAAATCCGTGGTGGAAACGCTTGGGTCAGGCCGCCCGGTTTCATAAAACACATCAGGGTTTCCCCTGTTCTGGAGGCTTGCGCGGGCCCCGGCCGGCTCCCTACCGTAACCCCTTCGCATGAAAAAAGCCCTTATCACCGGCATCACCGGTCAGGACGGTTCCTACCTTGCCGAGCTGCTGTTGGAAAAAGGTTATGAGGTCCATGGTGTCATCCGTCGTGCCTCAACCTTCAACACGAGCCGGATCGACCACCTTTACCGGGATCCGCACGTCAACGGCGTACGCCTTTTCCTGCACTACGGCGACCTCGCCGACTCCGTGCAGATGGTGAAGCTCCTTTACGCGCTGCAGCCCGACGAGGTCTACAACCTCGGTGCCCAGTCCCACGTGCGCGTGTCCTTCGACATCCCCGAGTACACCGGCGACGTCGACGGCCTCGGTGCCCAGCGTATCCTCGAGGCGATCCGCGAGGCCGGCCTCGTCAAGAAATGCCGTTTCTATCAGGCCTCCTCCTCCGAGATGTTCGGCAAGGTTCAGGAAGTCCCCCAGGTTGAGAGTACGCCCTTCTGGCCCCGTTCGCCCTACGGCTGTGCCAAGGTTTACGCCTACTGGCTGACGGTGAACTACCGCGAGTCCTACAACCTCCATGCGAGCAACGGCATTCTCTTCAACCACGAGTCGCCCCGCCGCGGCGAGACCTTCGTCACCCGCAAGATCACCCGCGCCGCCACCCGCATCAAGCTGGGCCTTCAGGACTCCCTCTACCTAGGCAACCTCGACGCGCAACGCGACTGGGGCTACGCCAAGGAGTACGTCGAGATGATGTGGCTCATGCTCCAGCAGGACAACCCCGACGACTACGTCGTGGCCACCAACGAGACCCACAGCGTGCGCGAGTTCTGCGAGGTGGCCTTCTCGCGCCTCGGCCTCGACTGGGAAAAGCATGTCAAGTACGACGAACGCTACGAACGGCCCGCGGAGGTGGAGCTCCTCATCGGCAACCCCGACAAGGCCCGCCGCCAGCTCGGCTGGGAACCGAAGGTCCGCTTCAAGGAACTCGTCGAAATCATGGTCGACCACGACCTCGACCTCGCCAAACGCGAAGCCCAGATCGCGATGCTGGATCGCGATCAGAGCGAGCAAACTCCAAACTCCAAACTGCCAAATCCCAAATAATATCCAATTAGACACCCTTTCGGCTTTTCTTTGGCGTTTGGACTTTTGGCGTTTGGGATTTCTTCAGAATGAAGTGCTTTATTGCAGGACACAACGGCATGGTCGGATCCGCCCTGGTGCGGCGTTTCGGTCGCGAGCCGGGCGTGGACCTCGTGCTGCGCCCGCGCGACCAGCTCGACCTCACTTCCCAGGCGGCTGTGGATGCCTTTTACGCCGAGGAGCGGCCCGACGCGGCCATCATCGCCGCGGCCAAGGTGGGCGGCATCCATGCGAACAACACCTATCCCGGCGAATTCATTTACGACAACCTCGTGGTGGCCCTGAACACCATCCACGGAGCCTGGCGTCATGGTGTGAAGCGCCTGCTCTTCCTCGGCAGCTCCTGCATCTATCCGAAGCACGCACCCCAACCCATGCCCGAGGACTGCCTGCTCACCGGACCTCTGGAGCCGACCAATGAGGCTTATGCCATTGCCAAGATCGCTGGTCTCAAGCTCTGCCAATATTACCGCAAGCAGCACGGCGTGTGCTTCCACTCGGCCATGCCCACCAACCTCTACGGTCCGGGCGACAACTACCATTCGCAGAACTCCCACGTCCTGCCGGCCCTGATCCGCCGGTTTCACGAGGCGAAGGAGGCCGGCCAGGCCGAGGTAGCCGCCTGGGGCTCCGGCACGCCGAAGCGCGAGTTTCTCCACGTTGACGACTTGGCCGATGCCTGTGCCTTTTTGCTCAAGCAGGCTGATCCTCCCGACTGGATCAATGTCGGCACCGGCACGGATGTGAGCATCCGGGAGCTCACCGAGACCGTCGCCGCAGTGATTGGCTTCAAGGGCCGGATCACCTGGGATGCATCCAAGCCCGACGGCACCCCGCGGAAGCTGATGGATGTCTCGAAGCTCACCGCTCTTGGCTGGAAAGCCCGCACCGGCTTGCAGGAAGGCATTGGGACCACCTACGCGATCTTCCGCGAAGATCTCTCCGCCGGCCGCCTCAGGGGATTAAGTTAGGGGGAGAGAGTAGGGGGGGCTCAATCTTTCCTCTTTCTCTTAATCGTTCTCTTTCTCCCCTCCGTAATCGAAAGCCCGCCCCCCCCACACCTGTAGGAGCGACTTTACGTCGCGATGCCCCCTCTACGTCGCGATTAACCGCGTTCACGTCGTCAGATTGACCGCCTGGCCCGCGCTCATCCATGGACCCTGCATTGACCCATGGCCCGACCGCCCACAGTTTGTCTCAACCCCCGGCGGAACCTTGCCGCAAAGGAGGTGACGGACAAGAAAGCCATGCGCCAACCAGCCTTCACAATCATGAGCCTCCAACTCTTCGCCCGCGGGTGGCCATCTGTCCTGCGCCTGATGATGGTGCTGGCAATCATGCCAGCCTTCGCCGTGGGCCAGTCTGCTCCCGGCGACGCGGATGCGATCGTCTCGACGACCCCGATGATCCTCGAAGCCGAGGAGGCGGGTGCGCACGGGCATCTCGTCGTGACCCCGGAGATTATCAGCCCCGATACACGCACCAACCTGATCTACACCATCACGGTGGACCCGCAAAACGGCCGGGTGGGTTTGGCAGGGGGGGATGGGGCGGACTTTTTCGCGACCAAAACCTCGCGGCTCGGCTATTTCGCCTACCGGGCTCAGGATGATTTTGCGGGCGAGGACTCCTTCACCTACACCGTGCGCAATGAAACGACGGGCCTGTTGTTTCAGAACACGGTCGTGATCACGGTGCGACCGCCCCCGCCGGTGCTGCTGCATGAATTCGAGGTCAGCGCCACCCGCGAGCACTTCCTGCAGGTTCGCGACATCTCGCTCACGACTCGCCCCAATGTGCCGGTGGCCCACCAGGTCCCGAGCCACGAGGATTTCATGACGCCGGAGGAGCGCAACGACATCGACGACGCGAAGATCGCCTACATCCTGGACGACCAGGCCGGACCGCAGCACGGCACGGCCCGGCTCGATCGCTCCACCGGCCGGCTCACCTACGCGCCCAACCCGGGGTTCATTGGCGAGGATCGCTTCACTTACTACACAGTGGATGAAAACAACCCGCACCTCGGGGCGGAGAGTATCGTCAACGTCCTCGTCGAGCCGATCCGCAACCTGCGGCAAATGACGGTTGATCGCTCCCGCCACCGCGAGGTCGACCTCGTGTTCGTCATCAACAATTCGCCCTCGATGGCCGCGCACCAGAGCCGCATTGCGGAGAACCTCAGCCGCTTTCGCGAGCTCTTCCACGCGCGCGATCTCGACTACCGCATCGGGGTGCTCACGACCGACTTCGTGAACACGAGTTCCCGCTTCCGGTCCGGCGCTCAGGGCTTCTTCAAACAGGTGCGCTCCGTGCAACTCGACAAGGCGGGCAACCCGGAGCTCGACCGGAGCGGCCGGCCCCGGCAGGTCACCAAGCGCGTTGCCAGCAACGGCAACCTCGTGACTCTCCCGGTGATGGATCAGCCCTGGGTCACGCCGCGGACCCCCGACCCCATCTTTGCCGAACTCGTGAAAGTCGGCACGAATGGTGACAACAACCGCACGGCGTTCACCTCCGTCTATAATTTCGTCGCCGGCTATTACAACGATCAGCATGCGTTCCTGCGGCCTGACGCCACCACGATCGTGGTCTTCTTCATGGATGAGGAAGAGACGCGCATGGCTGTGTGGAGGGAGCAACGGGACGGCTCCCGCGAGGCCGATTGGATCCAGAATGGCAAACTCCCCGACCTGCTGAGCCAGTACAACGTGCGCAATCCCGACGACCGCCAGACACTCGACGGCTACATCAATTACTGGGTGCGGCGCCCCTTCATCATCGTCAAAGGCAACCGGCAGGGGAACCTTCAGATTCATGCCGTGGTGTCGCCAGACAATATCTCGCACCGTCGCGCTGCCGAGCTGTCGGGCGGTGCCGTGCTGAACATCGAGGAGGATTTTTCCGCCCCCCTGGCCGCGTTGGGTGACCGCATCGCCGAGACGGTGGCCGTCGCGCTCGATCCCATTCAGGGCAACGCCACCCTCTACCAACCCAGCCTGCGCGTGCGGGTGGATGGCGTGGAGGTGGCTGCTGATCCGGAAAATGGATACATCTACGATGAGCTCACGCACAGCATCCGTTTCCAGGGCGACGCCCGGCAAAAAGCCTTCGCCGCCCTGATCGACATCACCTACGAAGAGCACATGTGAGGAGGATTGCCCGCCCAAGGCGGGCAATCCTTATGCTGCGCAAATTTCGCGCAAAGGGTAGGGCGGATTGTCCTCAATCCGCCGTCAGCCCTCAACGCACTTCCGAATCCCCTTTAGCCACCCCTGTCCCAGGGGTGCTCCGGCGGCGGCCGTCCGGTAGCGATCGCACCCCGAGCCCGGGCTTCTTTATCCTATAACGGGCTTGAGCTACCGGTCCCGGTGCTTATTTTCCAGGCATGCTCACGCAATCTGTCACGGCCCTTCTCCGGTTGCCCAAGCGTAAGCGGCTGGAAATCGCTGAAAGCCTGTGGCTTTCGGTGGCGGATGAGCAGAAGATGCCCGTGCCCGCGGGTCATCGAAAAGTGCTGGATACCCGCATGGCGAGCTACCGTGCCGGCAAAAGCGAACCCATCCCGCACGAGGAGTTGATGCGCCGGCTGCGTGCCTCGTGAGAAGCCATCCCGTTGTCGTATTGCCTGAGGTGGAGGCTGATCTTCGGGCGGCAATCACCCACTATGCATCGTGGCGCCCGGATGGTGAGGCGCACATCCTCCAGCAGTACGATGAAACGATAGACTGGATTGGATGGAATCCGGAGGCCTTTCCGAAAAAATATGGAGCTGTGCGTCGGGCCATTCTTAAGCGCTCGTACTACATCGTCTATTTCCTTATTGAGTCCGATCGCTCGCTTGTACTGGCGGTCTTGGATGGCCGCCGCAATCCCGGCGAAATACGAACCCTCCTCACAGGCAGGAAAAAGCACCGAAAATGAGGATGTGATCAGCGCCCCCGAGCCCTGTAGCCACCCCTGTCCCAGGGGTACCCCGCAGATCGGCGCGTAGTTTGAACTTCATCGCCTGATTAGCGTGGATTAGCAGTTAAAACTTCTGCGTTTTTAGGTTAATTTGCTTCGCAAAGACAGAAGACTGGAAATCTATCCGTCTTTCAGTAGTGTCCTTTCATGACTCGCCTGCAGCGACTTGAAAGGGACGCCGCATCGCTGACGGAAGTGGAGCGTGCGGAGTTTGCTGCCCGCCTCCTGTCCACGCTTCCTGTTGTGTTGGCTGATGATGACAGGGGTGTAGGAGAGGCGCTTCGTCGTGAAGCCGAGATGGATGCCACGGGCGATCAGGGAGTTTCTTGGGATGAGTTAAAGCGGAGTCTCGGTCGGTAGTCTGGTTCCGATGGCGATTTCGTTCAATCGACTCGTTCAGAGTGATCTCGGAATTGTTCTTAAGTACTACGAAACAGTCGGCGGGATCAGATTGGCGGATCGCTTCTTCGACGAGCTTACGGCTCTGGTCGTGACTATCGAGCAGCGTCCGGCTTCCTTTCATTCCGTGGTTGGGGGATTTCGGCGGGCTAATATGCCGAGTTTCCCATAGCACCTCCTGTTTCGCGAGAAAGTTGGGCCAGTTCGGGTTCTCGTGTTGAGACACAATCGAAGGCATCCAGCTTTCGGAATGAAACGGAGCGGCTAGCTCTGAGTAGCAAAAGATGATTAGAGAAGCCGCCCTCTCCGACTTGCCGACACTGCTTCGTCTTCGCACGAAGCTCTGGCCCGATTGCGTTGGCAAAGCGAATGTGGTGGAGCTGATCCAGATTCTTCAGTTCGGATCCTCTGATGTAGCAGGCGCGCTTGGGGGCCACATTTCGAGACAATCCCACCTCTGAGGCGGGCGAACCCGTAACATCTAAACGGGCACCGTAGCCCCCCTCGTGTGAATTGACAAAGAATAGCGCGGCACCAAGGTTGCGTTTGTATCAAATGCGACCCCGAGTGCGGATTGAATTACGTTTCGGCAAACCATGAAACTCCACACTCTACTCGCAGGAATAATGGTTTTCATGCTCGGAGGCTGCGTGAGTGATTACGCTGAGCCGTGGGTCGAAAAGGCTGACGCCTTGGTCGGAAGGAATCTCCGTACCGAGCGCGAGATGGTGGTGGTGGAAAGCTACGACCGCATGCTCCTGGTCTTGAAGGATGGAAGCGAAAGATTCACCCGGCCTTCAGAGCATCAGCGCGTGGTCGCAGATATTCCCATCGGATCCCGAATAGCCGTGAAGAAGAGAACCTTTCGTGTCTCGAAGCCCGGTCGGGATGATTACCTCGTGGTTGATATAGCTGCACCCGGAAGCGCGTACGCTGACGTCCTGCTCATTATTGGAAGCATCTATCTCGCGGATGGGAATTTCTCAGAAGAATGAAGGTGTAGCCAAACAAACATTACCTGATGGGACCACGCTTCCTCTAACCACCGTATTGATATGACACCCACTGTTCCTTCTCATCCCATCAGCCGTCGCGGCTTCGTGAAAACCGGGAGCTTCGTTGCCGTCGGAGCCCTGGCAGGCTTCCCTCATCTTATTGCTTCAAGCAAGAGTGGAAACCGTCTGCCCGTTGTCGGATCCGGCGAGTACGAATACGAGTGTATCCACGACTGGGGTGACCTGCCTGATCACATCGCCTACGGCAACACCCACGGGGTTGCCGTTGATTCCCAAGGACGGATTTACATCAAACATACGGTCCATGAGAGCAGCCGGAGTCCGGATTCCATCGTGGTCTTCGACGAAAATGGAAAATTCGTGAGATCATGGGGCGCTGCGTTCAAAGGTGGTGCCCATGGGCTTACCTTGGTGCGCGAGAACGGGCAGGAGTACCTGTATCTATGTGACACCGTGCGCCACCTGGTGGTCAAGACCACCCTCGAAGGCGAGACCGTGTGGGAGCGCGGCTGTCCGCCGGAGACAGGCGGCTACAAGAAGGACGATGAATTTGTCCCGACGAATGTAGCCGTTGCCCCGGATGGCACGGTGTTCGTCGCGGATGGTTACGGACGAAACTATATCCACCGATTCCGTTCGGACGGTACCTACTTGTCCACCTTTGGGGGTACCGGTGCACGGCCGGGTCACATGCGCACACCGCATGGGCTGATCGTCGACACCCGGAAGCCAGAACCCGTGCTCTTGGTCGCCGATCGTGGCAACAGCCGGCTTCAGTCCTTCACGCTGGAAGGGGAGCATCTTGGGTTTGTGACGGAAGAACTTCGCGCTCCCTGCCATTTCGACATCCGGGGCGACGTCCTGCTGATACCCGATCTGCAATCGCGGGTTACGCTCTTTGATCGCAATGACAAGCTCCTCACCCATCTCGGCGATGGGACCAATTACGTGGGCATTCGAGACAAGGACCGTTCTGCCTTCACGCCGGGACAATTCGTGGCGCCGCATGGGGCCGCCTTTGATGCGAAAGGCAACATCTTCGTGGCCGAGTGGGTGGTGGTGGGGCGGGTGACCAAGCTCAGGAAGCTGTCCTGAGAGTTCAGGGGGGGCCGGGCGCTTCTTAGCGCTGGCTTCCGGTCCTGGGGCTGTCATGCTGCCGGCATGGACACGACGTCTTCCGGCAGTGCAAGCACCACGGTGGCGGATGACCGCACCGTTGCGATCCTCAGTTACCTCACCCTCATCGGCTTCATCGTGGCGATTATCATCCACGGGAATAAAAAGACCTCCCTGGGGGCGTACCACCTCCGGCAATCCCTCGGTCTGCTTATTTCCGCGATCGTCTTCTCGATTGCCTCGATGGTCATCGCGGCGATTCCGGTAATCGGGTTTCTGACGATCACGGTTGGTTGGTTTGCATTTCTGGTGCTCTGGATACTCGGGCTGGTGACGGCGGCCTCAGGCAAGGCCACCCCCGTGCCCGTCCTGGGCGAACCCTTCCAGAAGTGGTTCGCCGGTGCCTTTGCCTGAGCTGGGACCGGCTGTAACCTGGCTCTTCAGAAGACCCTGTACGGTGTCACGGGGGCTGGGGTTATCACTCCGATATGATTACCTTCTCCGTGTCAGCCCAGAGCTCCCTCTCACCAGAGGAGATCTGCGAGGGAATCTTCGATGTGGATAAATGGAGTTCCTTCACCGGTTATGGCCCTCTCCCCGGGATCAAAAAGGTGACCATGGAGTCACCTGAGAATTCAATCATTGGAACTGAATTCCACGTCGAGAACACCGATGGATCAAAGCACAGGGAAACAATTCTATCATTCGATCCCGGTAAATGCCTTGTCATGAAAATGAGTGGTTTCGCCCCGCCGCTTAAGCACATGGCAACCCATTTCATTGAGCGCTGGGAGTTCGCCGGTGCGCATCCATCGTATCAGATCACGCGAACGTTTGAGCTATATCCCAAGAATGCACTCGCCTCATTTCCGCTATGGCTGATCTCTCGTTTACTTAAACGGGCGGTCGCGAGGCATACCCACCAGATAGCCAACCCCCTCGGGTCTGATAGGTAGGAATGTGTCAGGGTGGTGGTGAAAGTCCGGGGTTTGCGGTGGGATTTAACGTCCGGCCATAAAACGCAACTAAGTAGCAGAAAAGGCTTGGCAACAGCACGGAGCTCTTCATTATGGCAATCGATTTGCCATTAATGAAACCAAGAGTGGCTTGCCATATCGTATCAGGAGTTGGGTTCACCAAAGAGAGCGGAGGCATGCATTCATGACCTCCGCCTCAAGGGTTCCGTCAGGAAAATCTGTTCGGGGATTCCCACAAGGGTTGGCAGGAGGTTGCCTGACTTTATTGCTGATTCAGCTGCCGTTGGTTCTAGGTGCCGCGAGCGGTATCGTCAGGCATCCGCCCACCCTGAACGGAGAGGTCAATGGATCCCTGCAGGTGCTCGTGGCGGAAGATTTGGTCATCAGTGGACGTGGACGCATTTCTGCGGATCTGCTGGTTTCGGGCACGCCGACGGTGCAGGTGCAGGGCAACGGTAATTATGGCATGATGACATCCGGAAGCGGCAGCGTCCTGCCTGCCGACCATGTGATCATTCTGAAGGGTTCCGCCAGCGTGCATCGGATCGTACGGCGCACGGATCCGGTTGAACTGGGCACGGTCGAACCACCGTCATCACCGGCCGGCACGCGCTCGATCTCAATCAACGCAGCCGGCATGGGCATCGGAGATCCGGCCACGCTGCTGAACCTCACTTTGAACGGAAATGCCGGTGCGGTTGCTCTGCCTCCGGGCACCTATGGCACGCTGACGGCCAATGGCAGCAGCAAGCTGGTGCTAGGGTTCCCTGACGTGACGACCCCGGCGGTGTACGAATTGCAGGCGTTGAGCCTGAACGGCAGCGCCGAACTCATTCTGGCCGGTCCTGTCCGGCTGATCCTGGCAAGTGACCTCGTGATGAATGGCAGTGCTGGTGTGGCCGAGCTTCCCGACTGGCTGCAGATCGAACTCGCCGGGAATGCCGGCATCGTCCTGAACGGCAATGCGACGCTCCATGCCGGCGTGAAGGCACCTGGGGGCGCGCTGCGGCTCAACGGGAACGCGAAATTCAACGGCACCTTCCAGGTCGATCGCCTGGTGGTGAACGGCAACGGCGTCGTTCGTCTGTCGACGCTGACCGCAAATCTGCCGCCGGAGGTCAGCATGACTTCACCCCTGGAGGGCACGCGTCTGCCGGCACCGCCCGATGTCACCCTGGGCGCGGACGCCACCGATCCGGATGGGACGATCACAAAAGTAGAGTTTCTCAATCATGGCTTGCTGGTTGGGGCCGCCTTCACGTCACCTTACGAATATCAATGGAGTGCGGTTCCGGCTGGCACGTATGAGGTGACGGCCCGGGCCTACGATGACGACGGGGCATCCACCGCTTCCGCACCAGTGACCTTCCAGGTGATCGTAAACACGGCGCCGCAGGTGGACCTCGTCGCTCCCGGTACCGCTGCGGTCCTGGTTGCCCCGGCCACGGTGGATCTGATTGCCGTTGCCACCGACGTCGAGGGTCCGATGGCCCGGGTGGAGTTCTTCGACGATGACACCATCCTGGGCTCTGCGACTACGCCGGCCGTGCCGCCAGGCACCTTTGTGTTCACGGCAACCCTCGGGCCGGGCCACCGCCTGTTGATGGCGCGCGCCCATGATGCCGACGGAGCCTTTGCGGACTCCGCGACCACCGCCATCAGGGTGTATCCGGGCCTTCCTTACATTGCGGATTTCGAGCCCGGGGAGAACTATCAGGTCGGTTTCATTGACGGCCAGCTGGGGTGGAGCGTGCCCTTGGGTGCCGTCCAGGTGCAGTCCGGTGGGGCGGCGTCCGGATCCCAGTCGGTCGCGGTTCTGCCCGGGGAACCGGCCTCCCGTGTCCGGCAGGACTTCCTCGCCGATCCGACCGGGGTGGTCTTTGTGGACGTCCATGCCAGACTGGCTGCCGGGACCACCGTGACCGCAGCGGCCGCCATCGAGTCCGATCAGGGGCGGGTTGCGCTGCTGCAGGTTCCCGGTGGGGGACAGGTCATGGCCTTTGATGGGTTGTCCGGGGTCTGGAAGGCGCTCGAGGTTCCGGTGATCCTGTCCGTCGGGCCCGACGGACTCACGATGGACTGGGTGCGGTTCACCTTTCGCGAGGACCATGTCGCCAGGACATGGGACCTGTATCTCAATGGTGTGCTCAAGGCTGTTGATCTGGGCTTTCGCTCACCGGGTTTGGAGACCTTTGGGATGTTCGCGGTTACCGGTCATGCCACCACGACCACCTTCTTTGACAGCCTGTTTATTGGAGGGGTCAACCCGGTCTTTGAGGATCTGGATCAGGACGGCATCGATGATGCCTATGAGATTGCCCACGGGCTCGACCCGACGCGCAACGACCGGGACGAGGATGCCGATGGTGATGGCTTCACGAACATCTGGGAGTACCTCTTCGGCACGCGGGCTGATCTTGCTGACACCGATGGCGACGGGATGCCGGATGCCTGGGAGGTGCTGCATGGCCTGGACCCGCTGACCGACGATGCGGCCGACGACCCCGATGGCGACGGAGTGTCGAACTATGAGGAGTATCTGCTGGGCCGTAATCCCAACCGCGGGGCCATCCCCGCTCCGGACGGAGCCGTAAATCTGCGGGTTTTCTCCCCCGCCAAGTAACTGAGGGGCCTTGGATTTCATGAAAACCATCATCCTTCGTCGCAGGTATGTGATCAGCATGCTGGCGCTCAGTGTGTGGACAGTATTGCCGGGTGCACGTGGCCATGAAGGGGATCGCAGTCACGTTCAGGCTGAGAACATCCTCTACACCCAAGTCAGGACGTTGACGCGGTATCATGGGTTCAACGGCTTCATCAATCCGACGACACCGGGAGATGAAGAACTCCCCAAGAAGTTTCGCACCCTGACTTGGGGCGGGAGTGTCAAGGAGAGCGCAACCATTAGCTTTCAAGGTACGCAGCGCACGGAGTTTGCTGGCAGTGCGACCTTCGCGGGTGCCACCCTGACGAATGGCCTGTTACGCCGGGATTTCATCAACATGGATGATCCTTCCCACGAAGGTGACGGGTCGGGCGGACCCTACATCGTCACCGGCTTCGGGGGAGGTTGCTGGCCGGTCAACAAGCACAACCTGCTCATGGAATTTCCCGGGATACCGGGCGGTGGCACGCTCGCCACGACCACGGAGATCGCGGTGGTCAACCCCACCCGCCGTGAACGGTTCGGCCACATGAACCTGATTTGGTCCAAGATCCACCTGCCCTGCAACCTGCTGACTTACCAGACCCACTCGGACCATTATGCCAGCCTCGGCCCTGTAGTGGAGGAACTTTCCGATCCCGCCGAGGGTGAACTCGTGTCGGAGACACGTCTCGCCGGCTATCATGCCATTCCTCCCGTGGCTTCGCTGGTCTATCGCATGGAGAACAACAGCGCCTGGATCCCGTTGTCCTCAGTGCCGGGTATTGTGGACGACAGCGCCTATGAGTGTCGGATCCAGTTCCGGCTCCCGGATGGCTGTACTTCCGGAGGAACGTACATTCTTCATCTGTCGGTCGAATCGTGGGACGGCTCGTCGGCAGCGGCGATTGAGGAGCTTGCCTATGCGGTCGAACCGAAACCCAGCCCTTCGGGACTTGGTGAGGTGGAGGTGGTTTTCGACCTGCGGGCGGAGCGGCTCGGCCAGTCGAAGCGCATCCTTTCCGCAGTGCTGGAGATTGATGCCGCCACCTGTTCGGGCTGCGGCCTCGAAGCGGGTGCTGCCTCCGGCCGCGTGGACTCCGTCAATTGGAGCATGAACCTCGGGGCCTTGCCCGGGGGCAAGCGGGCTGGCGTCATCCGGCTGAAGCACGACGAATGGAGTCCCCTGCTACACACTGCGGCGGCACTGACTTATGTCCGACCGGCCACCGCCAATCCGCAGGAAGCGGTGGTTCGTCGCGACGACGGTAGTCTGCGCCAGATCCGGACAGGACTGCACCTCGCGGACTTTCTCACTGCCGATGATGACCCGACGCTTCCAGAGGGAAGCTACGAAATCCGCTTCCACGCCCAGGCAGGTAGCGAGCCTTCAACCGACGATCCTTCCCTATGGGTTGCATCGGAAGCTCCCCTTTCAGTCACGCGCTTCTTCGACCCGGACGGGCAGGGGAGCTCGTTGGCCATTTACCGGCATACCGGCAACCCGTCGGTTCCGTCCGCCACCTGGGAATATGCCTACGATGACGCTACGTCCACCTGGAGCCTGACGGAGGGAGGGCTCCGGCGCACCGACAAGACTACGAGCGTTCTTTCGCCGACGGAGGAACAGATTCTGACGACCGTCTGGGACCTCCGTCTGGCCGGGCCGGTCAAGGTTTCCGAAATCGAGGAGAAGCACCGCACCTATGTTCTCGGTGGACGGGATTACCGCGTGCTGTATGAGCGAACCCTGGACCCGTCAGGCGCAGCGTTGCGATCCACCTGGGAGTACGCGGTCGATGCCCGTGGCATGCTGCGCGAGATCGCCTCCACGGACCATACCGGCGCTTGGGAGAAGAAGCAGCATCTGATTTCTTTCCTTCCTGGAGGCCTGATTCGGCGCATCTATAACACCTATCGTCCGTTTGAGAACTCCGCTCCCGATGATCCGGTTTCCGAACAGCGGATGCAGGTCGAAGAGGAGGAGTGGTTGGCCGATATCGACGGCGACGGACGCGCGGAGATCCAGACATGGACCTATGAGCGTATTGGAAATATTTGGAACGCAACTATTGGCCGGCAGCTCACGAAACCGGTCGTGCTCAACGGGCAGGTCTGCACGGTCTACGAACAGGCCCGGCTCGAGCCTCCCTTCTTCCGTACCTCGGACCCCGGACTGCGCTGGGAGCGCCACTACCGTTACACGGCCGAACCGTTCAATGGGCGGACGGCATTGATCTCTCATTACGACGGTACCGTAGAAACCTTCAGCTACACCTTGGATCCGGGGACCGCGCAAGTCACCGAGGTGCATGCCCGGGGGGCGTCTGACGTCACCGGGCTGGCGGTCGTGGATGGTACCCGCACGACGACGGTCACCACCGCTGACGGACGGCTGGTTTACCGCGAGGAAGTGGACATTGCGTCCGGTCTCGCCGTCGGGGAAGAGGAGACCCTCGAGTCGGACGAGGCTGGGCGTCCGCTGTTGATCCGGCACTTCGATGGCTCCACCGAGGAGCGGACCTACAATCCCTGTTGTGGGCGGTTGATGACCACCAGCCGGCATGGACGCACCACGAGCTACGATTATGACGAGCTTGGTCGTATGCGGTCTGAATCCTTCGCCGGACTTACCCTTGTTCACACCCATGATGCCCTCGACCGGGTGGTGGAGACCGTTCGACGAGGCAGCGACGACTCGGAATTCACCCGGCAGACCTTCTCCTACGACCTGGCTGGACGCATGATCGGTTCCACGGACGCGATGGGACGATCTACGACCTATGAGGAGATCCACCATGAGGATCGCACCACGACACGGATCACCACGAATCCCGACGGCAGTACGGCAATTGAGGTGACCAATGCCGACGGCAGTCCGGCCCGGCGCGAAGGCACGGGCGTGGCCCCGGCTCACTGGGATTATGCCATGACGACCTTTGACGGATTGCCGGTCATGGCGGTCACCGAGTTTCACGGCGAAGAGGGGCTGTCCTCCCCGGCGTGGGTTCGAACTCTGAGCAATGGGGATGGCCTTGTGATGGCCGTCGAATACCCCGACGGAGCACGGGCAACCCAGATCTACGATCGTGCCCACCGCCTTATCCGCCGATCCGATCCCGACGGGGTTGTCATGTTGCTGAATTACGATGCCCGCGGGGAGCAGACGATCACGGCCATCGATATGAATGCCAACGGGGTCGTGGATTATGACGGCACCGATCGAATCACCCGTACGAACGGCACTGTGGAGGTTCGTGGTGGCACCACTGTGTGGCGATCCACCGTGGAGCAGTGGGAAGCCGACGGGGAGGCCGCGCCCGTGGTCGTGTCTGTCACGGACCAGGCCGCCGATGGATCACAGTCCTGGCAAAACATACGGGGCTTGGAGTCGTCCACGCGGACAGACTTCGACGGCACCGGTGGCCGCACCGTGACCACCACCGCCCCCGACGGCATTATGACCATCCAGGTTTATGCGGATGATCGTCTGTCGTCTGTGGTCACTCAGCACGCCTCCCTCGGCACGCTCGCCTCAATGAGCTATGCCTACGACCCGCACGGCCGGCTGAGTGGTACCACCGACGCTCGCAATGGGACGACCATATACACGTACTTTGCCGATGATCAGGTCGAAACTGTGACCACGCCCGATCCGGATCCGACCTTGTCCGGACCCGGTTACGATGCGCAGGTCACCACCTACAGGTACGATTCCGCTGGCAGGGTAGAGTCTGTCACGCATCCCGATGGTGGAATCGTGAACACCACATACTGGCCGACCGGACAGGTTAGGCGCACCTGGGGTACCCGCACTTACCCGACCGAATACACCTACGATTCGCAGGGCCGCATTAGAACCCTGACCACCTGGCAGGAATTTGCCGGGGATGCCGGGCAGGCGGTCACCACTTGGAACTACGATCCGGTCCGCGGTTGGTTGAACAACAAACGCTACGCCGACAACACCGGCCCCACCTATACCTACACGTCAGCTGGCCGGCTCGAAACCCGGGTCTGGGCGCGTTCGCCCACGGTCACGACCACTTACTCCTACAATGCAGCCGGGGAAGTGGAGCATATCGACTACTCCGACGACACCCCCGATGTTACCTTCATCTACGACCGCCTGGGCCGTCCCAAGGAAATTGCTGACGGTTCCGGCACTCGTGCGATGGGTTACCACGACTCGGGCCAGGTTTCGGAAGAACGCTACACGGAGGGTCTGTTCAATGGCTTGTCGGTTGAGCGTACCTTCGACTCCCTGCACCGGTTGAGTGGCTTGGCGCTCGCCTCGGGCTCCTCGCCTCACGCGGTTGCTTACACCCATGATGCCGCCTCCCGTCTCCATACAATCACCCACGGCAACACCACCGCGACCTATGCCTATCTGGCGAATTCCCCGTTGGTGGAAACGGTAACCTTCCATCAGTCCGGTAACACCCGACTGACGACCACCAAGGTCTACGACAAACTCAATCGGCTGGCGTCGATTACGAACACGCCCTCTTCAAGTTCAGCTTCGAGCTTCAACTATGCTTACAATGCTGCCAACCAGCGCGTCCGTGCGACGCGGGAGGACTCCTCCTACTGGGCTTATGGCTACGACACCCTGGGTCAGGTGACCTCGGGCAAAAAGCATCGGGTAGATGCAACCGTCATCAACGGCTTGGACTACGAGTGGATCTTTGACGACATCGGAAACCGACGCAGTGCAACTCGCAATGCGTCGTCCTCCGAAGCCTTGGCGAAGGAGAGCTACACCGCCAACAGCCTGAATCAGTATTCGCAACGGACGGTACCTGGAGTGATCGATGTCCATGGAACCGCGGATGCCGATGCAACGGTAACCATCACGTATCCGGCATCGGCAGGGGCGATTTATCAAACCAACAGACAGGGCGAAGGATTCTCGCGTTCGTTACTGGTGGACAACACCACGACTGCGGTGAATGCACAGCTCAAGGTCACAGGGGTGCGAAATCTGGTCGGACCGGATGGCGAGGATGCGGTTGCCGAGGAAATCCGTACGGCATTTGTGCCGCAGACGCCGGAGATCTACGCCCATGACGCCGACGGCAACCTGATCGCCGATGCCCGCTGGGCCTACACGTGGGACGCGGAGAATCGATTGGTCTCAATGGAGACTCAGTCAGGGATCATTGTCCCCAACGGACCCTTGCTGGAGAGTGAGCGCATGCGGTTGGAGTTCACCTATGACGGCCAGTCGCGCCGGGTGGCTAAAAAAGTGTTCAAGTGGGAGAGTGGTGACTGGGCGCTGGACACCTACCTGCAATTTGCTTACGACGGCTGGAACATGATCGCTGAGTTTCGATTTAATTCTTCGACCTCAACTTTCGACTTAAACTCCAGATTTGTCTGGGGTCTGGATGTAAGCGGCACCCTGCAAGGTGCCGGCGGAGTAGGCGGCCTCCTGTTTTCCACCCTTCAACTTCCTACTTCAACTTCAACCAACGCGCCAGCGTTTGACGGCAACGGCAACGTAATCGGCCTGGTGGACATGGCGACGGGAGAACGCTCGGCGACCTACGAGTACAACGCCTATGGCGAGACAGTCCTGAATGACGGGGCAGCCGCTACGAACAATCCGTTCCGGTTCTCGAGCAAGTATACCGACAGAGAAGCGAGCCATCTTTACTATGGCTTCAGATATTACACGCCCAGCAATGGAAGATGGCTAAGCAAAGACCCCATCGAAGAAAACGGAGGCGTGAATCTCTTCGGCATGGTCGGGAACAACCCGATCAGCTTCGCCGATCCGTTGGGCTTGGCGCTGCATGCCTTCGATGGCACCGGCAACAGTCGTTCCAATGGATCGAATATCGTAATTTTGCATGATATCTATCGGGGCGCACGTCACTACTACCAAGGGGTGGGCAGCGGGTTCGGCGCACGTGCAGTCGGCGGACTTACCGGATTTGGAGGCCGAGGAATCCTTGAGGGAGCATATCGCAACTTCATTCAAGACGTGAAGAACGGTGATGGCTACGTGGACATCATCGGGTTTAGTCGCGGTGGCGTGATGGCGCGTGAATTCGCTAATATGATCCACGAACGCGGCTACAGAGATGGCGCGTTAGTGACCACGACGCGCGGCGGTCGTCGCCGCGTAATCTACCAGAAGGGAGGGGAAAAGCCGGATGACTGCACAATTATCATTCGTTTCGTGGGGCTGTTTGATTCCGTTGGCTCGTTTGGTGTTCCTGGAAACGGCACCAACATCGGTTATCGCTCAAACCTGCCAGGCGGCGTGCAAAATGCCGCACAAGCGACCGCTCAAGACGAGCGACGGCTACTCTTTCCGCTCACTCCTCTTAATCCGGCTGGCCCCGGACAGAACTTCAGTGAGCAGTCGTTCCCTGGTGATCATTCCGATAATGGGCGTGGTCATGGGTCGGACACAAACGACCTGAGCCGTGCGCCGCTGGAATACATTTGGAATCAAGGTCGTGCGGCGGGTGTGCCTTTTGGACCGCTGCCTCCTTACACGCCTACGGGCAACACCACGCCGCACGACCTCAGCACGGGACCCTCTGGTCTTTGGGGATTACTCCCGACCAACCCTCGTTGAACCCATGAAACTTATAACCTCGCTCCTCCTACTCTGCACGTGCCTGGTTGGCGGCTGCATGACCCTAAACGGTGGCTACGCCTACGAACTCACGGTGGTCAACACGGGGCAGGAGGACATGCATGCGCTTAACATCCAAAGCTTGAATACGGATTGGAACTTTTACGGGCCTTACTCGGTTCTGATCCCGTATGCCCCCAGTACCCACCACGGACCGATTCCGGCACCGCCAAATGGCCGCTTCGTGTATCGCTGGCGTGACGCGAAGGGGAGCGAGCACCGGGAGGAAATCGACTTGAGCAAGAAAGTAAGCCGCCTGTTCCAGGGGGAAATCGTCTTCATCGTGGATGGGGCCAACAAGCTGACGGTGGAAACCTACAACAGGCGCGGGAGCTACCGCCTGCCGGGCAAGCCGCAACATTGATCGGTATGATCCGGCGAGATAGGTAACACATAGTCCGGGGTGATAGGTTACACTTTGGAGCCCAATCAAAGGCCCAATCAAAGGGGTCATTACTTACCTTTTGCCCTGTTCTATGTGCGGAGTTGGGTAGATCAGGGATATGGCGAGAAGACACCGGATCGAATATGCGGGAGCGTGTTACCATGTGATCAATCGCGGCAATTATCGTGCGTGGGTGTTTGAGGATGAAGGGGCAAAGGATGTCTTTGAGTTGTGCCTGGCCGAGGCGGCGCAGCGGAGCGGCTGGCGGGTGCATGCGTGGGTGGTGATGGGCAACCACTTTCATCTGGCGGTGGAGACCCCCAAGGCGAACCTTTCCACCGGAATGCAATGGCTGCAGGTGACGTTTTCGGCACGGTTCAAC
>JBGTGS010000032.1:0-8405 GCA_041746615.1 Opitutaceae bacterium | reverse complement strand
CCAGCCGCGACGACCACACGCCGTAGCGCGAGGCCCAGGCCTCTTGTCCAAGGAGCACCGACCCGTCGGCCGCCAGGACGCCGAGTCCGAGCCCGGCGGCGCAGGCGCAGATGACGAGAACGGCGAGAAATCCCTCCGTGAGCATGCCGCCGTAGCCCACGAAGCGGGCGTCGGGCTCGCGCATGAGCTGCTTGCTGCTGGTCCCGCTGCTCACGAGGCAGTGGAAGCCGCTGATCGCGCCGCAGGCGATGGTGATGAACAGAAAGGGAAACATCAGCGGTGCACCCGGCGGATTCCAGTTCACCAGCGGTGCGGCCATCGCGAGTTCGGGCCGCACACCGTCGGCCAGCGGAGCGCCACCAGCGAAGGCCGCCGCAAACAGACCCAGCACCAGCAGGCCGAGGACGGAGATGAGCTGGAGGGCATTGATGTAGTCGCGCGGCTGAAGAAGGGTCCACACCGGCAGCACCGAGGCGAAATAGGCATAGGCGAGCAACACCAGCACCCACTGCCAGGACGACCACCCGGCCAGCGTCATGTTGATCGCATGGAGAAACCCGGTGTCACCGTAAATCACGGTCACATACATGAGGGCCAGCGTGAGCAGCGACGGCAGAACCAGCGACTTGCCGTGCCGGTGCATCCAAAGACCGATGGCCACCGCAATCGGGATCTGGATCAGGCACGGGATGATCGCGGCCGGGTATTGCCGGAACACCGAGGCGATCACCAGGCCAAAGATCGCAAGGACGATGCTCAAGGCCATGAAGAGCACGATGAGAAAGAGCAGGCGGACCCGGCGGTTGAGCACGCGCCCGGCGATGTCACCGACGGTCTGGCCGTTGTTGCGCAGGCTCACCACCAGCGCGCCGAAGTCGTGGACCGCACCGATCAGGATCGAGCCGAAAATGACCCAGAGGAGGGCCGGCAGCCAGCCCCACATGATGGCGATGGCCGGGCCGACGATGGGTCCGGTGCCCGCGATCGAGGCAAAGTGATGACCAAAGACCACCGGTGCCGGCGTCGGCACGTAGTCCACCCCGTCATTAAACCGGCGCGACGGACACACGGCATCGGCGGAGAGACGGAAAATTTTGCCGCCGAGCCAGCGGCCGTAGGTGTGATAGGCGATGATGAAACCAAGCCCGCTCAGCAGGGCGATGAGAAGCGTTTGCATGCGTGGGGTGGAGTAAGGAGGCGAATGCGATCCGGATGTGTAATCACCGGCGGGCAGACGGCAATCCCGGAGCGTGGGTACGCGTTGACGCCACTCCGGCCCGCGCCAGCCTGTCGCCCATGCGCAAGTGGATTCTCATCGTGGCGGCATTTCATGTCGTGCTGGGGCTATACGCCGGTCTCTCCAGTCTGGCCGCCACGCATCGCGCGTGGGCGGAGACCCGTACCGGCGGATGGCTCCTGCCCGGGGCGATTGCAGTGATCACCGGTGTTGTCGGTGCGGTTTTTTATCGGGGATGCCGTGAATTTATGGAGCGAAAGAACCGTCCCCTGGCGGCGGACATTGCCGTGACGACGGCCCTCATCATCTGGGGTCTGGGCAGCCTCGCGGCGCTGGAAGGCATGCGGATGAACCTCTTTCCCATGTTCGGCCCAGCCGGCCTGCTCGCCCCCTATGCCATGTGGTCATACCTGGCCCACGCCATCTACCGGAGAGTGCTCCGGCCCATGGCAGACCGCGGAGCGACCGAGGCCTAGGCTAAAACGTCAGCGAGTAGTTTACCGCAACCTCGCGGCCGACGCCGACCCGGGCGAGTTCGGTCAATAGATCACGATCCAAAAGGTTCGAGCAACTGACGCCGATGTTGTGTTCCTGGCTGCCTGTCTTCCATCGGTAGCCTGCATTGACCGCCGTCAGCGTGTAGTCCGGATAGGCGAGGTACTCGCGTGAGGCGTTCTCGTAGCTGTGCACATAATCGCTGACGTGAATCATGGTGGCACCCAGTGAAAGTCCCTGCCAGCGGCCCTCGGTGAATTGGTAGCGGTTTTGCAGACCGTAGGTCATCCGTGGCACGCGCGTGAGCGGACGGCCGACCTCTTCGGGCAGGCCCGGAGAACGCGTGGTGATGGCCCGCGTGTAGGCGGCGCGGCCGCTCAGGGTCCAGCGGGTGCTGAGCTGCCCGCGGACATCAATGGTTCCACCCGTGAATTCCTCCTCACCCGCAGCCACCAATTCGGGCTGGGTGAGACTGGCGTCGAGGATCGGGTCATTATAGAGGGGATTGCGGCGGGAGATGTTCTGGTTGGCGTACGCGAATCCCAGGGCGGTGAGACTGAGCTTGCGGTCGATGAAAAGTCCTTTGGCGCCGACCTCGAGCCCGCGGGTGGTATCATTGCCCTGCAGGTGCCCCGTGCGCGCATCCACCCGCGTTGAAGGCTGAAAGGCGGTGCTTGCATTCACGAAGACCAGCAGGCGGCTGGGGCTGACAAGGTAGTTGAGCCCCGCATGCCACGTGAGTTGCTCAGTGTCGTCCTCCACTGTGGGGAACACGGCCCCCGGTCTTCGGTCCTCCAATTCGAGTCCGACAAAATCTGCCCGCATGCCCGTGGTGGCCACGAAGCGGCCGTTGGCAAAGGCCGCCCGCTCGGTCAACCACAGGGTGGTGTAACCGGTGGCCTCGGTGCGGTCGGTGATGACCCGGCGGTAGAGGGTGGGATCGTAGGCGGGCCGGAACCAGTTGGGTGCAAAAGGATCGAAGTTGCGTACATCCGCGGGTAGTTCGGCGCGGCCGGCCGCATCGAGCCCGCGCTGGAGCCGGTCATACCGCACCTGACTGCGGGCGGCGGAAGCCGTCAGCTTGTGCTCGGCCCCAAACACGTGGAAGCGCAGGGTGCCGTCGATCTGGACGGCAAAGGCCCGCAGGGGTTGCTCGATGCGCTGAGGCTCACGCGTGCCTCCAAAGGTCTGCGTGTCGAGGAGGAACTGGCCGACGGTCCAACGATCCTCCTCCAGCTGGCGCAGGAAGCCCTGCATGCCGGCGCGCAGGCTCAGCGCGGGGGTCACTTGCGCCTCGTACTGAACGCTGGCACTGGCCACCCGCTTTAACGTGCCCGCATTGGGTCCGTAGCTGTGAAAGTGCGCCAGCGGCAGGTAGGGCCCGACCACCTTGCCCGTGCGGGTCGGACGGTACTCGGGGATCCCGGGCGCGGCGTTGGCCGTGAGCTCCTGGAAATCCACCTGCACCATCGTGCTGGCGGCCTCACTATGCTTCCAGGTGAGCGCCCCGTTCAAATTGAGAGTCTTGCGGAAGGCGAGGTCCTGCGGTCCGTCCTTGCGTGCAAAACTGCCCGCCAACCGGTACCAGGCCTTCTTCGGTACCAAGGGTGCCGTGGCCTCGTACCGCACATTCCAGGCATCGCCAGTGGTGAGGCCCGCATTGAACCGGCGATACACCCGGGCCCGTGGGCGGACAGTCATTAAATTTCGGATACCTCCGGGGGCCCCCCGGCCGATCACCGCGGTCAGCGGTCCCTGGATGAGTTCGGTGCGCTCAGGGTTGAGGATTTCCGGAATGCCGCTCTGGGTGAATCCGTTGCGCAGGCGCGGAGTGGGGAACCCGCGCAAATCCACGCGACTCACCCCTGCGGCGAGATCCACCGGACTGATCCCCGCGGCCGCCTGATACTCATCATCAATCAGGGACAACAAATCCTCGTCCGGGTTGAACAGTCCCGCCAGGAGCTCGTTGGAAAAAGGGGGCTCGATCCGCTCCGACTCCAGGCCGCCCATGCCGGTCTCGTCATAACCTTCATCGGTTGAGGTCGCCGCGACCAGCAGGGGGTCCATGACCACCGTTGGCGACTCCCTGGACGGCCCTGCCGGCATAACCTGGGCCGCCAATCCGGCCGCAAGCATCACCCCACTGCCGGCGGCCTGAAACCAGGCTCGCAGACAAAGTGATAAGCCGGGGTGGCCGATGGTCTTCATACGCTGTCCTCATCAATCTACAAATCATCCTGTGGACAAGCCCACTTTGCACGGCCATCCCCCGGCTAAATGCAAACCTTAAGACTTGCCGACCCTGGCAAGGGGCCATTTCTTTGCAATTCATGCCAAATTCACACCGCGAGGAAGGATTCCCGAACGATCTTCCCACATGCCCGCTCTGTGAGCGACTCATGGTGCGGCGTACCGTACGGCATGGTGCGCTGGCCGGTTCGGATTTCTGGGGCTGCACCGCCTATCCCGTGTGCATGGGTACGCGTCCGGGCGATTACGTCATCCGAAAACTCAGCGCCTCCATCTCTACGAGGTGAAAAGGCGCGCTCGCCAGCACCTCCTGCAGCTTCTCCAAAGCCGCCGGCAGGGCCGGCACCTTGTACACGGCCTCGCCGTCGCCGGAATCATGCACCCCCACCACCCAGTTGCCGGTCGCCTCATCGGGACCGACGTGAAAGACCGAGCCATAGAGGTAGTTTCCAGGAAACCCCGGATTCGGTCCGGCCCCGGGCACGAGAAAGAGCGTGTGCAGCGGATCGTGAATGACCTCCACCCCGTGCTTGGCGCGATGGTGGGTCGACTTTCCGATTACCAGATCGCGCAGGGCCTCCGCCCGGTCGCGGTCGCCAGCCGGACGTGACCCCACGTAGCGGTCATAAATACTGCCGTTGGATTCCAACGCCTCCTCGGCGATGCTCCCCGCAATGAACGCATCCAGATTCTGCGCGTGAAACAACGGCAGCTCCGCCAGGGATCGCGCGGTGACATATCCGCCCGGATGATCGGCATGAGCGTAAACCTGCTGCGCCGCCTGGAGCCGCTTCAGGGCATCCTGATACGACGGCGTGACCGGCACCGCGCCGACGGGGCTGTGCTCGATCATATCCAGGACGGTGTGGTCGAATTCAGCATGAGGGTCGATGGACATGGGAGGGTGAAGCGGGAACGTGGTGCGGGGTTATGGAAACGTTGCAGAGGCTCCCGCTCATGGCAAGGAGCCCCGCCTACCGATGGTGCATCCGTTGGGATGTAGGTGGTGGGCTTGCACACCACGTTGCGAGACCAGCTCGACCTCTACTCCTGGACCGCAGCGGAAGTGGCCTCGTCCATCTCTTCATTCGAGAAGACCGCCTGCACGTCCTCGTGCTCGTCGAGCGCATGATGCAGGGCGACGATGGTCCGCGCGATCTCCACATCCGTGAGCGGAACGGGTGCCGTCGGGATATAAGCCAGCTCTGCGCTCTCCGTCGGGACCTTCGCATCCTCGAGCGCATGCAGAACCTTGTCGAACACGTGGACGTCGCATCGCACTTCGTAACCGTGGTCTGAGGTGATGATGTCATCCGCCCCGGCCTCAAGGATCACCTCCATAAGCCGGTCTTCGCTGACATGCTCCTTCGCCACCAGGAATTGACCGGCGTGCAGAAACTGGAAGGCCACCGCTCCGGTGACGGCAAGGCTGCCGCCACAGCGGGTAAATAGACTACGCAGATCCGAGGCCGCCCGGTTCTTGTTGTCGGTGGTGACCTTCACGATGAAGGCGATCCCACCCGGGCCGTAGCCCTCATAAATAATGTCCTCGTAACTGACCCCGGGCAGTTCCCCCGTGCCCTTCTTGATGGCACGATCGATGTTGTCGACCGGCATGTTGGCCTCGCGGGCCTTGAGCAGGAGGGTGCGCAGGCGCGCGTTCCCCTCGGGATCGCCCCCGCCGGACTTCGCCGCGAGGGTGATGTCACGCGACAGCCGGCTGAACACCTTCCCCTTGCGGGAATCGGTGAGGGCTTTCTGCCGCTTAACTTTGGACCATTTGTTATGCCCGGCCATGGGGATAAGAAAGGCTGAAAGACTGAAGGACTGAAAGGCTGAAGACGAGCCGGCTTGGAGAAAGGGAGCGCGAGGAGGAATGAAAATCCGGCCAGATGTCCGCTGGAATGTTTTCCCAGACTTTCAGCCCTTCAGCCTTCAGTCCTTCATTCTTTGGAATTTACGGGTGCTCTGTTTTTGGGATTTGGCCCTTGGGATTTGGGATTTCGCCGCAGGGGCCTTATTTCTTCTTCGGCGTAACGTTCTTCACCTTCTTCACGTCCTTTGAGGGTTTCTTCCAGGGATTGCCCACGGGCACGCCGGCTTCGTCGGTCTTGGGTGCGGCGACCGCGAGGGGTTCGTCCTTGGTGAACTTGTTGACGAGCACCTGCTGGATGATGGTCAGGACGCCGTTGATGGTGGAGTACAGCGCGAGGGCGGTGGCGAAGTTGTAGCAGATCAGGGTGAAGATGATCGGCATCAGCTTGAAGATCGTCGCCTGCGTGCTGTCGGCCGTGGGCGTCGGGGTGAGCCTCATTTGGTAGACCATGGTCGCACCCATCAGCAGGGGCATGATGTTGATCGGCAGGCCAAAGATCCGGAAAACCGTGTCGGGGGCCGAGAGATCCGACGACCAGAGAAAACTTTGGAAGCGCAGCTCGGCGGTGCCCTGGAGCATGGTGAAGAAGCCGACGAAGAGAGGAATGGTGATGAGGATGGGGAGACAGCCGCCCATCGGGTTCACCTTGTGCTCCTTGAAGATCGCGATGGTGGCCTGGTTGAGCTTCGCCGGGTCATCCTTGTGCTTCTCCCGCACCTCCTTCATCAGAGGCTGCAATTTCTGCATGCGCTTGGCCGAGCGCGACGCGGCCAGGGTGAAGGGCAGCGTGACGATCTTCAGGATGAGCGTCATGAGCACGATCGCGACACCCCAGTTGCCGGTCCAGCTGTGCGTCCAGTTCATGAGGGTGTTCATGAGGGGGGCAACGTAGCCGGAGAAGAGCATGCGGTTGAAAAAGTACCGGTCGAACTGCATGACCCGGTCCTCGTCGCGCTCGAACTTGGTGAGCCGGATGTATTCCTTCGGCCCGACATAGAAGTCTCCTCCCAGGGTGGCGGACCCGCCGGGGGGCAGCGCCGGCACATCGAAGCGGGCCGCACCGGTCAGGCCGACATTGGTGCGGGTCGCACCCGGAAACGGCGGGAGCTCGATGCGGCGGGTGACCACGCTCGTGCCGGGTTGGTCGGGCGAATAGATGCTGGCGAAAAACTGGTTTTTGATCGCGGCCCAGCTGACCGCGACGGGCAGTTCGATGAAGGGCCGGGGAGAACCATCCTTGAGTCCAAACCAGCTGAGAAAGCCGCCGCCCTCCAGGTCGCCGCGGTCGGTGTAATGAGCGTCCTTGCCGTCAAAGGCCGCCACGTTGAGGAACTGGCCGTAGTCGTTGGCGCTGACCAGGGCGGTGGTGCCGAGGCTGAAGGTGGCACGCGGCAGCGGTGTGGTGATGTCGGTGAGATTGCGGAAGGTGGTCTCGTGACGGATGCGGTATGGATCGCGCGAAGTATCCCGGGGAGACGGGAGGGTGTAGCGGCGCGTCACTTCAACGCGGTTTTCAAACACCGCCTGGTACACCACCTCGGTGGACGTGGCGCTGACAAGGGTGTAGCGGGTCGAGCGATCCAGCCCGGGGAACTCCGTGAACGCCAGCATCGGGTCGGCATGCAGGGCGTTGAAGACATACGGATCCTCGGGACGGTCCCGGGAGGATGAATACTGGCGGAAGGCGACATCACGGATCGCACCGCCAAAGTCGGTCAGGCGCACCTGAACGTGCTCGTTGTCGAGCGTGGTGACGATGGCGTTGGTGTTGGCGCTGGCAACGGCCGCAAAGGTCGCGTCGGAGGGCGAGGTCGCCGGAAAACCGCTCTGCGCAGGCCCGGGGGCAACGTTCTCGGATCCAGGCATCGGTGCACTCTGGGGTGCCATCTCCCGCGCGGGCGGAGGCGGTGGGGCCATCCGGGCGCTGAAGTAGAGGCTGGCAAAGGCCGCGATGAGCAGCAGGACGCCGATGGTCGTATTCTGTTTGTCCATTAGGAAAGAAAGTGGCAGTGGAAAATCAGGTGCGTACGCAAACCCGGCCGGATCGGTGGCGGGGCGGCGGGACGGAATCGAATCCGCCTGGATGCAGCGGTGTGCAGCGAACGAGCCGGCGAAGGGCCAGCCAGGCACCGGTCAGCGCGCCGTGGGTCCGCACGGCCTCGGCGGCATAGTGTGAACAGGTCGGATGAAACCGGCAGCCACAGGTCGGGCCGAAGACCGCCGGGATGACCGGAGAAAGGGTGCGCTGATACAACCAGATGCCCCCGAGCAGCATTCGCGCAGGCAACCGCGCGGCGGCGGTCAGGAGCTGGAAAAGACGTTCAGGCATCGTGGGAGGTGGTGGGGAAGACTTTGCGACAGGCGTCCACGAATTTCCCCTCGATCTCAGCATACTCAAGCCGATTGAGCCCGGTGCGAGCGACAAGCAGCAAATCGTAACCGGCGGGGACGAGATCCTGATGGTGGCGATAAGCCTCGCGCAGGCGGCGCTTGGCCCGGTTGCGCTGCACGGCGTTGCCGACCGCCATGCGTGACGCGACCACC
>JBGTGS010000031.1:0-8480 GCA_041746615.1 Opitutaceae bacterium | reverse complement strand
GGCGGGGGGCTGCGCGAGCGATTCCCGCTTCGCCGCCGGGAGTCAGCCGGGTCGGATGCAATCCGCCGGCCTTGAGTTTGAGCACGGCCTGTTCCGCATTCGGACTTTCGATACGTCCCGACGCTTCGCGACCGGTGCGGGCGTCAATGCAAGTGTAGGTGAACCAGGGCATCGCAGGTGTGGGGTTGTGAGATGAGAGTTGGCGGTTTGCTTTTTGGAATTTGGAGACCGGATGCTTCGGGTGTTTCGGAGCTTGGGATTTGGCACTTTGGGATTTGGGATTTACCACCGCCCGGAGTGGTCAAGTGTAGCGGAGCACCTCATCAATCGAGGTCTGACCGCCGAGGATCGCGTCAATTCCAGCCTCGCGGAGTGGGGTCATTCCCTCGGCCAATGCCTGCTGCTTCAGCGCCAGTGCCGGCTCACCCCGGGCCACCCATTCGCGCAGAGGCTCACTCATCTGCATCCACTCATAGAGTCCCAGGCGCCCCCGATAGCCGGTGTGGCTGCAATCCGCGCAGCCCAGCCCCACGAAACAATCACCCGACTCCGGGAAGTCCTTGCCCAGCCACTCCCGTTGTTCGGCCGTCGGTGGGCGGAGCACCCGGCAGGAGAGGCAGATCCGCCGCAACAGGCGCTGGGCCAGAACCGCTCCGAGTGACGATGCGATCAGGAAGGGCTCTACCCCCATGTCGGTCAGCCGCGCCACCGCCCCGGGAGCATCGTTCGTGTGCAGGGTGGTGAGCACCAGATGTCCCGTCAACGCAGCCTGTATCGCCACTTGCGCCGTCTCCGCATCGCGAATCTCCCCGACCATGATCACATCCGGATCATGACGGAGAAAGGATCGCAGGACGGTCGCGAATCCCCGGCCGATCCCGGGCAGCACCGGCACCTGCATCAGCCCCTCTATCTCATATTCCACCGGATCCTCCACGGTCATGATCTTCAGACCGGGGGTGTTGATGGTGCGCAACGCCGCGTACAGGGTGGTCGTCTTGCCCGATCCGGTCGGCCCGGTGACAACGAAGATGCCGTTCGGCCGACGCAACATGTCTCCCATCCCTGCCCGTACCCGCGAGGGCAGGCCCAGGGCATCGAGTTCCAGCCGGGACGCGGAGGAATCGAGCACCCTGAGCACCACGGATTCTCCACCTTCGGTCGGCAACGTCGAGACGCGCAAGTCCACGGCCCGACCGGCCAGTTCCAGGCGCAAGCGGCCGTCCTGGGGCACCCGGTGTTCGGCGATGTTGAGATTCGCGAGGACCTTGAGCCTGGCGATCACCGGGCTCGCCAGCGGGCGCGGCGGCGACGCGATTTCACGCAGGCTGCCATCAACCCGCTGACGAACCCGAAAGCCATCGACAAAGGGTTCGAAGTGGACGTCCGAGGCACCGGCTTCCACGGCTTGCGAAAGGATTTCATTCACCCAGCGGATGACCGGTGCCTGACTCGCCTGGGCTGCGACCGCGTTTACCGTCGGTCCACTCCCCGGCGCCACCGGCCGGGCCTCATCGCCGTAATGCCGCCTGATGAGTTCGGCAATACGCTCAGGGTCGGCAAGAACCAGACGCACGTCGCAACCGAGCGCCGCCTCCAAGTCTGCCGCCAACTTCGGATTGAAAGGATCAGCGGCCAAGACATCAACGCACCGGTCATGCATCCGCAGCGGGATCACCCCGTAAAGACGGGCCAGTCCGGGATCGAGGCGCTGGATCAATTCCGCAGAAATCGCCTCCGGCAGCCCGGTCTCATGGCTCCAACCCAAATGCACCGCCGCTGCTTTGATCAACGACACGCGTGTGAACACACCCGCCTCAACAGCCAGCACGGCCGGCGCCCGACCAGACACGCGAAAATCCGCTTCGATGCGTGCGAACGCGGACAAATCGAGTTTTTGCGCACGCAAAAACTCCAGGACTGCCTGGGGATGGCTTTCAAACATAGGGGATTTGTTTGACGATGCCGGGAGAAACGGCCCCGGCGGGCCGGGCCGTAGCCCTGATTAACAAAAAGTGCGGTCAGAGTTCCTTCAGCTGGACACCCATGCTGATCAGCTTGTCGCGCATGACCTGGGATTCCTGGGCTTTTTCCACGGCTTCATCCGGCGAGATGAGCTCACGGTTCACGAGGCTCATCAGATGGGTGTCCATCGTGATCATGCCAAGGGATGCGCCGGTCTGGATGTCCGAGCTGATGCGGAAGGTCTTGTTCTCGCGAATGAGCGAGGCGATGGAGGTGGTGTTGACCATGATCTCGTAGCCGGCAATGCGGCCGCCGCCGGTCTTCTTGCAGAGTACCTGGGAGATGACGGCCTGCACGGAGGAAGCCAGCTGGGTGCGGATCATGTCCTTCATGTTCGCCGGGAAGGCATCCACGATGCGGTCGATGGTCTTGGCCGCTCCATTGGTGTGCAGCGTGCCGAACACCAGGTGACCGGTCTCGGCCGCACTGATGGCCGCCTCGATGGTTTCAAGGTCGCGCATTTCACCAACGAGAATGATGTCGGGGTCCTGGCGGAGGGCGCGGCGGATCGCCTCGGAGAAGCTGGGCACATCCATGCCGATCTCGCGCTGGGTGACGATGCAGCGTTTGTGCGGATGATAATACTCGATCGGATCCTCGATCGTGATGATGTGGCCGTCGCGGTTTTCGTTCACGTAATTGATCATCGACGCAAGCGTGGTCGACTTGCCCGAGCCGGTCGGTCCGGTGACAAGAATCAGGCCGCGCGGGCGGTAGAGCAGCTCCCGAATCTTGTCGGGCAGGCCGATGTCGCGCAGGCCAAACATCTTGTTCGGGATCTGGCGAAGCACGAGGCCGTAGTTGCCTTTGGCTTTGAGAACGGAGACGCGGAAGCGGGCCTTGTCCATGAAGGCAAAGCCGAAGTCGGATCCGCCCTGCAGCTTGACGCCCTGCTGATGGGAGTCCGGCGTGATCGAAAGCATCAGCTTCTCGGTATCGGCCGGGGTCAGTTCCGGCCCTTCGATCGGGACCATGCTGCCGCTTATTCGCAGGGTTGGCGGCTGACCCACCTGACAATGCAGGTCGGAAGCGCCCTGATCGACCACCAGTTCCAGCAGATCGTTCATCTCATAGCTCATAGGATCGTCCTTTGGTTTTGGGAAATCAGTTGGGGGCATCCACCGTGGCGGCGATGACTTCATCCAGAGTTGTCAGACCGCGGGCCGCTTTGCGAACGCCATCTTCACGCATTGTGCGGATGCCCAAAGCCCGGGCATGCCCCCGCAATCGGGTCGGACCGGTGCGAGCGGAGATGAGTTCCCGGGTGTCATCCCCGACTGCCAACACCTCGAACAGGCCAATCCGTCCATGGTAACCGGTGCCCCCACAGGTCTCGCAGCCGGTCCCTGCCGACCAATCTCCGCCCGTCGCGTGCTCCGGATAACGGGCGAGCAACTCGCGGCCGGCGGCATCCGGTGGACGGCTTTCCCGGCACTGCGGACAAATTCGCCGGACCAGACGTTGCGCCACCGCCGCGCGCAGGACCGCCGCCAGCAAATGCGGACGGACCCCCAGTTCAATCAGGCGCGCCACCGCTCCCGGCGCATCGTTGGTGTGCAGGGTGGAAAAAACCAGATGCCCCGTCAGTGCCGCCTGCAGGGCCGTCTCCGCCGTCTCACGGTCCCTGATCTCGCCCACCATGATGGTATTCGGCGACTGGCGCAGCATAGCCCGCAGCGCAGTCGCAAAGGTCATGCCCACCTCCGGACGAACCGCGACTTGATTGATGCCAGGAAGCCGGTACTCCACCGGATCCTCCACCGTGATGATCTTGCGGTCCGGGCGGTTCAGCCGGTCGAGGCAGGAGTACAGCGTCGTGGTCTTGCCCGACCCCGTCGGACCGGTCACCAGCACGAGCCCGTCAGGAAGCGCCAGCAAACGCTCAAAGGCCGCCTCATCATCGGGCAGGAAACCGAGTTCGGGCAGGCCCCGCCTAAGGGCGGCCTGATCGAGAATGCGCAGCACGATGCTCTCGCCATGCACCGTGGGCATCGAGGCCACCCGAAGATCCGCCAACCTGCCGGCACCTTCGTGGCGCATGCGGCCGTCCTGGGGCAAACGCCGCTCGGCGATCGACAGGTTCGCCATGAGTTTGAGCCGCGAAAGAATCTCCGCCTGCCGGGCGCGGGGCGTGGCCGGACCTTCCTGCAGAACTCCGTCTATCCGGTAGCGAATGCGCAGGCGTTCCGCCAGCGGCTCCACGTGGATGTCAGAGGCGCGCCGGGCCAAGGCTTCATCTATGATCGCGCGGACCTGGCTGATCACGGGGCCATCCCCGACCACCGGTACATCGGCCGGCGGCTCCTCCACAGCGGAGGGACGGGATTCCTCCGTCCCCGCCCGGTCGTAATGGCGGACGATGGCCGCGTCGATTTCCGTCCGCAAGGCGAGCACCGGTTCGATCACCAGGGCCAGCCGCCCGGCCAGCACATCGATCCCCTCGGCATCGAGAGGATCGCTGATCGCAATCCGCAGGCCATGTTCCGTCCGCAACAGAGGCAGCAGATGGTGGCGCTCGGCAAAGTCCCGCGGCACCAGCTCCAGCGCCTCCAGCTCCGGGATCACCCGGGCGAGATTGACCACGGGCAGGCCGAAATCGCTGCTCCGCACCGGCGGTGGCCGGACATCCGGGTTGGCAGGGCCATGGTCTGCGGTCATCAGGCGCAAGGTAGCCGGTTCGTGTTTTTGCCGGCCTAGCGATTGAGGCTCATGAGGAACTCGGCGTTCGACTTGGTCTTCTTCAGCCGCTGGATGAACATCTCCATGGCCTCGACCGGCGGGATGCCCTGCATCGCCCGGCGCAAGCCATAGACCCGCTGCATCTCCTCGGGATGGTAGATGAGCTCCTCCTTGCGGGTGCCGGAGCGGTCAATGTTGATCGCCGGGAAGATGCGCTTGTCGGAAAGGCCACGGTCGAGATGGAGCTCCATGTTGCCGGTGCCCTTGAACTCCTCGAAGATCACCTCGTCCATGCGCGAACCGGTGTCGATCAGCGCCGTGCCGAGGATGGTGATGCTCCCGCCGCCCTCGATGTTGCGGGCGGAGCCAAAAAACCGCTTGGGCTTCTGCAGGGCGTTGGCCTCGACACCCCCCGACATGATTTTGCCCGAGTTGGACGCGAGCGCGTTGTAGGCGCGCGCCAGGCGGGTGATCGAATCGAGCAGGATGACCACGTGCTGGCCGAGCTCAACCATGCGGCGGGCCTTCTCGATGACCATCTCGGCCGCATGGACATGACTCTCGGGCGCCTCGTCGAAGGTGGATGAAACCACCTCGCCCTTGGTGTGTCGCTTGAAGTCAGTGACTTCCTCCGGCCGCTCATCAATGAGCAGGAGGATCAGCTTCACGTCGGGGAAATTGTGCGAGACCGAGTTCGCCATGTTCTGCAGCAGTACGGTCTTGCCGGTGCGGG
Source organism: Opitutaceae bacterium (assembly GCA_041746615.1). GTDB lineage: Bacteria > Verrucomicrobiota > Verrucomicrobiia > Opitutales > Opitutaceae > CAMAXB01. Next base: position 3,043 of record JBGTGS010000031.1, on the reverse strand, counting down.
GCGGCGCCACGATCAACCCGCGCTGGCCGAAGCCGATCGGCGTCAGCAGATCAACCGATCGCATGGAGATGTCCTTGTGGATCTCCGTCGCCTCCAACAAAATCCGCTTGAGCGGATAATACGGGATGAGCTCCTCGAACGGCACGACCTTGGAAACATCCTCCGGAGGCCCGCCCATGACCGAGCGCACTGCGATGACTGCGGGGCAGCGGTCGTTGCCCTCGGGGGCAACCACCACCACCTCGACCTGATGGCCGCGTTTAAGACCATAGCGGTGCACCAGCGGCTCCGGCAGGTAGGCATCCTCCGGATACAGACGGTAGTTGACCTGTTCGTGGACAATGAAGCCGTGGCCCCGGTCCGTCAGGTCGATCCACCCCCGGTCGATGATCAGCCGCTTTTCCGCAGCGGCAAACTTGAAGATCGCCTCCAAAAGTTGGAGCCGGTTGGGAACCCCGTCAAAGGTGACGCCGGCCCCCCGGGCCCGGGCATTGAGTTCGGCGAGGCTCAGCGAATAGAGCTCGTCCAGATACATCGGCTCTCCGCCCAGACTCGCGGCCAGGGCATCGAGAGCGGCCAGATCATGGAAGCGCGCAGGATCGGGCAGGTCCCCCTGGCGCACCGGGACGAGATTGGGCGGTGGCGGCTGAGCGGGATGCTGGGGCTGGTGACCGCCCCGGCCGGGCTTGTCCCATTTGTGCTTTTTCTTGTCCTTTTTGCGCTTCCACCAGGGATCGCGGTCGGTACCGGCATGGCCGCCGGATTGATGACCACCGCCTCCACCACCGCCTCCACCGCTTCCACCACTGCCGTTATCAGAGCCCGAGCCCTCGGATTTGGACGCATCCGCTCCGGCGTTATCGGAAGTAGCGACAGCGGCAGCAGGAGCGGAGTCGTCGGCCTGACGGACGGTCGGCGTGAAAACCTCGCGCGCTTCAGCTGGTGTCGGTGTGGGTTCGGAGTGGCGTTCGGGTGCGGCCGGTGGCGGGCTCGCATCCAACGCCAGTTCCGGCGTCGCCTCACCTCGTTCGGCCTTGGCTACGCTTGTCTTCTTGGTGGTGCGTGCCCGCGGTGCAGCGCCCCGCCTGGCCGTTTTCTTGGCCTTGGCGGCGGGTTTTGACACGAGGTCACCTGATGTCTCGGAATCGTCCATGATGGTTAAAAAAAGTAACGGCCGCGCAAACTCCTGCGCCGGCCCTGATCGCTCGCTTCAGCGACGGGGGGCAACAGTCAGTGACCCTAGCAACCGCACGATCTGCTCGTGGAGGAAGTCCACAGAGCCATCGTTCAGCAGCACATAGTCGGCATGCTCTAGTTTCTGGGCCAAGGGCAGTTGCTTGGAAATTCGCTGTCCGGCGAGCGCTCTCGGGATACCACGCTCCTCCAACCGGGCCAGTTGCTGTTCATACGATGTGGCCACGCAGATGGTGAAATCAAACCAATTCTCCAACCCTTTCTCAAAGAGCAGGGGAACCTCGACCACCCAGGATGCCTCCGATTCCCGGGAAAACCGCGTCCGCCAGAGGGCAAAAAGCCGTGGATGAACCAGTTCCTCCAGCCAAAGCCGGGCCTCGTCGTCGTTAAAAACAATCCCGGCCACCGCCGACCGGTCCAACCCTCCCTCCGGCAACACCACCGCCCGGCCGAACCGGGCTTCCACCGCCGCAATCACCTCCGGATCGGGCAAAACCTCCTCCCGGACCAACTGGTCCGAATCAAGCCTCCGGTAACCGTGCTCGACGAAAATCCCGGCCACCGTGGACTTTCCCGACCCCATTCCGCCTGTTAATCCCAACATCATGTATCGATGGTATAGCTGATGGTTTCAAAATGGGCTTGCCCGCCAGTCTGGCAAATTATTATTCCATGGGCACTCCCCGTGGACTTCCACGGCAAGCCGGCATGTTTCCTTCCATTGACACCAAAGACCCGGTTGCGGTTGCCAGGGTGGTTCGGGATGTCCAATCCCGACTCTTCCCTCAATCATCCCTGGACATAACCGACCGGCTGTTTGCGGACGTTCAGATCATGTTTGCCGGCCGGTATCTGGATTACCTGCCGATCGATCTGAAGTATCATGATTTTCAGCACACCCTCCAGGCCACCCTCTGCATGGCCGAGCTCATCGACGGCTGGCATGCGGCCGGGCAGGAACCTTCCCTGACCTCCCGGCAATTTGAAGAGGCGGTCGCTGCCATCGTGCTCCATGACACCGGCTACCTTAAACTGCGTTCCGACACGTCCGGCACCGGGGCCAAGTACACCTATACCCATGTGCTCCGCAGCTGTGCCGTCGCCGCCACCTACCTCCCCACCCTCGGCTTCAACCTCGCCGAAATCGATGTCGTGCTCGGCGCCATCCGCTGCACCGGCCCCACCGCCAATATCCGCCGCCTCCAGTTCAAGAACAAGGCCGAGGAAATGATCGGCTGTTGCGTCGCCACTGCCGATTACCTCGGCCAGATGGCCGCTTCCGACTATCCTGAGGAACTGCCCATCCTCTTCAGTGAATTTGAGGAGTCCGACGACTACCTGCATGTCCCGCCCGAACGCCGGGCCTTCAAGTCCACCGCCGACCTCATCGCCAAGACCCCCATTTTCTGGAAAAAAGTCGTACTGCCCAAACTCCATAAGGATTTCCAGCAGGCCTATCGCTTCCTCGCCCGGCCGTATCCGGACGGACCCAACCCTTACCTCGAGGCCATCGAGCGCAACATCTCCATCATCCAAAAACAAACCGTCACCTAGCCGACCTTCCGCCACCATCACGGCAGTCGCCTTCTCCCCTGAGGCCCCATGCTCGCAACCATTTTTTCCGCTGCCCTTCAGGGCATCGAGGCGGAGCTCGTTCACGTCGAGGTCAACACCGGTGAACGCGGCGACCCCAAGCACATTCTCGTCGGCCTGCCCGATGCCGCCGTCAAGGAATCCGACGACCGGGTGTCGTCCGCCATGGCCAACAGCGGCTTCGTCATGCCGCGGCTGCGCACCACCATCAACCTCGCGCCCGGACACCTGCGCAAGGAGGGCCCGTGCTACGACC
>JBGTGS010000030.1:0-5671 GCA_041746615.1 Opitutaceae bacterium | reverse complement strand
TCGGCCGCAGCCAGGGCGGCGCCGACCGACCGGCGGGCGTGGTCCCGGATCCCGGGAAAATAGGGCGTGTCCGCGTCGAAATCCTTCGCGACTTCCAACCGGCGCAGGTGGGCCGGTGTGTGTGCGAGCAGGAGATCCGCTTCGGGGGCGGCCTCAGGCAGATGCCAGTGCCATTCCGGATGCAACGACTGGAGGTGAGCCGCGGTCCGGACCACCCGGGCGGGCTGCTCAGGGCGGGCGTCGGATCCGTAGTCGGCGCAGCGGGGATCGTGGAGGATCAGCATGAGGGTGCGGCTATAAAAGAACGAAAAGCCGCAATAATCCAAGCTTCACCCACGACGCCGGGTGCACGGATGCCGGATTCTCTTGGTGCTTTCCGACCCATTTATGGCTATGGGTTCAGCCATGGACGTCGTCGTGCTCTGTTCCGGAGGGATGGATTCGGTGACCGCGCTGTACTGGGCGCGGGCGCATCACCGGGTGCAGGCGGCGGTAAGCTTCGATTACGGGGCCAAACACAACTCCCGGGAGATCCCCTTTGCCGCGGAGCACGCCGCTCTTTTCGGCCTGAGGCACGAAGTCATCAATCTCCCCTTCGTCAACGAGCTGTTCACGTCCAACCTGCTTGTCTCCGGCGGTGACATTCCGGACGGGCATTATGAGGCGGCCAACATGAAGCAGACCGTCGTACCTTTCCGCAACGCGATCATGCTGTCGATTGCCACCGGCTATGCCGAGAGCCGCGGGGCCGCCGGCCTGGTCATCGCCGCCCATGGTGGCGACCACGCGATCTATCCGGACTGCCGTGAGGATTTCATGCAGGCCATGGCGGACACCATGCGGCTCGGCACCTATGCCAACATCGCGTTACAGCGGCCGTTCATTGCGATGACCAAGGGCGGGATTGCCGCCGAGGGCGCGCGGCTCGGTGTCGACTTCGCCAAAACCTGGTCCTGCTACAAGGGTGGCGCACGCCACTGCGGCCAATGCGGCACCTGTGTCGAACGCCGCGAGGCCTTCGCCCTGGCGGGGCTGGCCGATCCGACGGCGTATGCGGATGAGGGTTCGCTGCCGGGGAAGCCGGCGGGAAGGGACTTAAAGGACGGAAAGGACCGAAGGGACTGAAATTTCCTGATCGGAAAGGCTTGGGTCCCTTGCGTCCTTTCGGTCCTTTAAGTCCCTCCTTGACCATCCAACCCCATGCTCATCTCCGAGATCTTCCATTCCATTCAGGGCGAAGGTGAGCTTACGGGAGTGCCGTCGGTCTTTGTGCGCACGAGCGGGTGCAACCTGCGGTGCACGTGGTGCGACACCCCCTACGCTTCGTGGAACCCCGAGGGCGAGCCGCGTACCGTGGCGGAGATCGTCGCCGAGGTGATCAGCCATCCGGTCCGCCATGTCGTGCTCACCGGAGGCGAGCCCATGATCGCCCGGGACTTGCCGGAGCTTGCTGCGGCGCTTAAGGATCTCGGCTATCACCTCACGATCGAGACCGCCGCGACTGTCGCCCCGGCGGGCATTGTCTGCGACCTGGCCTCGCTCTCGCCTAAACTGCTCAACTCCGCACCCGATGGAGTGGAACATGCGGCCTGGCGGAAGCGTCACGAGGCCACCCGCTGGCAACCCGAGGTGGTGCGCCAGTGGGTGGACACCTACTCTTATCAATTCAAGTTCGTGGTCGCGACTCCGGCGGATGTGGACGAGCTTGAAGGCATGGTCGAAAAGCTCGGCCGCGACATCCCGCGGCACAAGATCCTGCTGATGCCCGAGGCAACCACCCTGCCCCGTTTGAGGGAACGCGCGGCCTGGCTCGGCGATGTGTGCAAATCGCGGGGCTACCGCTATGCCCACCGGCTGCACATCGAGCTTTATGGCAACACGCGGGGTACTTGAGGCGATCCGGGGGCGCCACCTCCCGCCACTCCGAAAACTTTCCGAGGAACTGGCCTTGCTGCGGGTGCGTGCCGCCGAGCGTCCGATCACGGTGCGCGAGGTTCTCATGATTCTCGGTGGGCGTGGCTATTCGCTGCTGCTCATCATGCTGGCGCTGCCATTTGCCACGCCGGTTCCCCTGCCCGGGGTGTCCACCCCCTTTGGTCTGGCCATCGCGTTGATCGCCCTGCGGCTGCTCCTGGGACAGCGGCCCTGGCTGCCGAAGCGGATCCAGCGCCGCACCCTGCCGGCGGATTTCTTCGACAAGGTTCTCAAGCTGTCGGGGGCGGTCATCCGTTTCTTTGAAAAATTCCTCCGGCCGCGCCTGCCCGGACTGACCGCCTATGGCTGGTTGCGGCAGGTCCACGCCCTGCCCCTGCTGCTGGCGGCGATTGTGCTCATGCTGCCCCTGCCGATCCCGTTCAGCAACACCATCCCGGCGTTGGTGATCGTGTTGATGGCGGGCGGCCTGCTGGAGCGAGACGGGATCTTCATCCTCGCCGCCCATGTGTTGTTTGCCGCCGGCATCGCCTACTTTCTGTTCCTCGGCGTGGCCATGCAGCAGTTCATCGAAGCCTTCCGTGAATGGCTCGCCCGCTGAGCGACCTGCACGCTCCACCGCCAGTGTCACATAATACGTGACACTGGATTGGAGGCGCGGGAGTGCGCTGGACTGGGCTGATTGGGTTAACTTTTAACAAACCCTGCATTGTCCCGGTCCGAAACTTGCATTTGCATGGGGACTGGCGGCGTTTGGCGGCGCCATCCGACTTATGGCCATCTCCCGCGAACACCTGCACCACGCGATCAACCTGCGCCTTGCGCTGTTGGGCCTGCCCACGATCAATGACACCCAAGGCGCGTCTTGGAACGAACTGACCTCCCCCATCTTCGCCCGCCACCGCGAGATCACCCGTCAGCTGGCCGACCGGCATTGTCCGGCCGACGCACGCATCCAACATTTCCTCAACACCTACCTGGCCGACCTTGGCCCGGCCCCCCGCCTGCCCACGCGGACCTTTGTGCTCGACCAGCCCGGCCTCGCCCGCGAGCTCTCGCTGCCCGCCAATGGCGACCATTGCGAATCGCCGCTCCTCAGCAGCTACCGCCTGCACAACGGCGTGCTGCACAATCCCGCCAGTGACCGCCGCACAACCCAGGGGGTTTTTCATATCGCCGAGGGCGGGTTGCCCGTGCCCGACGACAAGCTGGCCGTGCCCAAGGTCGCCTTCGCCCGCCTCCTCGAACTCGCCCTTCAACCGCCCGCTTCGCTCGCCCGGCTGCCCTTCACCGCCGGCTTGTCCAGCTCCGCCGAGTGCCTGGTCTCGCTGCTGTTGCGCCCCTTGGTGGTTCCGGCCGTCCCCGGGTTCACGTCGGAGAAGCGCATGGAGATCCGTTTCTTTGCACCGGGCTCGCTGGTCTCGAACCTCGATTTTGTCGAAAGCATCTTCGGCAACGCCGGTGATCCGCACCTGCCCGAGAACGACGCCGGTCTCGATGTCGCCGGCTGGTCGGGTCACAGCGGCTGCGTCATCCTTGCCCCACACCTTGCCGGCGTGCCCAAGCATCTCCTCGGCCTGCCCCACTGGGACCTTGCCACCCCGCGCCAGCGCCGCGACGGCATGTGTTGGAAGACGGATGACGAGCGCTACAACAACGGCACCGCCTTCAAGGTCTGCGCCCGCGATGCCCGCGGCGTCATGGTGACGCTCATCGCCGACAACTATTACGGCTACTGCAAGAAGGAGGTGAAGACCCAGATCAGCTTTGCCGCCAATCTCCATGGCTCCGTGGAGGAGGAGCACGCCGGCGGGGCCCTCGTCTTTCCGAGCTACGACTTGGGCAACGAATTCAGTGCCTTCGGCATGCCCGAGCGCTACAGCGTGGCCGACGTCCTTGCGCGTTACCCCGGCCGCTTCGAACTCCAGCCGGAGGGACACGCCCTCGACACAGTGATCCCCGATGTCGTTCTCGTTCCCGAACAGGCGCATTTCAGCCTGCGCGAACAGACGGTCAGCTGGAAGGGCGCCGACGGCACGCGCCAACAAATCCGCCTGCTGGCCGGGAAGACCTACGTTCGCCCCGGAGGCTACCGTGTCCATCTTGAGCCCGTACCCGGCTCGCGGGGCCTTTGGCGGCTCATCGGCACGGTCGCCGAAGGGACCGTGTGCCACAAGCCTTCCACGGTCTCGGGTGGCGGCAAATCCGAGATCTCCAAGGCCATTTCCGACGCGATCATTTCCGGCACTGTCTTCGTGGCCGACTTCGAAAAGGACATGGACGCCGTCGCCGTCATCCTCGCCCGCGACTTCTCCGACCGCTTCAGTGCCGCCGCCCGCCGCAGCGACCGCCGTCCGATCCTCAGCCCCGAGCGTTCCTTTGGCAGTGTCATCAAGTTGCTGACCCCCTCGCAGCGCGACTACACGGAGGAGTACAACGAGTGGCTGCGATCCATCCCGCCACACATCAAGGAACTCGTCTTCGTGGTGAAGCGTTACCACCGCCCGTCCTGGGGCGACGCCTGGCGCAGCCAGTTCTCCGTCGACCAGATCAACGGCCGCCCGGCCAACGAGCTTCGCCACGCCGGTCATCGGGTTTTCGTCAACACCCTGCGCGTGGGCTTCAACCCCGACGGCGCCTGGCGCGTCTTTGGCCTGCGTCATGATTTCCATCCCGCGGCGAAGGTGCAGTTGGAGGACGACATTACCGCGTCCATCGTCGTCCCCTCCAACTGCGTGGCCCAGGTGCTGCCGCCGCCCCAGGTGGGCCGTGGCGCGACTCACGATGGCGAAGTCGGCGGGCCCCCGGAGGAGGCGTCTGCCAACGGTCGCTCCGTGAAGTTCGTGCAGAATTGCGAGACCCGCCTCTTCCAGAGGCCCGACGACGCCATTCACCGCGGTTACGACGGCCAGGCCGAGGCCGACATCGCCGGCGAAGCCAACTTCCTCTCAAACTATGCCCCGCTTACCGCCGCCGATGCGCGGGCGATCAGAGAGGACGCCATTGGCTTCACCGCCTACACGGCGCCCATGCAGGCGTTGATCCGCGCCGCCGCCGAGGCCCCCGATGATGCCTCGCCGCGTTACTTTGTCTCCTCTGCCCACCCGCGCATCGTGGACGGGAAGCCCACCAAGAATCCGCGTTACCTCCAGCTTCGCCCCGATCTGGCGCGTCCGCGGGCGACCGCCCTCGCTTTCCTCGGCCAGAGCCTGCACCGCAAGCTGTCGCCGGATGCAGCCCGGCCCCTGACCCCCGTTCACGTCGTCGTGCCCGGCCGCCGCAACAACCCACCTGAGCCCGGCGTCCGGCCGCTCTGCGTCTTCAATCCGATCCACTACTTTGACCTGCCCGAGCTGTTCATGGAGTTCGTCAGCTCCATGACGGGCAAGTCCCCCTCGACCACCGGGGCCGGCTCCGAAGGCGCGCTCACCAAAGGACCCTTCAACGCCCTGCCGCCGGTCATCGACCTCAACGCCGCGCTCGTCTCACTCATCCTCACCGGCCACGACGCCTTTGTATCCGCTGCCGGATACATTGGGCCGAAGGTGCGCGTGGACCACGACGTCAGCCTGCTGGTGCCGGAGGTCTTCGCCCGCATGGCACCGGCGGAACGCGACGCCCGCGCGCTCATTGAGGATGGCTGCCTGGAACGTTGCGAGGACTTCACGCACGAAGGCCGCACCATCCCGGCCAGCCGGCTCGGCTACCGTATCACCAACCGGTTTGTGAGAATCTATTT
>JBGTGS010000029.1:0-26236 GCA_041746615.1 Opitutaceae bacterium | reverse complement strand
CCAACCAGGACGATCTCGAAGCCCTGACCCCGGGTCGCTGGCGACCGGCCTTCTCCCGATAATCTCTGAATGAGAGATATCATATCTCTGGCGAGAATCTCTTCAGATCACGTCAAGAGGGCACCCGGGCTGACGCTTACTTTCCAGCGTGCGCGGGACGGGATTTTGTCCCGTGGCGGTAGGGCGCATTGCCCGCCAAAGGCCGGTAAATCCCCAATGCGCCGCGGCGCTCTCGGAGAGAACGTCCTACCCTCGAACATAAGTGCCAATCAGTGAAGATCAGTGGTTAAGAACTCCGTCCTCCGGTCCGCCGTCGGCGGATAAATTTCCGGTTGAGAAAGAGGTAAGAGGAAAGACCGCCCCGACCATCGACCGTCCCCACCGCCGACCGTCGGACCGTCTGACAGTCCCGATGCCGGTAGGGCGCATTGTCCCCCCCCAATGCGCCGCTGCGCTCATGCATCTGACAGCTTTTGCAATGCTGACCGCGCCTCGGCCATCACGCGGGGTGAAACCCAGAGCGATGTGGTTGCGAGGTTGTCCAGAAAACGTGCGGCTTCAGGCCGGGAAATGCGTCGTTGGCCGGCCAACCATAGAATCACTCCGAGGGAACCGCGTGCCTGCACGCCGAGCGTCGCGGCCAGTAGACGGGCCGCAGCATCGTCGGTCAGAAAGAAATCGGCGGCTGTTTGCCGGGCGAGAGCAATGGCATGAGCTTCACCGCGGTGCACCAAGCCTGCCTTGCACCAGTCTTCGGCGGTGGCCTCATTCGGAATGGATGGCGATACGATCTGCAGGGAGTTGGGCAATCTTCGCTCAGGTTGCAGATGAACCTATTCAAAATGAACTGCAGGGGGAAGCAGGATCTCGCCAAGCAGAGGCATCAGATGCAAGGCACCCGCCTCGGCCAGATGCAGCAACGGACCGGTGTCAGCGACACATCGCATCACTTGCCGTCGTCAGACTTGGCTTCAGCGACTGCCCAAGTGATGTCATCGAGCTGAAATCGTTCCTGTAGCTCGGCCTGGCGGGTACGGAGAAATTCGATCAAAGCCATGCGTACCAACTCGTTTTCTGATTGGAACCATCCATCCCGGACCATCCGGGTGATGTTGTCCGCGAGCTGATCTGGCAGTTCTACGTTCAGCGCTTTCACAGGAGTCAGTTAGGCTCATCCCACTCACATTCCAATCCAATAGTTCTCATCCAGATTCAATCCGCGCAATCCGGGAAACCGGTGACCGGTCGGACGGTAGGCGGTAAAAACGGTCAAACGGTGATCGGTGGACGGTCCCGCAACCGCGGGATGGGATTTTCCCGCGTGCGCGGGACGGGATTTTGTCCCGTGGCGGTAGGGCGCATTGCCCGCCAAAGGCCGGTAAATCCCCAATGCGCCGCGGCGCTCTCGGAGAGAACGCCCTACCCTCGAACTCCGGTCTTATTAGCGATGATTAGTGAAGATCAGTGGTTAAAGTGGTTTGAATCAACCGATCTAATTAACCGCAAGGAACGCAGAGAGCTCAAAGAAGCTGAGGTAGGTATCTCAACTATGTGAACTTTGAGTTCTATGCGGTTAAAATGGATCGGATCAGTCCCCGGATTTTTTGCGAATTTTGCGCCTCTTCGCGGCAAATCCTTTCTGATCGTCCGAACCAGAATCTTAGCCGCCAAAAGGCGCAAGATGTGCAAAATCGATCAGACCGACATTTTTTGGGATTTGGAGGTTTGGGATTTTCACGAAGTGGTAAGCGCTTTTTCGCGGCCCATTCATCAGGCAGCTAGCACCTCGCGACTAGGGGCTTGCTTCGTGTTGCCGCTTCCTTCGCAATTCGATCCGTAACCATGCTCAGCCACCGTCTTTACTACGCCTTGAAGCCCTTTGTGCCCTGGCGTCTGCGCATGGCCGTACGTCGGGTGGCTGCCCGCCGGAAACGGGTGCGTAGCGCTGCGGTCTGGCCCATCGATCCCGCAACCAACCGGCCTCCCGCCGGCTGGCCCGGATGGCCGGACGCAAAGAAGTTTGCCTTTGTCATCACCCATGACGTCGAAGGTCCGGACGGCTTGGCCAAGGTCCGCCAACTGGCCGAGCTCGAAATGAAACTCGGGTTCCGTTCCTCCTTCAACTTCATCCCCGAGGGCCCCTATCAGGTGCCGCCGGACCTGCGGGCCTGGCTGACGGAAAACGGCTTCGAAGTCGGCGTGCACGACCTCCATCACGATGGAAAACTGTTCGCCTCAAGGCGAGGGTTTCTTACCAAAGCCAAACGGATCAATCACTACCTGCGTGAATGGAAAGCCAGCGGCTACCGGTCAGGCTTCATGCTGCGAAATCTCGACTGGCTGCACGAGTTGGAGATCACTTACGACGCCTCGACCTTCGATACGGACCCCTTCGAACCCCAGCCCGACGGCACCGGCACCATTTTTCCCTACTGGATTGCCGCTCCCGCTGCTGCGGGAGCGGAGGGACAAGTGGCGGCGCTATGCGCCGAGGGACAAGTGTCAAAGGGCAAGGGACAAGGGACAGATGCCACGGAGAGCCAGGAGCAGGCCGTAAAACCGTCCACTCCCGTGACCGCGGGATCCGACCGTCCACCGTCCACCGTCCCACCGGGATCCGCTGATCCTTTGGGATTTGGACCTTTGGAGTTTGGGATTTCGCCGGACGGGCAGTCTGCTGCCCCTCCGGCGGGTTACGTCGAACTCCCCTACACCCTCCCCCAGGATTCGACGCTCTTCCTTCTCCTCCAGGAACGCACACCGGATATCTGGCTGCGCAAACTCGATTGGGTGGCTGACCATGGCGGCATGGCCTTGGTCAACGTCCATCCCGATTACATCAATTTCGGCACAGGGCGTCTCCGCAACCACGAATATCCCGCCTCCCATTATGCCGAACTCCTCCGGCATGTGACCGCCGGCCATGCCGGCCGGCATTGGAATCCCCTGCCCCTGGATCTGGCCCTCTGGTTCAAACAAAACTGCCCCCTCACGGATCGCCGGTCAGCCCCACCCTTCCCTCTCCCGGAAACCGCCACGCGGAAGTCCCCGCCCCCTGAAAAGCTGCGCGGCCGGCGGGCCGCTGTGCTGCTCTACTCCCGCTATCCTTCCGACCCGCGTCCGCGGCGTGCGGCGCAGGCCATGATCGAGGCCGGCATGCAGGTGGACCTGCTCTGCCTGGTGGAGGAAGACTCCGACCTCCCGGAAGAGACCGTGGACGGCGTCCGCGTCTTCCGCGTGCCCCTGACCCACCGGCGCGACAGCAAGTGGGTATACATCTGGCAATACAGCCGGTTCTTTGCGTCTTCCTTCTGGTTTCTGTTCACCCGCGGACTACGGAACCGGTACGATGTCGTTCACGTGCATAACATGCCGGACTTTCTCGTGTTTGCCGCGCTTATACCCAAGCTGCGCGGAGCCCGCATCATCCTCGACCTGCATGATCCCATGCCGGAGCTGATGGAAAGCATCTATCGGCTCGGGACAGCTGATTGGAAGGTCGGCTTCCTGCGCCGGGTGGAGCGGTGGAGCATCGCGTTTTCCAACCTGGCCCTGACACCCAACCTCACCTTCAGGAACCTCTTTGTTTCGCGCAGCTGTCGGACGGAAAAAATGCAGATCGTCATGAACTCTCCGCAGGAGGAGCTTTTCGATCCCGACCTGTTCGGACCGGAGCCCGAAGCGGCCTCGGCCACAGACGAATTCCGGGTCATGCACCACGGTTCCATCGTGCACCGGCATGGGGTGGATCTGCTGGTGGAGGCCATTGCCCGGCTGAAACCGCAGATACCCACCATCCACCTCGATATTTACGGGGCGGCTACTCCCTTCCTTGATACCGTACTGGAGCGCGCGGCCAGTCTGGGCATTGCTGACATCGTTCATTATCATGGGCCCAAATCCCAGGCGGAGATCGCGGCGGCCATTCGCACCTGTCAGGTCGGAGTCGTGCCCAACCGCCGGTCCACATTTACGGAAACCAATTTCCCCACCCGGCTGTTCGAATACCTAGCGATGCATCGTCCGGTGATTGCTCCCTCAACGCAGGGTATTCGCGACTATTTTTCCGATGAGCACATGTTCTATTTTGAACCCGACAACGTCGCCAATCTGGCCGACCGCATCCTCTGGGTGAAGGAACATCCAAACGAAAGCGCGGCCATCGTCCAGAAAGGCACCGAGATTTATCGGCATCATCTTTGGAGCCAGGAAAAGGCCCGCTTCTTGAATCTGGTCGCAGGCTTGTGCCCCTGCTCCTGAGTTCCTAACTTGGGCGCCTTCTCTTCCCAATCACTTCGCATGAACATCAGCATATTTGGTCTTGGTTACGTTGGTTGTGTCGCCACGGGTTGTCTGGCCCAGCAAGGACACCGGGTCATCGGGGTGGATCCCCAGCCGAGCAAGGTTGAGTTCATCAACAAAGGGCAGGCCACCATCATTGAGGAAGGCATCGCCGAGATCCTGGCTGCCCAGCATGCGGCGGGGCGGATCAGTGCCACCACCTCCGCGGCCGAAGCCGTGGCCGCCACCGAGGTGTCCTTCATCTGCGTGGGTACCCCTTCCACACCCAACGGGCATCTGGATCTCACCGCGATCAACAAGGTAGCCGAACAAATCGGCCTGGCCCTCAAACAAAAACCTGGCCGGCATGTGATCGCCCTGCGCTCCACCGTGCTGCCGGGCTCGGGAGAGTTGGTGGCTGAAATCGTGGCCAAAGCCTCCGGCCGGAAGACCGGGGAGGATTTTGCGGTGGTATCAAATCCCGAGTTCCTGCGGGAAGGCACCTCGGTGAAGGACTTTTTCAAGCCCCCCTTCACCATTTTGGGCTCCGATTGCGCCTGGGCGACGGAAACCATGAAGGCGGTCTATGCTGGAATTGATGCCCCCTTCATTTCGGCGGAGCCCCGGGTGGCAGAACTGATGAAGTATGTCTGCAATTCGTTCCACGCCCTGAAGATCACCTTTGCCAATGAAGTCGGGAATATCTGCAAGCAGCTGAACATCGATTCGCATCAGTTGATGGACATCTTCTGTCAGGACACGAAACTGAACATTTCAAAGGCCTACCTGAAGCCCGGCTTCGCCTATGGCGGTTCCTGTCTGCCCAAGGACCTGAAGGCCCTGCGCACCATCGCCCACGATTACTACCTGCAAACGCCGGTGCTGGAGGCGATCGAGCGCAGCAACGAACTGCAGAAGGACCTGGTCTTTAAGCGCATCCTTGAATTTGGCGTCCAGAAAGTCGGGTTCATCGGCCTCGCCTTCAAGGCGGGCACGGACGACCTGCGCGAAAGTCCAATCGTGGATGTGATTGAGCGGCTCCTCGGCAAGGGATTCAACCTGCGCATTTACGATCCGCATGTGCACGTGTCACAGCTCACCGGCGCAAACAAGGAGTATATCCTGAAAAAAATCCCCTTCATTGGTCGTTTCATCACCGACGACATGGCAAGCGTGGTGGCATCGTCCGAGTTGATTGTGGTGGTCAATACCTACGATGAACTGCCCGCGCTCCTCACGCAGAGCGCAAACGCACCCAAGGTATTTGAGCTATCCAGGCTTGCGCAAAGGGACGTCGCAAACTCCGAGGGCATTGCTTGGTGACCCGTCGGCCTTCCATTTCCATCGGGTTCAGCGGCTTTCCAAGCCCGTTTAATCCTGAGCGAATACAAGGTCTGTTGGAGCAGAAGTATGAGGTGAAACTGGATCAGAAGAACCCGGACTATCTCATCTACTCCGTATTTTCGAACGACCACCTTCGCTTCAAGGATTCGGTGAAGATCTTTTTTACCGGGGAGAATGTGCACCCGGATTTTAATCTGTGCGATTACGCTTTTGGTTATGACTGGCTCGAATTTGGCGACCGCTACCTGCGTTGCCCGAATTACGTGCTTTATCCGCAATACAAAGACTTGATCCGGAGAAAGCGCACCCAGCTCAGCGATACTCCGGCCAACCGACGCTTCTGTAATTTCATCTATTCCAATCGGGCCGGACATCCGTTTCGTGATGAATTTTTTCACAAACTTTCCGGTTACAAACCGGTGGTATCCGCCGGCAAGCATCTGCGGAACACCGATGAATCGATCGGCGAGGCCTACCAGGGTGACTGGTCTTCGCCCAAGGTGGCGTACCAGCGTGGCTTCAAGTTCTCGTTCGCTTTTGAGAATTCGTCCACCCCGGGGTACACTACCGAAAAAATCGTTCACGCTTTGGCGGCTGACACCATCCCGATCTACTGGGGCAATCCAGCCATCGGCCGGGAATTTAACCCGCACCGAATCATCAATTGTCACGCCTTTGACTCAGCGGAGGCCCTGATCGCAAGGATTACCGAGCTGGATCAGGATGACTCCCGGTATCGGCAAGTTTTACAGGAACCGTTCTTTCCCAATAATGAGAACCCGGCGGAGCTTGAAGAATCCACCATTCTACAGCAGTTCGGATTGATCTTCCATCAGCCGAAAGCGGCCGCCTTCAGACGCAATTTCCATTTTTGGGGCGAGCGCTATGAGCGGGAACGCCGGGAGCAAGTTGCAACCTATTCGTTTGTGGAGGCCAAGGGGTGCCTAGGCCTTGCCTCAAGAGCACTCCGGCGTTTGGCGCGACATACCACCAAATCCAATTGAGTAATCATTAATCTCCTTTCGCACCGGCACGCACCACGCATCCTGCAACATAAAGACCCCCTCTTCTCCGGTCCCTTCACATGATAACGCCCAAAAAGATCACCCGAGTGCTGGCCAACCGGTCGGGCTATTTCACTTCCCTCTCCACCCCAACCCGGGATATCCGGGAATTTCTGAAGCGGTTGCGCCCGGTGAACACCGGGATCCCACTGATTCGGGTGGGCGGGGAAAATGATGGCGGCTATCTCCTGCCGGACGATCTTGCCGATATTGAGAACTGCTTCTCCCCCGGCGTCAGCACCACGGCCACGTTCGAGGAAGATCTCTACCGGCGGGGTATCCGCTCATTTTTGGCCGACTATTCGGTGGATGGACCGCCTGCCTCGCTGGCGGGGTATGCCTTCGATAAGAAGTTTCTTGGTTCCTACAACAGTGACAGCCATTTCACCCTCGCCCATTGGGTAAACTCCCGTCTGCCGGACCACGCCGGAGATCTGATTTTGCAAATGGACATCGAGGGCTCGGAATACCCAGTGCTCATGGAAACCTCTGAGGAAATCCTCAAAAAATTCCGGATCATTGTGGTGGAGTTTCACTTCATGGAGCAGCTCTTCAATCGCGAGATTTTCCCGCTGCTTCGGGAAGCCTTTGCCAAACTCCTGCGGCACTTTTGCGTCGTCCACATTCACCCCAACAACTATCGGAAGCTGACCCGCTACGGCAATGTGCTCATCCCCAACCTCGTTGAAATGACCTTTCTGAGGCTGGATCGCGCAGGACCACTGACACCATGCACAAAATTTCCTCATCCGTTGGACCGCAGGAATATGCCCGAAATGGCAGATGTGGTGCTACCCGCGTGCTGGTATGACTTCACCTAAGCAATCCGGCCGTTGATGACGTCGCAGAACTACCGGCCCGTGGTGTCCCCGTCCACTACCAGCATCTGCCTGCTGTCATGACTGCCTCCGCGTCCAAAGAGGGATCGGCCTATCGCGGCATCATGAAGTCTGCCGCCCTGCTTGGCAGTGCCCGGGTCATCACCATGCTGGTGGGGCTCATTCAGATAAAGTTTCTCGCCTTCATGCTCGGGCCGGCCGGCGTGGGCCTCTTCGGCACCTTTGAGGCCATTGTCACCATTGCGATCTACATCTCCAGCCTGGGTGTAAGCGCCAGCGGCGTCCGCGAAATCGCCATGGCGAACGCAAGCAATGACCCGGTGCTCACGGCCCGGAAGGTCCACCTCCTGCGGCGGATCACCTGGATATTGGGGCTGGCCGGGATGATCAGCTTGGCCGCCCTCGCCCTGCCCATCAGCCGGCTGACTTTCAGCGACGCCGGGCAAACCACGGCCATTTTGATCCTGTCGCCCACCATTTTGATCACGAGCCTGTTTTGTGCCGTCCGTGCTGTCATCCAAGGCATGCAACGAATCGCAGATCTGGCAAAGGTGACGGTCATCTCCGCCGTCATGCAGGCTTCGGTCACCATGGTGCTGGTATATTTTTTTGGAGCCAACGCCATCGCCCCTTCTATCTTGGTGAGTGCGCTCTGCTCGCTGTTTGCGATGGAGTGGGCGGCGCGCAAGTTGCGATTCCAGCACCCGCCCATCAACTGGCGGGAAACCCTGCGGGAGAGCGGCCCCTTTGTCCGGCTGGGGATCGGTTTGACCTATGCGCTGCTGGTCTCGGCGGTGGTCGCCTACGCCATCAGGGCGCTGATCGTGCGCGACCTGGGGCTGGAGGCCTTGGGCATCTACCTGTGTGCGTTCGCCCTGTCGGGCAAGTTCATTGGCTTCATCCTTGAAGCCATGCAGACGGATTTCTTTCCCCGCCTCTCCGCCGCCGCCGGTGACAACCACTCGCTCAACCGCCTCGTCAATCAACAGACGGAAATCGTTCTGCTCATGGCCGTGCCGGGATTGCTCGCCACCCTGGCCTTTGCCCCTTGGTTGGTCAGGATTCTGTACAGCGCCGCCTTTGATGATGCCACTGTCCTGCTGCGGTGGTTCATCCTCGGCTGTCTGGGCCGGGTTATCTGGGCGCCCATGGGCTATGTCGCCCTGGCCAAAGGGCGAGGCCTGCTGTTTTTCGGAACCGAAGCGTTGATGGGCCTGATCAATCTGGCGCTCATCGTCACCCTGCTTGGGCGCTATGGTCTTCAAGGTGCCGCCTTCGCCTATCTGGCCAGCAATTTCTGCCAGGTTTGCGTCCTCATGGTGGTCACCAGAAAACTCACGGGGTTTTCTTGGTCTCCTCCGGTTGTCCGTATGGTCGCCGCCTTCGCGCTGGTGATGGGAGGGGGCGTGGCGGTGACTCTTTCGCTGGGCAATCTCCCTTCGGCCCTGGTGGTGGGGTTTGCCGCCCTGCTGATTGCGCTGTACTGCCTCCGGCAACTGTTGGTTCGCCTTGGGACTGAACATCCCCGGCTGAATTTCCTCCGCGCCATTCCCTTGGTTGACCGGCTGCTCTTTCCCGCCAAGCAGTAAGCACGCCTCATCCAAATTCATCTCAGGCCACTCTCCTCCCTACGCATATGCTGATCCGGCAAAAAATTGCTTCGATTCTCCGCTGCGCCTCCGATGTGGCCGGTGCCGCCCTCGATCGCCGGCCGCGAACAGCCTATGTCGGTGGGTGGACCGGCAAACAGAACCTCGGAGACGAGGCGTTGCTACCGGCCGTGGCGCAATTGTTTCCTGAGCTCACGCTCGTGCAGTATGCCGGTGGGCGTCTCGCCCGCACGGCGATCCGGGCCACTCCATCCCTGCGAGCCGGTATTATGGGCGGGGGCACCTTGATCGGCCAGAAGGGCTTCTGGCTGGAGGTCACCCGGGAGTTCCTCGCCCTGCGAAATCATTTTCTGTTGTTCGGCACGGGCGTGGAGGAGCCGGATTTCTGGCCCGGAGATCCCGGGCTGGAGGAATGGAAACCCGTACTTGATCGCTGCACGTTCCTTGGCGTGCGGGGCCCAATTTCAGCCGATGCGTTGCGCCGGCTTGGCTACGATCGGGTGCAGGTGGTCGGCGACCCGGTGCTGGCCTTTGCCCGCCCTGAGATCAACCCCCGGCCGATGGCGGGCTCCTTGGGCCTCAACCTCGGTACCGCTGACGGCCGGGTCTTCGGCGGTGACGAGTCCCGCGTTTCCGCTGAAATGATCAAGCTGGCAAAGTTTGCCAGCAAAGCAGGCTGGCAAGTGGAGTGGTTCGTGGTCTGGCCCAAGGATCTTCAACTCACCCGACAGGCGGCCGAAGCGAGCGGCACAGCTGCGGTCATCCACGAGATCTACCACGACCATGAAGACTTTATTGATCGCACCCGGAAATTAAGTGCCTTCGTCGGCATGAAACTTCATGCCACGCTGCTCGCGACCTGCGGGCTGACGCCCTCCTTGATGGTCGAATACCGCCCGAAATGCCGCGATTACATGCAATCGATCAACCAGGACGCGGCCACGGTCCGCACCGACAAATTTACGGCTGACGCCGCCTGGGAGCTGGTTCGGCACTGGAATGAACACCACGCGGAAAGCGCGACCTTGCTGGCCAAAGGTGTGCACGCCATGCAGCGCGAACAGCGGCGTCTTGCCAGTCTCATCCAAGCGCACATCCTCGAGCCCGGTCAGCCTTTGCCATGCCCACTGTAACCACCGTCATTCCCACCTACAACCGTGCCGCCATGCTGGTCGAGGCATTGGAAAGTGCGCTCGGGCAAACCCGACCACCCGACGAGATCATTGTCGTGGATGACGGCTCAACCGACAACACCGCCGAGGTAGCAGACCGATACGGGAGCAAGATCAGGTATATCCGTCAAAAAAATGCCGGGCCCTCGGCGGCACGAAATCACGGCATCCGGGAAGCGACCGGGGACTTTGTGGCGTTTCTCGACTCGGATGACCTCTGGGCCAAGGACCGACTGGAAAAACAATTTGCCGCGCTCTCAACCCATCCCGATCTCGATTTTATCTTCGGCCTAGAGTCCAAGTTTGATAAAAAGGGGGATTTTCAAAAGTGCGAAATCAAGTCGCCGGAAGTATTGCTTCAACTGAACGAGATTAATTGTGTAATCCCCAGCGCATTTGAACTGTTACTCAGGGAAAATGTTGTTCCAACATCGACCGTGCTATTCAGGCGATCTCGGACCCGCGAAATCGGCTATATCGACGAGTCCATCTCCCAAGCGGAAGATTACGACTTCTGGCTGAGGTTTGCATTAGCCGGATGCCGATTTGGCTTCATCAATGCCGTTCTATGTCATCGACGCATTCATGAGGGAAATCTTGTGAATCAGTGGGCAAACAGCACGACAAGCATCGTAGCCGTCCTCAGACGCTATCTGGAAAGATCACCGGCCATGCGATACCAAGTTAGCCAAAGGATCAATGGCATGGAATACGACCTCGGGAGTTATTATTTATACAAGCGGAAATTCACTTTGGCTCATATTCATCTAAGCATGTCAAATCCACCTGGAATCAAAAGGTATGTGTGTGCAGCAAAAAGAATTGTCGCCCGCCTGCTTTCAGCTTGATATAACTACGATTATAGAATTCTCAACGCCGCCACTTGGTTTCTACAAATACTGCAATAGCTCCCACTGGGGAGCGACGACGGTTGAAAAAATAATAAACATAGCCCAGTAAATATACTGTCGATTGACGAAGCAAATAATACAATATCACCAGAGCATTATATCAATTATTTCCTACTGATTAATTGCATTTACTATCCTATTAACTCCTTCCGCTCACGTAGTCTATTACTTCGGGACGACTATTCTAAATCCCACTAAATCACCGCTGCAAATGGACAAATCAGGACTTTTGGATGGACGCACCATTCTACGTTTCGCCCACGCTTTCAAGACTGGTGGCGGCATGGAGCGGATAATGGATGACTTGGATGGAATAATTCTGGCACGAAATGCCATGACAGTAATCCGCATGCATATTGCATCGGACCGTACCATGCTCGAACCTCAGGTCGAATATTTAGGACGAGGTCGCTTGATCTGCATCCCTCTGCCTCTACCCGAGAACGAGAACATGCAACTGGCTCCTGATCACGAATCCACTGGGGAAAAAATGAGCCAAGTCTTCCGCGATTCCGTGATTTATAATCCAGTATTATGGCACCTCTTTTTCAAACGACTTTTACTCCGTCGCAAATTGCCTCGGGCGCGCGGGCAGGTGGAGGGCGCCGGCAGATGTTTTTCTGAACTTTGCACACAGCACAATATTGACTTATGCATGATGCATTTTTTCGGGGGATCAGACGCAGACGAAATCATCCATGCTGCACTAAGCCGAAAAATACCGGTCGCTCTTGAGAATCACTTCTCGAATGAACGATTCATCCATCTTTCTATCCGAAAGCATGTAATGCAGGCCACTGCGGTTGCTGGAATGAACGGGCTTGATGTTCCAAATTACCTCCGCCCCAAATTCGTCAACCTTGCCGATGGTATCGATATGGATGTTTTCGACCGGCGCCAAGCAACCCCTCCGCAAAATACCCCTTCGAAACCTTTCGTCTTTCTACCCTCGAGGATTGTTCGCCCCAAGGGTCATATGGACGTGGTCAAAGCTGTCGCACGTTTGCGCGAGGAAGGCCTTGATATTGCGATCGCATTTGCCGGAAGGATAGAATCGTCGTCTTTCATTGATGAGCTTAAGTCTGAAATTGCGCGCTGCCACCTTACTGACGACACCTACTTTCTGGGTGAGCTATCACCCACAGCCTTGCGCAATTGGTACGCCGCAAGTTCGGTCTTGGTGTTTCCCACCTATCATCACGAAGGCTTGGGTCGAATCATCATCGAGGCTCAGGCCATGGAGGTGCCTGTGGTCGCGTATGCCACGGGCGGTGTTCCAGAGGGCGTCATTAACGGAGTGACCGGTTACCTGGTTCCAACCGGAGACAGTAAAAGCCTGACTGCACAGTTGGGGCTGTTGCTGGGAGATCCGGATCTGCGAGTTAAGATGGGGAAGCAGGGACGTGCCTTCGTAAGCGACCGCTACAGTCTTCCGGCACTCGCCGCTCGTCATGAGCAGTTTTATATTCAGGCGATGGGCCGATAATGTGCCTGCTTTAGGCAGGTTCCAAGGGCACATTCTCTGCTGCTTGATGCTGCTTTCCCAGAAGGGCATTCGCCTGAAACTACAAATCGATCGACCCCTTCCATGCCTCCGCTCCTTGCATTGCTGCTAGGCCTAGTCTTTGTCGGATTAGCCTTCCGATCAGATAGAAGCCGCAGTCCAGGGACGTCGATAGACCTTCTGTGGCCTTTGCTTTGGTACCTAGTTGCAGCCACCCGCCCACTCGGTGTCTGGTTTTACATCTGGGGCATTCCGGTACCAGGGGCTGATGTCGGAGCGGATGCAGCCGATGGCAGCGCCATCGATCGCAATTTTTTAATCCTGCTTACCCTTATCGGACTGCGCATCCTCATGCGTCGCAACTTCGACTGGGGTGGCACTTTCCGGCGGAACCCGTGGGTGACGACTTTCCTCGTCTTCATGGCCTGTAGCATTATCTGGTCGCACTATCCCTATGTCTCCCTGAAGCGCTACATCAAGATTCTCGGCTCCATCATCATGGCACTGGTCGTGTTGACCGATGAACGTCCCGCAGAGGCCTTCCGCACGATCTTGCGCCGGGGCCTGTATATCCATCTGCCGATGTCGATCCTCTGCACCCGGTATTTCCGCGAGATCGGGGTGAGCTTCGACTGGAGTGGTGCGGCGGAATCCTGGCAGGGCATTGCAACCTCGAAAAACACCCTGGGCCAGGTGGCCATGCTCGGAGTCATTTATTTTTTCTGGGAGGTGCGCCGCCACTGGCATCTCTATAAATGGCGAAGCTTGCATTTTGTGTACTTGCTCATGGCGCTCTATCTGCTGAAGGGCTCCGAGGATGCCATCAGCATGACTTCACTGTCGGTCTGCGTTTTCGCCCTGGTGGTTTTCCTGCGGATTCAGGCACTGCGAAACCGACCCGCCGCCATCCGGCCGTTTGTGCGAAAGGTATTCTACGCGACGGTCGCCTTGATCGGCCTGATTCTGATCCATAGTGTCGTGCTTTTCTCCGAAGACTCCGTGCTCGGCGTCATGATCACCCAGTTCGGCCGGGACATCACCTTGACCGATCGCACCTACATCTGGACTGATGTTTATGCCGCCGCCTCGGCCAATCCTCTCCTGGGGGTCGGCATCGGGGGATTCTGGCTCGGTCGCATGGCCAATATCCCATGGAATGAGAACATGACCTGGGTGCTTGGTCAGGCTCACAGCGGTTACGTGGATACCTACCTGCAACTCGGCCTGGTCGGCGGGGTTCTCCTCGCGGCAATCCTGTTTTCCACCCTGCCAAAGTTGATCGATTCCTTACAAACGGATTTCGACTTTGGTGCGCTACGCATCACGCTCTTCCTGACCATCATGTTCGTGAACATCACCGAAACCACCTTTCTTCGCGGTGACCATCATCTCTGGTTTATCTTGCAGATCGTGCTGTGGATAATGCCCCCTGCGCCGGTGGCTTCAGCACCAACGATGGCGCAGGGGGCTGGGCACAGGAATTGATTCTGGGTGGCTGCTTCATTATCCTGAAACCCGCAACCTGGACATGAATGCCACCAATCCCACGGTTCTGGTCATCGGACATGGAACCGCTTACTGTCCCGAGATTCAGCAGCTGGATTTGGCCTGTCGTTTTTACGGCCTTGCCTTGAAAGTGGTGCCGCTCGACCGCGAGGGAAACCTACCTCCTTCTTTTCCGGAGGCCGACGAGCCGCCACCTCTGCTGGTGGTCCTGCTTGCGGCCAGTTTTGAGCAGGCGACTCCTGCGCAGCGCTCTGCCCAGCTGGACGCTGCCAATGGCCAGAGGACACCGCTGGCCGTAATCGGAATCACGCCTGACTGTCGCCGCGAGACACTCGCCTCGCTGGCAGCCGGCGTTGTGATTGATGCGAGTCCGGCTGCCCCCACCAGCACTCTATGGGTTTCGGCGCCGGAGGCAACCAGCCCCGGGTTCGAACTTCGCGGGCTGCCATTCGGATTGGGCCCGGAGGCTGCCTGCTGCCAGTTCAGTTTCCAACCCAATGACAGCATCCAGGTTCTCGCAACCATCGGGCCGGATCAGGAGGCCAGTGGACCGGCCATGCTACGCATAACCGGCGAACCCCACCGCCGCTATCTGCTCGCACGGGTGAGTAGTCCGACCGACACACCCAGGCAGCTGCATCGCGCGACCTTCGGTGAAATCCTCCCCAGCCTGCTCCTGCTGCGTGAGGTCGGCGGTGACCGCTGCTGGCATCCCGCTTCCGCAGTGGCCAACCTCACCATTGATGATCCCCGGCTGACAGAGCCTTACGGCTGTCTCTCCTTTCCCGGGTTGCTGGAGCAGATGCGTCGTGAGCGCTTTCACACCACCATCGGTTTCGTGCCGTGGAATTTCGACCGCAACGACCACGACGTGGTCGCACTGTTCAAGACCAACCCCGCACACTACAGCATCGCGATCCATGGCAATAACCACGATCGCTACGAATTTTTCCGCTACGAAAGCCGTCCCGGCGACCAGCAACATGCAAAACCCCTGGAAGCACAGATCTTCAACCTTCGTCAGGGACTGGCACGCATGGAGGCCTTCCACCGGTGCACCGGCCTGAACTACGACCGGGTAATGGTATTCCCCCACGGGATTTGCCCCTCGGCAACCATTGGCGCGCTCAAGCGACAGGGATTCTGGGCCACCTCCAATTATAGCAACGTGCCCCTCGATGAAAAACCGCCGGCTGATCCGGCCATGGCCCTGCGCGGCGTGAACACGGAGTGGGCGGGCTTTCCCGCCATGCGCCGCAAATATCCCCACAACTACTCCGACGAGGCCATCGCAATTGATTTGTTCCTCGGCAATCCGGTGCTGTTCATGGCGCATCAGGATTTGTTCTTTGATGGCATCGCTGCGTTCAACGCCCACGCGCGCCGGGTCAATGAGCGCCAGCCGGCGGTGCGCTGGTTGAGCTTGGGCGAAATAAGCCGGCGGCTACACCTGCTGCGCTGGCGGAATGCCGGGAACTGCGAGGTTCACCTCCTATCGCGGCACGCGATCATCGAGAACCCCCGCTCCACTCCGGTGAACTTTCACTTTTTCCGCGATGAACCCGATCCAGCGTTGATCGAGCGGGTAACGGTTGATGGTACGACCCTACCCATCACCTCAGGAAATGGCCGGGTGTACTTCGCGACGAGCCTGCCTCCGCAGGCATCCGGTTTGGTTGAGATCCACTACCGGCCTCCCGATGAGGCCACCCCTGTCGCCATCGCCCGGCGCGGATTTCGCAACCATGCGCTCCGCATCATCGCTGATTTTCGCGACCTCACCTTTTCCCGTTCACGTTTCGGCCGTTTGCTGACCAAGAAATACTACCAGCAGGGCAAGCGGCGGCCGACTCTCGGCGGACTGGTCGCCAAATTGGCTGCCCCTCTGCGGAGGGACCAGGCAAAAACCTAGACCATCGCCAGCGATGCTCAATCTTTTGTCGAATCCTGACCAAGCTGGCCTTTCCTTGCTTTGGACAATTCGTCGCTCACCAGCATCATTTCAATGCACTTGCTGATTCCCCACGGCTTCGAGGCCAACTATGTCGTCGGGTTCGCCCGCGGGTTGGTCACGATTGGAATCCGTTTCACGGTCCTCTCCGACGACGGGATTGCCGCGCGGCTGACCGCTGCCGGCATTGCCCAACACAACCTTCGCGGCAGCCTCGATCCGAAGCGCCCGGCCTGGCAAAAGGCCGTCAATCTCATCCGTTACTACGCGCGCTTGCTCGCGATGATCGCCAGCCATCGCGGGCGCACCCTCCACTTCGTCGGCCTGCTGTCGAGCCGGGCCCTCTGGTTTGACGGCCTGATCCTCCCGGTCTGGCTGCGCCTCTGTGCCCGATGCTACGTCCATACCGTCCACAATGCCCTGCCCCATAGCCGGGAACACAGCCGCCTGTTCCGTCTTGCCTATCGCTGGGTTTATCGATTCCCCCACCATATTGTCGCCCATACCGACAAGGTCGCCCGTCAGCTTGAGACCGAGTTCAAGGTCGATCCGCGGCGCATCACCGTCATATCAATCGGGTTGAATGAGGAGGTTCCGGAAGCTGACTTGTCAGGCCTGGAAGCCAGAACCAAGCTGGGCCTGCCCGCCACAGGCCCCATCGCCCTTTTTTTCGGCAAGGTGGAGTCCTACAA
This sequence comes from Opitutaceae bacterium, assembly GCA_041746615.1. Classification (GTDB taxonomy): domain Bacteria; phylum Verrucomicrobiota; class Verrucomicrobiia; order Opitutales; family Opitutaceae; genus CAMAXB01. The sequence continues at coordinate 9,362 of JBGTGS010000029.1, read as the reverse complement.
GGGCGTAGACGTACTCGCCGAGGCCTGGGGAAGGGTCAAATCCTCTGATACCCGGCTGGTCGTCGCCGGCTGGTGTCCCGACGCCACCTATGCCAGCAAGGTCCGCAGCGCCATGGCCGCTTCACCCCGGGCCGACTCCATGGAATGGCGCGAGGGTTTTGTGCCCAACGAGGAGGTCGGCCTTTGGCTGAAGGCCTGCGACGTCGTCGTCATGCCCTACCGCAACATCTACCAAAGCGGCGTCGTCTTCCTTTGCCTGCGCTTCGGCATGCCCATCGTCGCCACCAACGTCGGCTCCCTTGCCGACTACATCGACGCCGACTCCGGAGTCATTGCCAATAGCAACGATCCCGCAGGCATCGCCGAAGCGCTGGACCGGTTCTTTGCGGACCCCCATCGCTTCCGCCGCGACGAGATTGCCCGCAAAGCAGCCAAATACGGCTGGGACCGCCAGTGTGTCGCCATCAAGCACCTGTATGAGTGAGGACGGGGTGGAGTTTGTGGTTCGTAGTTGGAAGTTCGTAGTTGGAATTTGGTGGTTTGTGGTTCGTAGTTGGAAGTTCGAAGTTGGTAGTTGGAAGTTTGAATTTCGAAGTTTGCAGTTGGTCGTGTCTACCCGCTACACGCTACTTGTGCGTCGTAGTTGGTGGGAGAACTTGGTCGTCGCGGACTGCCGCCGCTTTACTCTGGCGCTTGTCCCGCGAACGCGGGATTGGGATTTCTTCATAGGAGCACGGGAACACCGATCTCTGACTTCTGAAATCTGACTCAGCTCTCCGTCCTCAGTTCATTGCGAAATTTTTGTGCTTTATGTGCCTCCTGTGGCCAATCATTCATCTGCACCATGCGCCGTGTCCTGCTTGTTTCCAACAAGGTCTTTCACTATCGGGTGTCGAACTACAATTACTTCGCGCGCCGGTTCCGTGAACTGGGGTGGGACTTCTGCGTCCGCGCCAACCAGCTCGAGCGGAGCAACCCCTACCCGCCCCAATTCGATTTCAAGGAGATGCCGTTCAACTTCGGCGAATACCGCCGCGAGATCGAACGCCTCAAACCGGACGTCGTCATCTTCTTTCTCCACCTCAAGAACCTCATCATCTGGCCCCTCCTCCACTGGTTGAAACTCAAGGGTATCCCCGTCGTCTACTGGAACAAGGGCATCAACCTTGAAGTAAAGAACCCCCGCCTACGCAACCTGCCGTTCTATTACATCCACAACCTGAGCAACGCCATCGTCCTCTACTCCCAACACGAGGTCACCGACATCAAGCCGCACAACCAGCACAAGGTTTTTGTCGCCAACAACACGGTCAACTTCGATGCCTTCCCTGCCGTCGAGGGCACCAAGGAGGAGCTGAAACGCGAGTTCGGCATCCCCTACCGCAAGGTCGTCCTCTTCGTCGGCCGCATGCGCGGGGTGAAGAAAGTCGACCACCTGATTGCCGCCTTCAACGAGATCGACGACCCGGACTGCGGGTGCATCATCGTGGGCGATCCCATGGGCTGCGACATCCCGGCCATGATCCGCCGGAACAATGTCATGCACCTCGGCGAAGTCCACGACCCCGAGGGCATCAAGATCAGCAAGGTTTTCAAGCTGGCGGATCTCTTCGTCATCCCCGGCGAGGTCGGTCTCGGCATGAACCAAGCGTTCTACTGGGGCCTGCCGGTGGTCACCGAGGCGTGCTTCCAGCCGCCCGAGATCCATTATCTCACCGAGGGCAGAAATGGCTTTATGGTGGCGGAAAACGACCGGGCCGCACTGAAGGAAAAAATGCTTTTGCTCCTGCGCGATGACGCCCTGCGCGCCCGCTTCAGCGCCGCCGCCCGCGAGGACATCCTGCGCGAGGCCTCCATCGAACGCATGTTCTCCGGCTTCCGCGAGTGCGTGCAGGCCCTGACCGATCCTAAGTCAAAACTCTGCGCCCGGCGGTTTCGATGAGTTTGATCCAGGAAGAAGGATTGGCCACAAAAAGCGCAAAAAGCACAAAAGGGGATCCAGACCAAACCACGGAGGTTTTTACCACGGATTGCACGGATTTACACGGATGCGCCGGAGCCGGTGGGCGGTGTGGGAACGAGTGGACAGTAGACGGTGGACGATCCGACCTGCCCTGAGAAAAACGAATTGTCCTTCATCCCTTTTCCGAACCTGATTTTAGCCGCAAAAAGGCGCAAAAGACGCAAAAAACACCCCTGGGTTTTAACCACGGATTCACCGGAGACCGGGCATCGGTAGACGGTAGACGTTCCATTTGGAATTTGCCCGTTTGCTCGACTTTCTTTGGAATTTGGACGTTTGGCGTTTGGGATTTACCACGCAGTGGTAGGTGGTCTGAATCCTGCACTCCATCTTCCTTCCAGATTTCAACCAACGCATGACCGAACCGACCACCCCTGACCCTTTGCGCTCCGCCCTTGAGCGGTACATCGCCTGGCTCGACCGCTACGGCGAGACTTCGCAGGACCATCAGGATTTCTACGCGAGCCGCCTGGGTCGGGCGGCCAAGGCCCTGTACTACCGGCGCCCCCTCCTCGGCAAGGCCGCCGTCCTGCCCATGGTCGCTTCTGAGGCCTTCGCCCCGTGGACCCGCCGCTTTTATTTCCCGCGGATGCGCCTGCCGATCTCCGACGCCCACTTCGCCATGGGCTTCGCCAGCTGGCACCGGCTCACCGGCGACCGCGCCCACCTCGACCGCGCCATCCATTTTCTGGACGTCCTTGAGTCCACCCGCTGCCCCGGCTTCGAGCGGCACGGCTGGGGCTATCCCTTCGATTGGCAGACCCGCAACGGCATCCTCGCTCAGGGCACCCCCCTGATCACCACGACGCCCTACTGCTACGAGGCCTTCACCGATGTGTACCGCCTCGACGGTCAACCGCGCTGGCGCGAGACCATGCGCTCGATCGCCGACCACTGCCTGCTGGACTACCGGGATATCGACGCCGGCCCCGGCGCCGCCACCTGTACCTACACGCCCACCGGCGGGGAAAAGGTCGTGAACGCCAGTGCCTATCGCGCCTTCACCCTGTTTGCCGCCTGGCGAGAATTCGGTGACGACCGCTATCGCGCGCCCGCCGAGCGCAACCTGAATTTCGTGCTCCAATCCCAGCAACCGGACGGTTCCTGGCCCTATGCGATGGACGGCGCGCGTCCCTTCGTGGACCACTTCCATACCTGTTTTGTGATGAAGGCGCTGGCCAAGATCGAGCAGCTCACCGGCCACGCCGGTTGCACCACGGCGCTCACCCGGGGCGTGGATTTTTATATCCGCCATCTGTTCGACGCCACCGGCCTGCCGCGGCCCTTTGCCCGCGCCCCCCGGCTCGTGGTCTATCGCCGCGAGCTCTACGACTGCGCCGAATGCATCAACCTCGGCGTCCTCCTGCGCGGCCGCTTTCCGGAGCTCGATGCGGCGGTCGGACGCACCGTCCATGACATCGTGACAAACTGGCAGCTGCCCGACGGCCATTTCCGCAGCCGCAAACTCATGCTCGGCTGGGACAACGTCCCCATGCACCGCTGGGGCGGCTCCGAAATGTTCCGGGCGCTTTGTCTCTGGACGGAGGCTGAGGGGAGGAAGGGGTGTTCTTAGTTCTTAGTTACATGTTCGTGGGTCCTTGTTCCTAGTTTCATGTTCTTGGTTCCTTGTTCTTGGTTTCTTGTTCGGGGCTCCTTGTTCTTGGTGCTGGGTTGTCGGTTCTAAATTCACAAAACTTGGTTATCGGTTGGGCTCATGAAAATTGAACGATTCGAAGATATCGAGTGCTGGCAGCTTGCCCGCGAACTCGCTCGAGGTGTCTATTCCGTAACGAAGGACAGCCCTTTTGCGGCGGACTACGGGTTGAAGGATCAGATTCAACGCGCTTCCGGTTCAATCATGCACAACATCGCCGAAGGTTTTGATGGCGGCAGCAACGCCGAATTTAAGCGCTTCCTACGTTACGCCCAGCGCTCCTGCTCCGAGGTACAAAGCCAACTTTATGTCGCCTTCGACCAAGGCTATATCGATCAATTGCAGTTTGATCGTCTCTATGAGCTTTCGAATCATGCCAAAAGCAAGATTGGTGGTTTCATTTCCTTCCTTCTTAAATCAAACCGTCCCTGAAGCCCGATTGAGATAAACCACGAACCACGAACGAGGAACCACAAACAAGGAACGAAAAACCAGGAACGAAGAACGAAAAGCCAGGAACAAGGAACGAAAAACACCCCCACCCATGTGCGGCATCTGCGGACAATTTAACTTCGCCTCCAACGCCCCGGTTGAGCCCCGCGCCATCGGGCGCATGATGGACACCATCGCGCACCGCGGTCCCGATGACTCCGGGATGCACCTCGACGGGTCGCTTGGCCTGGGCTTCCGCCGGCTTTCCATCATCGATCTGTCCGCAGGGCATCAACCGATGTCCGATCAGGAACAGACGGTGTGGGTCGTCTTCAACGGCGAAATCTACAATTACAAGGAGCTGCGCACGGAGCTCCAATCCCGCGGCCATGTTTTCAGGACGAACTCCGACACAGAGGTCATCGTCCATGGTTACAAGCAATGGGGTGATGCGGTCCTGGAACGTTTCAACGGCATGTTCGGTCTCGCCATCTGGGACGTGGCGAAGCGCCGCTTGGTCGTCGCCCGCGATCCCATGGGCATCAAGCCCGTTTATTTTTCGCTACAGGGTGGATCCCTGAGCTTTGGATCCGAAATCCGCTGTGTGCGGGCTGCACTGCCCTCCAGACCGTCCGTGGACATACAGGCGATCGCCCTCTTTCTTCGTTACCGCTACACACCGGCACCGCGCACGATGTTCGCAGGCATCAGCAAACTCGCGGCCGGGGAGAAGCTGGTCGTGGAGCACGGCCGCGCTGAGGTGAGCCGATATTATCGCTTCGAACCCAGGCCCTTTGATCCTCAACCCAAGGCTGAGGAGGCCGGGGAAAAGCTGCTCGAGCTCTACAAGGCCGCGATGAAGCGGCACCTCATCAGCGACGTCCCCGTCGGTCTGCTCCTCAGCGGCGGCATGGACTCCGGTCTGCTGCTGGGCTTAATGAATGAGACCGGCCGCGATTGGCACACCTTCACCGTAGGCTACGGGGATTCATTCAAGGATGACGAACTTGTAGATGCTGCACGGTCGGCGGAGATATTCGGGGCGCAGCACCATATGGTGCATCTGGACCAGGACACCTTTGCAGAGGCACTGCCTCGCATCATCGATTCTTTGGAAGAGCCCGTTGCCTCGTCGTCGGTTGTGCCGATGTACTTCGTCTGCCAGAGCGCACGGGAAGTGGTGAAGGTGGCCTTGATCGGCCAGGGCCCGGATGAATTGTTTGGCGGATACACCCGTCATTTGGGCGTACACTACGGCGCCGCCTGGCGGTCGTTGCCTGCCTGGCTGCGCACACCCGGCGCCGCCATTGCCCGCCGCCTTCCGCGCAACGACGCGATCAAACGCGGCCTGCACTCGCTGGGGGAGGACGATCAGCTGCGGCGCTTCCAGCAAGTCTTCTCGCTGGTGCCAGGGAGTACTCTGGATGCTCTGTTTCAGCCCGGGCTCCTGCCCGGCGGAGCCGACGGCGAGGCCTTGGGGTGCTGGGAGGAACATCGTCCGGCCATGGCCCGCCTGGATGAGCTCAGTGCCTTTCAGCTGCTTGAACTGCGATCATCGTTGCCGGACGAATTGCTGATGTACGGTGACAAGCTGTCCATGGCGCATTCGCTGGAGGGGCGAGTCCCCTTTTTGGATCGGGAGGTGGTGGAACACGTCCAGCAATTGAATTCATCATTCAAAGTACGCTATGGCGTGCGAAAATGGCTGCACCGTCTCGTGAGCAAAAAATTTCTGCCCGCGGAGATCCTTAACCGAAAGAAACGCGGCTTCGCCGTCAATGTGGTAGATGACTGGTTCCGGGAATCCTTGCAGGGAAGGATCGGTGATTATCTTGGCGACAACAAATCCCTGATTTACAAATATATGCGCCATGATTCGGTGAACGCTATGATGCAGCGGCATACCACCGGTCAGGCGGATCACCACAAGATTCTCTTCAGTCTGATCGTATTGGAGCAATGGCTGCGCAGCCACCAGACATCGTCATGAACCTGTGGTCGCCTGTTTAACCTGCGCTACTGCCGTAGATTATCCGCAGAAATGACTGGCAAAAAGGTAGGTGAATACCCCACCCTTACGTAAAGCCAACCCAAGTTAAAGCCATGCCCAATTTCATATCTCGCCGTCTACTGTTCACCTCCCTGCTTTTGTCTGTGCTCGTTTGTTCGCACTCCCTACAAGCCTTCACCAAAAACGGTTCAATCTATACGACGGATGGCTCTCAAGCCGACGTCTCTGCTGCCATCGCCAATGCCTCGGTAGGAGACACCGTGCTCATCCCTGCAGGTAGCTTCACTTGGGGAGCAGGTGGAACCTTTGTCTCGGTCAACAAAGCCATCACCCTTGCAGGGGCGGGTGAGGGACTGACGACCATAAATATTTCCCCCACTGCCGGGACGTTCGGCAATGCTGTTATCAGAATCAGTGCAGCAGCAATTGTTAGAAACTTTACTGCAACCCAACCGGGAACCGCCAGCACATCGGCATTTGTAACCAGCACAACAAACGGATGGCGCATTACTAACATTACCTACAACTCTGCCAATACGGTTGGTTATTTCGTTTCAGCGAATAGCTATGGACTGATCGATAATTGCACGCTCAACACGACTTTCGGGAGTGACGAACCTATTCTTGCGAGAGGTCCATCAGACTCGTGGCAAACCCCTTCATCCATGGGGACTGCAGATGCAGTCTTTATAGAAAATTGCACCATCAATGGTCCTGGCTACGTCTGCGACTTTAATTCCAATTCCCGTGGTGTAGTCCGATTCTGCACCATCACTGGGACATCAAAGGTAGATGGACATGGATTGGCCAGCAACACACCCGCTCGTGGAGTACGTCACATGGAGGTTTACGGAAACCTCTGGACAGGCGTTGCCGGGTTCTGGACTGCCATACATATGCGTGGAGGTACTGGAATGGTATTTGGAAACGTTTCCGACAATGTCGGAGGCACCGGCGTAAAACACCCTTTCTTAGTTTTTGATGAGTACGGAAGTCTCAATACTTGGGGCAATTTCTTGAGTACATTCCAAACCCCTACCAATTATCCGATCAACGACCAGATTGGTGTTGGCATGGACCCCAAAGTTGGTGGTTCAGAGCCTTTCTATATCTGGAATAATTTTAGAGGCGGTGAAGACTGGGGAATGCAATGGTCGAATATCCCAGACGGTGCCATAACGCAGCATCGCACGAATACCGGCGACGCAGAGGCCACTTTCACGATGGAGGACATCATCGCTGCGGATCGGGACTATTTTAAACATACGTTTGGCGCTGACTTCACTGGCGCCGGCGGAGTTGGTCTGGGAACCAAGGCGCAAATGCTGGCAATCACACCGACAAAAGAGGGAGTAGGCTTTTGGGTCACCAACGAAGCCTCATGGAACACGACGCTGCCGGAAAACACCTCCGGCCAACTTTACATCTGGGACGGGGCTGACTGGGTGCTGAGCTATACGCCTTACACCTACCCCCATCCCTTGCGTCGGCCGCCCGCTCCCGCTAACCCACAGCTCAGCCTTTGATCGCCGTTCGGCGCCAATCCTTAGGATCCACTCACCATGAAACTCGCTGCGCCATCGTTTATCACCTGCCTGTCTGAGGTCAGCATTTGGGCACGATCATGGATCAGACACATTTCAAGTCCGGTCGCTTTTTCGCTTTCTCTGCTCGCCGCTTCCTCCCTTGCCGCCCCGTTCACACTCACTTGGGACGATAATGCCTGGGACGAGATCGGATTCAAGATAGAGCGGGCCGAGGGTGAGGGTGGCTTTGTAGAGATTGGCGAGGTGGGAGCCAATGTGACCAACTTTATCGATAACACCGCGGTGGGCGGTGTCCTCTATTCCTACCGGATCCGCGCCTACAATTTTGCCGGTGACTCGCCCTACTCAATCGTAGTGAGCAATGGAGCCACCATCAATGCCGCGCCGGTGAACACTGAGATTCTCACCGGCAATAATGCCGTCCTGACGGTGGTTTCCAGCGGCATTCCATTTCCTGCCCTTGTATGGCAGGTAAGCACAAATTCCGGCGCAACTTGGACTAATCTCACCAATTCCGGCCCCTACTCCGGCGTCAGCACCCCAACCCTGACCATCAGTCCGGCCACCTCCGAGCTCAATTCTTTCCAGTACCGTGCCGTTGCCATCAACATCCTGCGTACAGTTAATTCCGCCCCCGCCATCCTGACTGTTAACGCCCCGCCGACCATTCAAACACACCCAGAACCCCAAGCTGTCCTCAGCGGTGGAAACACCTCGTTTTCAATAACCGCGAGCGGGAATCCCGAACCCACCTATCGTTGGCAGGTCAGTTTCAATGCAGGGGTTAGTTACGTGAATTTATCCAACACTGGAGTTTATTCAGGGGCCCTTACTGACACTCTGACCATTACCGCAGCCACCGCCGGCATGCATAATTTCCGATTCCGTTGCGTAATTACCAACTCTTTCGGCAGCACTGAATCAGCGAACGCCTTGCTCTTCGTCGGTACCCCCACGGCACCCACTTTCAATACGCAGCCGCCGGCAAATAGAAGCGTCAATGTTGGATCCACGATTAGTTTTACAGCCAGTGTTTCTTCTCAGCCCGCTGCAATTTTTCAATGGCAGAAAAATGGTGAAAATCTGGTTGATGGAGGCATCGTCTCCGGCGCAACAACCAGCAGCCTGACCCTCACCGGCGTCTCTATGGCGGATGCCGCCACTTACACCCTCGTTGCTCAAACCTTGTTCAGTGATCCCGTCAGCAGCGCCGGTTCCATCCTCGTGGTAAACATCCCGCCAGCCATCGTCACCCAGCCGGTGGTACAGGTCGTCGATTTGGACGGCACCGCCAGTTTCAGCGTGGCAGCCAGCGGCACACCCGCCCCCACCTACCAATGGTATCGAAATGGCGAGTTAATCGATGGGGCTACAGAAAGTGTCTACACCATTGAGAATGTGGGTCTCGACAATCTGGGCAACTATTCTGTCGTGGTGACCAATGTGGCCGATAGCATAGAAAGTCTCGTCGTGCGTCTTGCCCTGCGTTCGGCAGGGAACGATATCAATGGCGATGGCTCCATGGACTTACTTTGGCAGAACCGGCTGACCGGTCACGTCTATCTCTGGCTCATGGACGGCCTTGCCCGCTTACCTGGAGGCGTGGATTACGGGTTTCATGACATCAACTGGGTCGTCGCCGGGATCGGTGATATCGACGGCGATGGCCAAACCGATATTCTTTGGCAGAATCGG